>NZ_FUYT01000003.1:0-307977 GCF_900167995.1 Luteibacter sp. 22Crub2.1
TTCGCTTTCGGCGTCAGGACGTTTCGTCCTAGTGAGCCGCCCATTCTATATCGTTTTTCGTTTCCGTCAACACCCTCGTGAAACTTTTTTTCGAGATTGTTGGTGAAGCAGAAGAACTTAGGAACTGTCGCGTGGGCTGCTTTGTTCGCGACCAGAAGAGAAGTATAGGGTCGTATCGACGATCTGTGAAGGGGTTTTCGACATCTTTCTGAAAAAAAGTCACACGCTAGACTTAATCCATCTCCTCATACTTATAAGGTGTCTTTTGATGTTACGTCGCGCTGCCTTTATCGCATTGCTTTTCGTTACTCACGGCGCTTACGCCGTGACCGCCCCGTCGGTCACGCTCCATGGCAAGACGTTCTCCACCGAATTCGCCACCGACGACGCGTCGCGCGAGCTCGGATTGATGAATCGCACCGAGCTCGCGGCCGATCACAGCATGCTCTTCGTCTTCGTCGATGACGAACCACGCGCGTTCTGGATGAAGAACACCCTCATCCCGCTGGACATCCTCTACTTCAACAAGGATCGCCAGCTGGTCTCCATGCAGCTCAACGCGCAGCCCTGCAAGGCCGATCCCTGTGCGATCTATCCCAGCGGCGGTCAGTACGCGCGATACGTGCTTGAGCTCAAGGCGGGCACCGCGGGCAAGCTTGGGCTGAAGCTGGGCGAGACACTGACCATCGAGGGCGATCCCGGTACGGTGCGCTGATCGGACGACAGCCCGCGCTCACAGGGTACGTCGACGTGGTACGGCAACAGCCGCGATGGATCCAGAGCGGCCAGCTCGTCCCACTGATCTTCGAAAGGTATGAATCGCTGCATGAGTGCTTCCTCCACGTATAGGCACGCGTTGCGCGGCCGTGGAGCTATGGAAGCAGGGTTTCCTGCGTTATCGCAGGCGGAATGGGGCGAAACGATGTCAGCCCCATCGCCGGACGCTATCCGTCAAGCACGGCGGCGTCTGTCAGTCCAGCTCGACCATCTCGAAATCGTCCTTGGTCACGCCGCAGTCGGGGCAGGTCCAGGTATCCGGGATATCCTCCCAGCGCGTACCCGGCTCGATGCCTTCATCCGGCAGGCCCAGGGCTTCGTCGTAGATGAAGCCGCAAACGACGCACATCCATTTGCGAAGGGTGGTTTCAGTGCTCTGGCTCATGGCTTGCGTACTGTCGTCAAACGGGAAAGTCCCCCATTCTGTCACCCCCGGCGCGGCGACGGTAGCGCGCCGCCGTCACATTCCGAAGGACCTGTATGAGCACCCTCCTCCGACACCGCCCGCATGGCAAGGGCGTTTACGTGATTACCGACGGCCCTCGCGACGATCTTTTCGCCGCCGTCGAGGCCGCGCTGGCCGGCGGCGCCCGCATGCTTCAGTACCGCGACAAGTCCACCGACGCGGACCGCCGACGCAGAGAGGCCGACGAGATCTCCCGTCTGTGCGCCCTCCACGACGTGCCCTTTATCGTGAATGACGACGTCCCGCTCGCCCTGGCCACCGGCGGCGGGGTGCACCTGGGCCGCGAGGATGTGTCGATCGCCGAAGCCCGCGCGGAACTGGGCCCGGACGCCATCATCGGTGTCTCCTGTTACGGATCCCTCGAGCGGGCGAAGCAACTGGCGGGAGAGGGGGCGGACTACCTGGCTTTCGGCGCCATGTACCCGTCGACCACCAAGCCGCATGCCCCGGTCGCCCCGCACGACGTTTTGACGCAGGTCGCCCTCCTGGGCCTGCCGGTCGTGGCGATTGGCGGGATCACCCCCGACAATGGACGGGTCCTTATCGAAGCGGGTGCCGACTACCTTGCCGTGGTCTCCGCCGTTTTCGCCGCGACCGATATCCAGGCCGCGACGCGCCGCTTCGCCGATCTTTTCGACTCACGTCCCGGAATCATTCAATGACCAGCAACCAGGAACTCTTCGCCCGCGCCCGCAAACTGCTGCCCGGCGGCGTCAATTCGCCCGTGCGCGCCTTCCGGTCGGTCGGGGGCGAGCCGTTCTTCACCGCCCGGGCTGACGGTCCCTTCCTCTGGGACGTCGAGGGCAAGCGCTACATCGATTACGTCGGCTCCTGGGGTCCCATGGTCGTCGGCCATAACCATCCGGCCGTGCGCGAGGCTGTCGAGCGCGCCGTGAAGAACGGACTGTCGTTCGGCACGCCCTGCCCCGCCGAGGTCACCATGGCCGAGACCATCGTTGGCCTGGTGCCGTCGATCGACATGGTGCGCATGGTCAACTCGGGTACGGAAGCCACGATGTCCGCGATCCGCCTGGCGCGTGGTGCGACCGGCCGCTCGAAGATCGTCAAATTCGAAGGCTGCTACCACGGTCACGGCGACAGCTTTCTGGTGAAAGCCGGTTCGGGCGCACTGACCTTCGGCGTGCCGACCTCGCCGGGCGTGCCCAAGGCGTCGGCCGACCTGACGCTCACCCTCCCCTATAACGACATCGATGCCGCCCGCCTGCTCTTTACACAGGAAGGCAAGGAAATCGCCGCCCTGATCATCGAGCCGGTCGCCGGCAACATGAATTGCATTCCGCCGAAGGAAGGCTACCTCCAGGCCTTGCGCGACCTGTGCACCGAGCATGGCGTGCTGCTCATTTTCGACGAAGTCATGACCGGCTTTCGCGTGGCTCTCGGCGGCGCGCAAGCGCACTACGGCATCACGCCGGACCTGACCTGCTTCGGCAAGATCATCGGGGGCGGCATGCCGGTCGGTGCCTATGGTGGCCGCCGCGACCTGATGGAGCAGATCGCTCCGGCCGGCCCGATCTATCAGGCGGGCACCTTGTCGGGTAATCCGGTGGCGATGGCTGCCGGCCTGGCAATGCTTGAACTGATCCAGGCGCCGGGCTTCCATGACGATCTGGCGGCGCGCACCGTGAAGCTGACCGACGGCATCCTGGGCGCGGCGAAACGTGCCGGTGTGCCTTTCAGCGTCAATCGCGTGGGTGGGATGTTCGGGTTGTTCTTTACGGACGAAACCGTCGAGAGCTATGCGCAGGCGACCAAGGCGGATGTCGACGCATTCAACCGCTTCTTCCACGGGATGCTGGAGCGTGGGGTGTATCTGGCGCCGTCGGCGTTCGAGGCGGGGTTTGTGTCCAGCGCGCACGATGACGATGTCATCGCGGGGACGGTGGCGGTGGCAGGTGAGGTGTTTGCTTCGCTGTGATATCTGCGGAGCAACGCATGAGGAGGCCGTGTCTGGCGTTAAATGCGGGGCACGGCTTCACTCGTTTTTTGCCGGGGTGAGGGTTCGCCAGCGGGCTGGCTCCTGCCGGAGCAGAGCATCGTCGATCCGGGCGGCAAGGCCGGCCGGATCGACAGGATCGCTCACGCGACCTGCGCTTCTTTGGTGAAGGCGTGCAGTGCCGCGCTGAGGCGTTCGAGGCCTTCCGCGGTTTCTTCGTCGGTGATGGTCAACGGCGGGACGATGCGCAGCACATCCGGGCCGGCTTGCAGAATCAGCAAACCATGCGCGGCGGCAAGGTCGAGGATTTCACCCGCCCGGCCCTTATAGGCATCACCGAGCACCGCACCGATCATCAGGCCACGCCCACGGACTTCCGAGAAGAGGTGCAGGTCGTGGTTGAGCTTGTTGAGTCCGGCGCGGATGTCGTTGGCCTGGCGTTCGACGTTGAGCAGCACGGCGGGCGACGAGATCTTCTTCAGCGCGACGCGGGCCACCGCGGCGGCCATCGGATTGCCGCCGAACGTGGTGCCATGCGCACCGAACTGCATGATGTCGGCGACCTTGGGGCCGACCAGCATCGCACCGATCGGGAAGCCCGCGCCCAGCGCCTTGGCCAGCGTGACGATGTCGGGCGTGACATGGTCGTGCGCGTGGGCGAACAGCGTGCCCGTCCGACCCATGCCGGACTGGATTTCATCCAGCACCAGCAAGGCGTCGTGCTTGTCGCAGAGCTCGCGTACGGCCTTGAGGAAACCGGGTTCGGCCGGCATCACACCGCCCTCGCCCTGAATCGGCTCCAGCATCACCGCCGACACGCCACCCTGCGCAAACGCTTCTTCCAGTGCGGGCACGTCGTTGAAGGCCACATAGCGGAAACCACCGGGCAACGGCTCGTAACCTTCCTGGTATTTCGGCTGCGCCGTAGCCGTCACCGACGCGAGCGTGCGCCCGTGAAACGAGCCCTTGAAGGTGATGATGACGCGCTCTTCCGGCGGGCGGCCCTTCGACGTGGCCCACTTGCGCACCAGCTTGATGGCGGCCTCGTTGGCCTCCGTACCGGAGTTGCAGAGAAAGACCCGCTCGGCGAACGGGGCGTGCTCGATCAGTTCTTCGGCCAGGCGCAGCGGCGGCTCGGTCCAGAAGACATTGCTGGCGTGCCAGAGCTTGCCGGCCTGCGTAGTCAGCGCGGCGACGAGGTCCGGGTCCTGATGACCCAGCGCATTGACGGCGATGCCCGCACCGAAATCGAGGTAATCGCGGCCTTCGGTATCCCAGACGCGGGAGCCCTTCCCATGGTCGAGGACGACGTCGCGTGGACGATAAACGGACAGCCAGTAGCGCTTGCCGAGGCCGATGAGATCGGAGGAATCGACAGGATGCGAGGACATGGAACGAACTCCCGGGCCCGGCCGCAGCGCCGGAACCCTTACAGATACGGATGGAATCGCACGGTACGCTCTGCGGTCCGACATCGAACCCGCATCGTATGATCGGCTGTACCGCGCGTGCAACGACTCTGTGACACGGCGCTTCAGCGGCTGAACGGCCACGCGCCGCAGCTCGATGGGAAAGTCCTTGCGAATCAAAGCACCTGCCACGTGGCACGGCGTTTGCTGCCTGTGGGACAAGGCCCTGTGAAGCCCGCGATGTTCGTTCGCCCGACGACCCTGCCAAGCCGAGCGACGAATGGGAACTCCCGGTCCCCCAGAGGACCGGGAGTTTTCTTCACTCCGCTGACGGATCAACGCAGCTGGTCGAGCGCCAGCTGGTGCTTCTTGCACAGGCGATAGACGGTGACGCGGGAGACACGCAGACGGCGTGCGCATTCGCTGATGTTGAACGCACTGGCGCGCAGACAATCGACGATCGCCTCGCGCTCGGCCGAGGTCCGGGCGCTGCCGAGGCTGTCCCGGTCGCCGCCGGGCGCGTCCGGCGTCAGCTCGAGATCCTCGGGCGTAATGAGGGCGTCGTCGGCGATGACGGCGGCGCGCTGCACGCGGTTCATCAGCTCACGGACATTGCCCGGCCACGGGAAGCCGTTCATCGCCTTGCGCGCGGCGGTACTGAAGGCGCGTGCGCGCGTGCCATAGGTTTCGCGGAACGCGTCGAGGAAATGCTGGGCGAGCAGCTCGATATCGCCGGCGCGCTCCCGCAGGGGCGGCATTCGCAGCCGGAGCACGTTGAGCCGGTAGAACAGGTCCTCGCGGAAACGGCCCTGGGCGACGGCCTTTTCCAGGTCCACATGAGTGGCGGCCAGCACACGGACGTCGACATGCACGGACTGACAGCTGCCGACGCGATCGATCGTTCCTTCCTGAAGCACACGCAGCAGATTGGTCTGGGCATCCAGCGGAAGGTCGCCGATCTCATCGAGAAATACGGTGCCGCCGTCCGCCGCCTCGAAATGGCCGATACGCCGTGCCGTCGCGCCGGTGAAGGCACCGCGCTCGTGCCCGAACAATTCCGACTGGACCAGGTTGGCCGGCAGCGCACCGCAATTGATCGCGGCGAACGGCTTTCCGTGACGGCCGGAGAGTTGATGCAGGGCGCGGGCGGCCATTTCCTTGCCGGTGCCTGTCTCGCCCGTAATGAGGAGCGGGAGTTCGACCGGCGCGAATTTTCGAATGTTCTGTGACAGTGCGCGAATGGCCGGGCTGTCGCCGGTCATTACGGTGGGGCGCTCGTCCGGCGGATCGAGACCACCCTCATACGGCACCCTGAGCAGCGCCTGGCGCAGGGCGGCGAACGACGACGCACCGTCGATGAGTTCGAGCGCGCAGGGCAAGGCGAGCCGGACGGCAGGGTCGCTGGAGGGCGTGTGTGGACCGGTGAGCCCGATCCAGGGCATGCCGGGATGCGACCGCTGCAGTTCGCGCAGGAGTTTCAGGGCTTCAGGAGCCACCGAACGCAGGTCGACCACGGCGACGGCCGTCTCGCCGCATTCGGGCAGGTCGCCGCCCACACGACCGGGATCGGCCACCAACGTACGCCATCCCGCCCGGATCAGACCAAAGTGTTCCTCGACGCTCGGCCTGCCCACCCAGACGACACAGCGACCCGTCATTTCCCCGCGCGACATGCCTGCTCCTCACACGATACGTGGCCTGCTGCCGGCTCTCGCGGATTCATGACCGGACCCGCCGCCGGCACCCCCTGCTGGCCGACAAGCCCCACATCGCCACTCGGTTGTCAGCCGGCGGCGACAGGGAGAGACGGTACCGCCGCCTGCCGGAAGCGGCCATACGCCAAACGGGCTAGCTCTCGTGACGCCGCGGAATAGCTGTCGCGGTAGCTACAGAAACAAATCGGGCAGCAGCGGTTCGCCGGGCACCACGGCGTAGCGGTCGAAGTCGGTGACACCCTGCTCGCGAAGGATGTCTTCATCGATGACGAAGTGCCCGGTGTAATCACGGGAAGGCTGCGTCAGGATGGCATGCGCCGCATCTGCCACGATCGCGGGCGTGCGGCAGTTCTGCGGGCGGACGCCATCGATCATGGCGATGGCCGCCGTGGCGATCACCGTCCGGGGCCACAAGGCATTGACGGCGATACCCATCGGCGCGAACTCGGGCGCCATACCCAGGACACAAAGGCTCATGCCGAACTTGGCGATCGTGTAGGCCACATGCGGCGCGTACCACGTCGGGTCGATGCTAGGCGGAGGCGACAGCATCAGCACGTGCGGATTCGCGGCTTCTTTCAGGTACGGCAGGCAGGCCTGCGTCACCAGGAACGTGCCGCGGGTGTTCACCTCGTGCATCAGGTCGAAGCGTTTCATCGGCGTGTCTTCGACACCCTTGAGCCATATCGCGCTGGCGTTGTTCACCACGATGTCGATGCCGCCAAAGCGCTCGGCTGCCGTAGCCGCCGCCATGCGCACCTCGGATTCCTCACGGATGTCCACTTTCAGCGGCAGCGCCACGCCACCTTCCGCTTCGATCTCGGCGGCTGCGCTGTGGATGGTTCCCGGCAGCTTCGGATTGGCCACGCTGCTCTTGGCCGCGATGACGATGTTGGCGCCGTCACGGGCCGCGCGCTTCGCGATCGCCAGCCCGATACCGCGCGACGCGCCGGTGATGAACAGCGTCTTGCCCTTCAGCGATGTCATGGTGGTAACCCTTAGGGGCGCTGGAAGCGCGGGAGGATGTCACGCAATTCGGCCAGGCGTTGCAGCGGATCGTCGAGTTCGAGCATGTGCTGGCATTCGTTCGGATCCAGCGGCAACAGTTCGGAAAGGCGAAAACCGACCCAACTCGCGTCGTCGGCGCGCTCGGCCATGTCATGACGCCACGGCGGCATCATCTGATCGGCGAGCCGCTCCAGGATCGTCGCGAGCAAGCCGAATTCCGCCGGCAGTTCCATCTTCGGTTCGTCGACCCACGGGGCGATGTCCCCGCGCACCTGGCCATCCGAACGCACGCGCGTGCGGGTGACGCGAAAGCGCTGACCGCCCTGGGCGACGATGCCGAGCAGGCCGTCCTCACTGGTATGAAAGTCGGTGATGGTGGCCAGCGTGCCGACGGCGGCGGGCACCGCGGGCTGTCCCGCCTCACGGCCCTCGAGAATCATGCAGACGCCGAACGCGCGACCGGTCCGCGAGCATTCGCGTACGAGGTCGATGTAGCGCGGTTCGAAGATGCGCAGCTGCAGGTGACCGCCCGGAAAGAGGACGTTCGACAGAGGAAACAACGGCAGATCGGGTGCGGGCGTGGTGGCAGCCATGCCCCTGAGTCTAACCTGCGTCCAGCGCGTTGAAGAAGCGCCGGGGCGCTCCTTCGAAACCACCGTTGGACATGAAGACGACCTGGTCGCCGTCCGCCGCTTCGGCCACCAGTGCGTCGATCAGGGCATCCACGGTGGAGGCGGTGGTTCCGCGGCCACCGAGTGCGCCGGTCACCTTGCCCGCGTCCCAGGCCAGCTCGGGACGATGCAGGAACACCACACGATCCGCATCGGCGAGCGAGGGCGCCAGCGCATCGGCATGCGCGCCGAGACGCATCGAATTGGAGCGCGGTTCGAGTGCCACGACGATGCGACCCTTGCCGACTTTGGCACGAAGGCCGGCCAGCGTCGTGGCAATGGCGGTCGGGTGATGGGCGAAGTCGTCGTAAACGGTGACGCCCTTTGCCTGGCCGATCAGCTCCATCCGCCGCCGGGCACTGGCGAAATCGGCGAAGGCCGGCAGCAACGCCACGGGATCGGCACCGGCGGCGGTGGCTGCCGCCAGCGCGGCCAGCGCGTTCATCACGTTGTGACGCCCGAGCGAACCCCAGCGAATCTCGCCGAGCACGGTGTCACCACGGCGCACACGGAAGTGCGAGCCATCGGCGGCGATCAGCTGGGCGCGCCAGTCGCCCGCGTCGATACCGAAGGTTTCCACCGGCGTCCACGCACCCATGGCCAGCACCTCGGCCAGATACGGATCCTCGGCGTTGACGATCAGCCGGCCATTGCCGGGCACCGTCCGCACGAGATGGTGGAACTGGCGCTGGATGGCGGCCACGTCCGGGAAGATATCCGCGTGGTCGTATTCGAGGTTGTTGAGAATGGCGATGCGCGGGCGGTAATGGACGAACTTGGAGCGCTTGTCGAAGAACGCCGAGTCGTACTCGTCGGCTTCGATCACGAAGGGCTTACCGGTGCCACGCCGCGCGGACACGTCGAAGTTACCCGGTACACCGCCGATCAGGAACCCGGGCGACTGGCCCGCGGCTTCGAGCAGATGCGCCAGCAAGCTGGTGGTCGTGGTCTTGCCGTGGGTGCCGGCGACCGCCAGCACCTCACGTCCGCCCAGCAGCGTCTCGCCCAGCCATTGGGGGCCGGAGATGTAGCGCATACCCGTGTCGAGCATGTACTCGACGGCCGGGTTGCCGCGCGTCATCGCGTTGCCCACCACCACCAGATCGGGCGCGGGCTGCAGATGCTCCGCCCTGTAACCCTGCATCAGACCGATGCCGAGCTGCTCGAGCTGGGTGCTCATGGGCGGGTAGACGTTGGCGTCCGAACCCTCGACCGTCAGGCCGAGCTCACGCGCCAGCGCGGCGACCCCTCCCATGAAGGTGCCGCAGATACCGAGGATATGGACGCGCACGGGGGTCAGGCGCTGGCGGCCTTGACGCCACCGGGCAGCACATCCAGCACGCGCTGGGTGACCTCGTCGAGTTCGCCGACGCCGTCGACGACCTGCAGCTTGCCGCGCTGCTTGTAGAAGTCGGCTACCGGAGCGGTCTGGTCGGCATAGATGCCGAGACGCTTCTTGACCGTGTCCGGATTGTCGTCGGGACGGCCTTCCTTCTCGAAACGGACTTCGCAGCGGCCGATGATGGCCGCGTCGGGCACCTCGAGCTTGACCACCACGTCCAGCGGCTGGCCGATACGGGCCAGCACGGTGTCCAGCGCGTCGGCCTGGGCCAGGTTGCGCGGGTAGCCGTCGAGGATGAAGCCCGGCCCGGCGTCCGGCTCGCCCAGACGGTGCTCGATGATGCCGAGCATGATGTCGTCGGGCAGCAGCTGACCGGCGTCCATCAGGCCTTTGGCCTTGAGGCCGAGCTCGGTGCCTGCCTTGATCTCACCGCGCAGAAGATCGCCGGTGGAGATGTGCGGCACGCCGAGGCGCTCCTTGAGGCGGGTGGCCTGAGTACCTTTACCGGAGCCGGGGGCGCCGAATAGCACGAGTCGCATTGATACTCCGTTCGTCGGACATGCGGGGTAACCCCGCCGCCGGACACAAGAAAATGGGTCTCAAGGTAACGGGCGGGGCGCCACGCCGTCAAACAGGCGACATGTCGCAGGTGTAGGGCGGTTTGACGCGCATCGCGTTACCCTCCCTGCTCCGCTCCCGCAGAAGGACCCGAAGCATGGCCGCCGGCAAAATCCTCTACGCCCAGTCGGGCGGCGTCTCCGCCGTCATCAATGCCACCGCCGCCGGCGTCATCGAGACCGCCCGGGACAAGGGCATCCCCGTCTATGCCGCGCGCAACGGGATTCTCGGCGCGCTGCGCGAGGAGCTGATCGACACCACGAAGGAAGCCAAGGCGAACATCGCCGCCCTGAAGCACACCCCCGGTGGTGCCTTCGGCTCCTGCCGCTACAAGCTCAAGTCGCTGGAAGAGAACCGTGCCGAGTACGAGCGCCTGATCGAAGTGTTCAAGGCGCACGACATCCGCACCTTTCTCTATAACGGCGGCAACGACTCGGCCGACACGGCCAACAAGGTGTCGAAGATCGGCCAGGCGCTGGGCTACGAGGTCAACTGCATCGGCGTTCCGAAAACGATCGACAACGACCTGGTGGTGACCGATACCTGCCCCGGCTTCGGTTCCGTGGCCAAGTACACGGCCATCGCGGTACGCGAGGCGAGCCTGGACGTCGCCTCCATGGCCGACACCTCGACCAAGGTATTCATCATCGAGGTGATGGGCCGTCACGCGGGCTGGATCGCCGCCGCGGCGGGCCTTGCGGGATCGGGTCCCAACGATGCGCCGCACGTCATCCTGTTTCCGGAGAACGTGTTCGACCCCGAAGCGTTTCTGGCCAAGGTGCAGGCCACGGTCGAGAAAGTCGGCTACTGCACGGTCGTGGTATCCGAGGGGGTGAAGAACACGGAGGGCACATTCCTGGCCGAGTCCGGCGCGCGCGATGCGTTCGGCCATGCGCAGCTCGGCGGTGCGGCACCGGTGCTGGCGACTCTCGTTCGCGAGAAGCTGGGCTACAAGTATCACTGGGCGTTGCCCGACTACCTGCAGCGCTCGGCACGGCATGTCGCGTCCAAGACCGACGTCGATCAGGCGTACGCGGTGGGCAAGAAGGCGGTGGAGTACGCCGCCGAGGGGCTCAACGCGATCATGCCGGTGATCGTGCGTGTGTCCGATGAGCCGTATAAGTGGAAGATCGAAGCGGCACCGCTGGACAAGATCGCCAATCACGAGAAGAAGATGCCGAAGAACTTCATGTCGAAGGATGGCTTCGGGATCACCGCGGCGGCGCGACGGTATCTGGCGCCGCTGATCGTGGGCGAGGTGCCCCCGCCCTATGGCGACGATGGGCTGCCGATGTATGTGACGCTGAAGAATGCTTCGGTGCCGAAGAAGCTGAGGAAGTTCAAGCCTGGGTGACGTGTCGCGTCGGGCCGGCGGCGCGCGGGGCGCGCCGGCGGTCGTCGCGGTGTGGGTCGCGCGCAGGCGCGCTCCTACAAGATCACCGTGCACATGTAGGAGCGCGCCTGCGCGCGATGCTCCGACCGCGGGCATGCAGGTCACCGCGGGCATGTGGGTCACCGTGCACATGTAGGAGCGCGCCTGCGCGCGATGCTCGGACCTCAGCCCAACACCCCCCGCATCAACCCCAGATCCCGCACGAACTCCGCATACCCCGCCTCTCTCGCCTCGGCATCCGGCAAGCGCAGCAGATACGACGGGTGCACCGTGGCCATCGCCTTCCGTCCATCGGGCAGGTCGATCCACTCGCCACGTTGCGCCATCAGGCGGAACGACGAACCGAACACCGCCTGAGCCGCCATGGCGCCTAGGCAGACCAGGGCCTCGGGCTGGACACGATCAATCTCGGCCGCGAGCCAGGGCCGGCACGCGGCCTGCTCCTCCGCGTTGGCGCGCTTGTGCAGCCGCACCTTCCCGCGCGGCTCGAACTTGAAGTGCTTCACCGTATTGGTGACATACAGCAGGTCGCGCTCGATCCCCGCCTCTTCCAGCGCGCGGTCGAACAGCTTGCCCGCCGGCCCGACGAATGGCTTCCCGGCGAGATCTTCCTGATCGCCCGGCTGCTCGCCGATCACCACCACCTTCGCGTGCACCGGGCCTTCGCCGAAGACCGTCTGCGTCGCAGGCTTCCACAGGTCACAGGCGCGGCATTCGCGGGCCTGCGCGCGCAACGCCGTGATACTGCCTTCGGGCGCCGCCGCGACCGCTTTCTGCAGCGGCGTGATTTTCTTCTTCGGAATCGTCGGCTGTTTGTCGACCATCGCCTGCATCCTCGGTAACGCGTCGCGGACCAGGCCCGGAATGAGCTTCGCTTCCGGCAGATTCTTCCAGTACTTCACCGGCATCTCGCGACGCATCGCATCCACTTTCAAGCGGGCCGGATTGAAGATGCTCGCGTAGTACGTACGCCAGAGATCTTCGAGCGCATCGTCGGTGGGTGCATCCGCCCTGCTCGCACCCGGCCCGAACGACAGCGTCTCGCCATTCCAGTGCGCCGTGCGTGACGGCGTCAGCAGGGACCAGTGCATGCCGGTGAAGCGGCGCACGAAAAATGGCGCGACGCGTTTGACGATGTCGAACGACGGCTCGAACCAGGCGACGTAGACCGTGTCCTCCCCATGCCGGACTTCACGAAAGCGCACGAACGCCTTCATCTTGTGCATGTCGCGGCTGACCTGCTTCACGCAGGTGTGAGCCCAGGCGACATCGTCATCGGTCGCGATGCGCAGCAAGGCTTTCTCACCGTGCGCCAGCCGCCACAGCATGCGATAGAGCGTGGCGTGGCGACGCCTGTCGGTATGCGCCAGCACGGCGCTGGCGACATTCAGAAAGTCGCGGGGGACGGCGGGAACGCTCGTGCGCACCGGCGCGGGAATCGAATCGTCGCCGGCAAACAATCCGCCGGCGCCGCCGCCTTCCCAGTCCACTTCGGACGGTTCGATGTCGGCCAGCAACAGCGCCCGCGCCTTGGCGCGCCACTCGTCGAAGTCCGACGGATCGTCCAGCGTAACGACGCGCATGATCAGCCGAAAAGATCCGGCTGCGAGGGCTCGCGCAGATCGCGGCGAAGCGCGACGCTCTCGTGATCCCCGCGCGGGCGGTGATCGACCGTCTCGACGAAGGGTGCCACTTTCTTCACCGGCACGCGCAGGCGAATGAGATCGTCGTAGCGGATACGCCGGTGCCCGCGCATCGCGATCATCTTGTCGACCGTCTTGACGCCAAGGCCAGGCACGCGCAGCAAGGTCTCGCGTGGCGCGCGGTTCACATCGACGGGGAACTGATCGCGGTGGCGAAGCGCCCAGGCCAGCTTCGGATCGACGTCGAGCGACAGCATGCCGTCGTCGCCCGGCGGCGCGATCTCATCGGCGCCGAAGCCGTAGAAGCGCATCAGCCAGTCCGCCTGGTAGAGGCGATGCTCGCGTACCAGCGGCGGTGGCTTCAGCGGCAGGATCTTCGACGCGTCGGGGATCGGGCTGAAGGCCGAATAGTAGACGCGACGCAGCCGGTAATTCGTATACAGGTTGGTGCTGGCCGAGAGCACGTCGCGGTCGCTGGCATCGTCGGCACCGACGATCATCTGCGTGCTCTGCCCGGCGGGCGCGAAGCGAGGCGCCTTCTTCTCCGCCTTGGCTTCGTCGATGGACAGGCGCAGGCGACCCATCGCGCTGCGGATGTCACCCAGGTGTTTCTCCGGCGCCAGCGACTTCAAGCCGCCTTCGGTCGGCATCTCGACGTTGATGCTCAGGCGGTCCGCCCAGCGACCGGCGGCGTCGATGAGTTCAGGTGACGCGTCGGGAATGGTCTTGAGGTGGATGTAGCCGCCGAACTTGTGCTCGGTGCGCAGCGTACGTGCCACGCGGACCAGCTGCTCCATCGTGTAGTCGGGCGACTGGATGATGCCTGACGAGAGAAACAGGCCTTCGATGTAATTGCGCCGGTAGAACTCGAGGGTGAGATTGACCACTTCCTCGGCCGTGAAGCGCGCTCGGGGCACATTGCTGCTGCGCCGGTTGACGCAGTACACGCAGTCGTAGACGCAGAAATTGGTGAGCAGGATCTTCAGCAGCGATATACAGCGGCCGTCCGGCGCGTACGCATGACAGATGCCCATACCTTCGGTCGAGCCGATACCCCCGCTTTTCAGCGAGTTGCGGCCTTTGCCACCGCTGGATGAGCAGGACGCGTCGTACTTCGCGGCGTCGGCGAGGATGGCGAGTTTGTCGGAAAGCTTCATGGGGGAAGTGATGGTGCCAAAACCGGGCCGGGCCTGCGTGAAGGCGGCCGATCGAGCGATTACCCCGCCAGCGACCCGCCCGTTATCATCCCTGCTTTAAACACCGGCACCCACCATGGACCTCATCATCCGTCACGCCACGCTTCCCGACGGCCGCAAGGACGTCGACATCGGCATCGAGGGCGGACGATTCGCAGCGATCCAGCCGGCGCTTCCGGCAAAAGGCGTCGAAGAGATCGACGCGCAGGGCCGTCTGGTCAGCCCGCCGTTCGTCGACGCGCATTTCCACATGGATGCGACGCTGTCGCTGGGCCTGCCGCGCCTCAACGCCTCCGGCACCCTGCTCGAAGGCATCGCACTGTGGGGCGAACTCAAGCCCGACCTCACGCAGCAGGCGCTGGTCGACCGCGCCATGGCCTACTGCGACATGGCGGTGGCCCAGGGCCTGCTCGCCATCCGCAGCCACGTCGACATCTGTGACGACCGCCTGCTGGCGACCGAGGCCCTGCTGGAGGTGAAGCGCCGCGTCGCTCCCTACCTGCATCTCGAACTGGTCGCTTTCCCACAGGACGGGCTACTCCGTTCACCGACCGCGAAAGCCAACCTGGTCCGCGCCCTCGACATGGGTGTGGACGTGGTCGGCGGCATTCCGCACTTCGAACGCACGATGGCCGACGGCGCGGCATCCGTCCGCTGGCTGTGCGAACTCGCCGCCGAACGTGGCCTGCGGGTGGACATGCATTGCGACGAATCCGACGACCCGCTGTCACGGCATATCGAGACGCTTGCGGCGGAAACGGTGCGCACGGGCCTGCAGGATCGCGTCACCGGTTCGCATCTCACCTCGATGCATTCGATGGACAACTACTACGTGTCCAAGCTGCTGCCGCTGATCGCCGAGGCGGGCGTGCATGCCATCGCCAATCCGCTCATCAACATCACCCTGCAAGGCAGGCACGACACCTACCCGAAGCGTCGCGGCATGACGCGCGTCCCCGAGTTGCTCGATGCGGGCGTCAATGTCGCGTTCGGCCACGACTGCGTGATGGATCCCTGGTACGGCATGGGCTCCGGCGACATGCTGGAAGTGGCACACATGGGCCTGCATGTGGCGCAGATGACCTCGACCCGGGGCGTCGCCCATTGCTTCGACGCGGTGACGGTCAACGCCGCGCGCGTCCTCGGGCTGGAAGGCTACGGGATTCAGCCGGGCCACCGTGCGGACTTCGTTTTACTGCAGGCGGGGGACGCCTTCGAGGCCATCCGGCTGAAAGCGGCCCGTCTTCTGGTCGTTCGGGGCGGAAAAATCCTTGCCCGCGCACCTGAACGGCGTTCGTCGCTCTTCCTGACGGAACGCCCGTCAAATCTGACACTTGAGTTCCGGCCGGGATCGATTTCCTGAACCGACCGGTTCAATAGCTGTCGCGACAGTGAACGCTTTCGTGAACCTTTCAAAATGTAAGACTTTGCGTTCAGCTTTCCCTTCATAGCATCCGAATCGTCGATCGGCCGTAGCAAGTTACGGCGAGACGATCGTCCAGGAGACAGGCTATGAAAATGATGCTTCGTACCGCTTTTGCCGCGCTCGCCATGGTCGCCACGACTGCGGCGTTCGCCGACGACCACCGCGATCACGATCGCCACGGTGACTACCGTGGGCACGATCGCGGCCATGACCGTGGCGACTGGCATCATGACAACGGCTGGCACGGTCACCGTCCGCCGCCCCCGCCGCCGCCGCGCTACTACGGCGGGTATCACCACGGGCCGGATCACTACTACCGTCCGCCCCCGCCGCGGTACTACGGCCACTGGGAGCGCGGGCACCGCTACGCCGGTCGCAACGTCGTCGTGTACGACTACGGCAGCTACCGCCTGCGCCCGCCGCCGCGAGGCTACCACTGGGTCCGCGAGAACAACGATTTTCTGCTCGTCGCTGTGGCGACCGGCATCATCCTCGACATCGCCACTCGCTAAAGCGCGCTTACCGGAGACTCGCTCATGAAGATGCTCACCAGAATGGTGTTCTGCATCGCCGCTGCTGGCGCGATCGCACCGGCTTTCGCCTTTGCACCGGCACCGCAGGACTGGCACCGCGACGATCACGACAATCGCAACGATCATCATGACGACCACCGCGACGACCACCGCGACGATCATCGCGACCATCGGGACGACCGCCACGACGATCGTCGTGCCGACTGGCACCCGCGCCCGGGCGGTCACTGGGAGCGCGGTCACCGCTATGACGGTCGTGTGGTCGTCGTGAACGATTATCGCGAACGTCACCTGCGTGAGCCGCCACGTGGGTATCACTGGGTGCGCGCCGATAACAACGACCTGCTGCTGGTCGCCATCACGACGGGTGTGATCGCGGAGATTCTGTCGCAGTAAAGGGTGCACGCGTTGCTCACGGTTCGATAACGATCCAGGCGCGACACTGTCCCTGGGCCACGATGGCCCGGGGGTTTTCACATGGACGTCGGCAACTATCAGACAGATCCGTATGCCTGCCTGACTACCCCTGTAGTCGGGGGTGTGGATACGCCGCCGGAGGGCATTGACTGGTCCGTCTCGAGCACTGGGTCCTCGGTACTGAGGCTGCCTCTTCCTCTGTCGCGCTGGCGCGATGCCTCGCCCTCACTGGCCCTCTTTTACGGCAGCGATGCGGGCAACGGTGTGTTCGGTCTGGGCTTCCACGTCCCCGTTCCCTCCATTCGACGAGACACCACCGAGGGCGTGCCCCGGTTTGACGATTCGGATGGCTACGTCGGTCCGGATGGCGAGCGACTGGTCGCCACAGACTCGCGCACCGTCGACCAAATCGGCGGCATCGCGCTGCCGCATACCTGGAAAGCGGTCCGGTATCGACCGCAAGTCGACTCACGGTCGGACCGGATAGAACAGTGGAGTGCCGAAGGAAAGACACCGCTCTGGGTCGTACATGCCGCTGACGGCTCGATAGCCGTCTACGGCCACGACGACACGACAACACTCCGTAAGGCCGCCAGGCCGTCCGACATCGCCGTCTGGTTCCTTTGCGAGAGCGTCACGGCCCGCGGCGAGCATGCGGTCTACAGCTATCGCGCGGAGGACGGCCACGGCGTCGCCGACACTCGCGACACATGTGCCGCCCGATACCTCTCCCACATCCGCTACGGGCATCGGCGAGGCAGCCTCGCGCCATTCGCGTTCGTACCCCCCGTACAGCCGCTGACCTTCTATTTTGAAGCGATTTTCGATTACGGCCAACGCACGCTCGACCCGGACATCGGGCCACCCTATGCCGAGGACCGTCCATGGTCCACACGCCGGGATCCCTTTTGCGATGTCGACTATGGCTTCGAGCATCGCACTCTTCGTCTCTGCCGGCAGCTCCTGATATACCACCGACTGCCCGCCCTCGGCCCCGACCCCGTCCTGGTACGGCGCGTCCTGTTCGAATACGACGAACAGCCGTGGTTGACCCGTATGACTTCGCTGCAAACGCTGGCTTACGGCGCGCAGGGTGACGTCGAACGATCGCCCCGGGTGGATATCGCCTGGACGGATTTCGATTCTGCCGATGCGAGCGCACATCCCCTGGACAGTGCGTCCGGCGTCGACGATGGATACCGCGCAACACTGATCGACCTCTACGGCGACGGCATTCCCGGCATTCTCAACCGCGAGTGCGAGACATGGACCTACCGCGAGCCGGTTCGCGCAACAGGTGGCGAGGATGCCATCACCTACGGCACGCCGGTGGCACTGGCAATCCAGCCATCGATCAGAGGCTTCGATGCGAGTGTTCACCCAAGCCAGGGGGCTGTCTTCGTCGGTGCGCCGCCGGCCGTGCCCGCGCGGCGGATGCTGGCGGACGTGACCGCCGACGGGGCCTTGTCATGGATCGTCGCCGATCCCGCACTGCGCGGCTATTTCACACTGCGCTCCGATCGGACCTGGTCGGCCTTCCAACCGTTCCCATCGATTCCGATGGACTTCCGGCATCACGACGTTCAGTGGGCCGATCTTACCGGTGCGGGCCAGATGGACATGCTTCTGATCTCCAGCCATGCCGTCATCTGGTGGCCGCGGAATCGACATGGGTATGGCCGGGCAAGGAAAGTCGCACACGAGAGCGACGGGCTGCCACTCGCGGCCTCCCCGAATACCTACGTCGGCTTTGCACCGGTCCTTTGCAAAGGGACGGCTCAGCTCGTCCGCGTCAATGAAGATGGCATCGTGGAGTGCTGGCCTGGCCTGGGCTACGGCCATTTCGGGCAAGCCGTCCATGTCGGAACGATCAATCTGCCCGGCATTGCACTGGAGCGATCACGCCTGCATTTCGCGGACATCGAGGGCAAGGGCGTAGCCGACATCCTCTACTGCGACAGCAAGGCGCTTCTTTGGTATCGCAATCTTTCGGGACACGGTTTTGCACCCGCCATCGCGTACGCGTGGCCCGACGGCCAACGCTACGAGCGCACGTGGACCGTATCGTTCGCGCCTGCGCGCGGCGACGGCATCAGCGCGATCATCTCCCTGCCGCACGTCGGTAACCGCCTCAAGCCACGGCATTGGCGCATGGACTTCTTCCACGTGCCACCCCATCGCATCTGCGGCACCGACAATCATCGGGGGGCGTCCACCGCTGTCACTTACCGGGCGTCGGGACACACCACACTGGATGACAAGGCAGCGGGCAGGTGCGTGACGTCACACCTGCCGTTCCCGTTGCTCACCACAAGCATGATCGAAACGTTCGATGCCACGTTTCAAACCTCGCACCGCATCTCTTTCGAATGGAGGGACGGCTACTACGATCCGATCGATCGCCGCATGCGCGGCTTCGCCTTTCGCCAGGAGCGCCGTGAACAGCGTACCGCGATGCCGGGCCTAACATCCGACGTCCTGACGCGTCGCTGGAACTACGTCGGGAACGCGGATATCGACAGCCGTCGAGATGGCTTCGATGTATCGGATGCTCAAGCCATCGGTGTGGGACCGGACCTCTTCAGCCGCTGGACGGGAAACGGCGACGTGATCATGGATCCTGCGGACCCTTTCCCCGATGGGGATCGATGGCGCTCACTGGCAGGTCTCGAACGACGTTACGAAGTGTTTACCGTAAGCGACACCTCGGTGCGGAGCACGCCCCTGAAGGTAGTGGAATGGCGCTATCTCGTCAGGCAACTACGTCAGGAAGACGATGGATCCCCCGCCACCTCGTCGTGCCTGCCGATCGAAATACTGACCTACGACTATGAGGACAGCCCTGTCGACCCCCGTCGCCTGCACAGCTTCGCCCTCGACAACGACGTACACGGCTGCCCTGGCCTCGTTATCGAGATCGCGTGTTCACGACGCAACGCAGCTTCACCGTATAGCCAGCCGGAAAAACAGAGGCTTTGGGAAGACTCACACGACAGGAGCCAGGAGCGTCATCACGTCACCCTTACACGACGAACCTGGTGGCACCTCACCGATCCCGACGCGTACTGCCTCAGGGTGCCATCCGAAACGCGGGTGCATGCCTCGTTCGTCGCAAATGACAACCTGAGCGAACATGACATGCGTTACGAGACGTTCGCGCGGGACCCGACATTCGCGCCCAACGATGACGTCCGGCTGGTCACACTTACCCGGGTAGTTTACGCATCGGATCCGGCGGTACCGCCGGCCTTTCCCCCGCTTCCACGATCGATGCTTATCGCCGGCATGGATGAGGAGGCTCTGGCCGAATGCCGCCTGGTACTGGACCCGACTGCGCTGGACGAACATCTCGCGCGCGGTGGTTGGCGCCCCCTCGTCGCATCACTGCTCGGCGACAACGAGTCATTGCAGGCGACTGAGCACGACCTGTGCGACTACGCTTCAGAGGACGACTGCTTCGCCGTTATCCGCCATGCGGCCTGCGCGACGACAGATGCCGTCACATTCGTACGCGATGAGGCCGGCTTATTCGTAACGGGCTGGACCTGTCCCGGCGATTTGCACATGGAGGCAAGCTACGACTACCGGGCACTCCTGCCCCGGCGGGTCGTGGACGCGAATGACAACGTGCATGAGACGGCGTTCGATGCATCGGGTCGAGTGCTGGCCACCAGTTTTCACGGTAGCGAGCACGACAGCGGCGGGCGCAGCGTCGAGGTCGGATTTGAATCGCTCGAAGACTGGTCCGTCCCCTTGGACAGACGACCGTCTGCCGCACTCGCCGCGGCGAAAAGCACACTGGGGAACGTCGCGGAAGTGTTCCGTTACGCATCGGAAGCGCCGGCGCATGTCGTGAGACTTACCGCGGACCGTTATCCCGGGGATCCCGCCTCGCAGGTACAACAGACCGTCTGGCACCGGGACGGGCTGGGCCGGGTCGTCTGCACGGCGCAGCGCAGCGCGACGGACACCGCGGCTGACTGGGTGAAGCACACCCGCATACCGGCGCCGGGCTCCGGAGAAGCGCTGCAGATCTGCCGTGCGCACACATCCGCGGATTGGCGCTTCACGGCCGGAAACACCGGACCGGCTACCCACATCGGATACGACGCGCTCGATCGCATCATTCACGTAACCGATGGTGTCGGGCGAATCCGTCGGGTCAGCTATCACGCGTGGTACACCGTTGACGAAGACGAAAACGCCACCGCCGAAAGCGATATGTCGGTGCATCCGGGCTCCCCGTCACTGATCGCCATCGGCACAAACGGGCGGCCGATGAGGGAGTGTCGATATCTTCGCCGCAGCGTCACCGACGCGCCCGTTCTTCAGCTGACGAGGCGTGACGCGGACGCCGCCGGCCGCACCTTGCGTCACTACGACGCCCGCTCGGTGGGGCGCGACGAAGCTGTGCGCCGTGAGTCCGCACATCTCGGCGGCACGCGTTCGTGGAGCGCGGATGCCGGGGAATGGTGGCGGGTTGGCGCCGACACCGGTGATGATCTCTGGATCCGCGACGCTCTGGGCCACGAGCATGTCTTTCTTCGCGACCGGGCAGGCCGTCTCACGGACGTGCACTCGCGCAGCGGCGAAACCGGGGAGGTTCGCCGGGTGATGCGCGTCGATTACACGACGCCCTCCATCGCACGGCGCGAGGCCAATCTGGCGGGTTTTCCCGCCGCCACGTTCGATGCGGGAGGAAGCGAGGTGGTTTCGCGTGCGGCACTCACCGGTGAAGTCCAGGCGACGGAGCGCCGGATCATCGTTAGCGACGAGGCCGACTGGCCCGCAAGCGGAGACGGCGGCCAACTCGAAAGCACCGCCTATCTGACCACGGCGCAGTACGATGCCCTGGGGCAGCCTCTTGCGCTGATCGACGCGCAAGGCAACGCGAGGCAATTCGCGTACGACGTCGCAGGGCGGCTGGCTGCCGCATCCTTCGTCGCCAACGCGGCAGGTGGTGGCGATTACGACGTGGCGACGAGTCTCCGCTACGAAGCCGATGGCCTGCTCGCGTCCCGCGTCGGGCCGGGAGAAATCCTGTGCACACAAGACCACGATGCCAGAGATGGTCGCCTCACGAGAACTCGCGCGGTCATGCCCGACGGCCGGATCGTCGTGGACCGTACGTTTCGTTACGATCCTGCCGGGACGGTGATCCGCATCGACGACGCGAGCGCTCCTTTCGCCGGAAGTGAAACGACTCACCGGTCGTTCCGCTATGACAGCACGGGTCAACTTGTCGAAGCCACCGGCCGCGAGCAGGACGCTGCCGGACGCGGGCCCGATCTCCCACCTCCGCTGACACTGCCTCCCGATGCCGGCGAAACTCTTCCGCGCGCTTACTCGCGAGCCTTCGACTACGACGCCAACGGCAATATCACGAGCATCATGCATTCGGTGGAGGGAGACGAGAGTGCCAGCTATACGCAACGCATGACCATCGCCCCCCTTTCCAATCGCTCGGTGCCGGCTGAGCCCGGGCTATGTCCGGAGGATGTCGATGCGCGCTTCGACGGCGCGGGGCATATGCTGGCGCTCGCGCCCACTGGCCCAGCGTTGCTCTGGAACGTGCAGGGCCGTCTCCAGGAGGTCGTCGCACCGACGCCGGAACATTACACCTACGCAGCTGACGGCCGCAGGCTCCGAAAGCGGGAGGGGTCGGCGCGCGTGGTTTACCTGCCGGGTCTGGAGCTGCATTCGGGCGGCGGCAGCACGCGATCGGTGGCTACGATGTATGCGGCTGACAGCGTTGCCCGCTTCGCCTACCGCATCGGCGACGCATCTTCGCTGGAGATGCGATTTCATCTGGAGGCGCATCCCCTGCACGCATCGACCGTGCTCGATCAGGCCGGTGGCGTCACACTCTTCGAGGAATACTATCCCTTCGGCGGAACGTCGATCCATGCAGCACGCACGGCAAACGACGCGCAGCCGGACGACTGCCGGTATTCCGGTGAAACACGGGATTCCACCGGCCTCTACGACTACGGTGCGCGCTATTACATGCCCTGGCAGCACCGGTGGACCAGCCCTGACCCCGCCGGCGATATCGATGGCAGCAACCGCTATCGCATGGTTCGCAATGCGCCGCTCTCCCTCCGTGATGCCGACGGCCGGGTGCCGGTTCCGACGGGGCATGGTCGCGAAAACACCAGGCGGCCGGCGGAGACCCGCCCGGCGCGCGGACGAGTCGGGCGAGTCGGGCGGCCACCGAGGATGCTCAGACAGGTACCCACAGAAAGAGGCGAGCGTAACCCGGTCAGAGGCGTAGCGATCGACGGCACCTCACCCATTCAACAGGTCACCGGCGCCGCGACAATGTCATGGCCAGCAGCGCGGTCCACTTTTTCGTTCCGCAGCTGGAACGCGACTCCGCTGTCCAACATTGAGATGTTGCCATCTGGCGGTCGGCCGAGGATCCTGCACGCCTCGGGCGACGCTGGTATAGACAACTTCGTCATGGTGCAATCGACCGTCACGCGCGCGCCCGTCCCCCCCGAAATCACCGACCCGTCCACGCGCGCAGGCCTGGCCGAGACGAGTGTGCTGACAATCGCTCGATCGAGCGAGGTATTCGGATCCAATCCTCAACTCCAGAGCGGCGATCACTTACGGCTGGACCCTCGGCACAGCTTCCAGGCGTATTTCGTCGCACAGGGCGGCAGCACCGTTATACCCGCTCATCCGGACGGCACCCAGCCACGCGTGCTTCTCACCCCGGATTTCAGTGGCTGCTCACTCGTGGCATGGCAAACCGATGAGAGCACGTACCGGATCTTCCATGTGTCAGGCGGTCACGAATACGAGGAATTCAACCGGCACGTCCAGCCCGACGCGACGGAGCCGCTGCCAGGGTTCGGTGTCGCGGGCATGATGAGCTACGCGCACTATGCTTTCGAAGCAAGGCCCGACTACCGCGGAGGGGGTCGCCTCGCCCGGAACAATCTGGGCACGGAATATATTTCAGGCTTTGCGTTCATGGAATATACGGATCGCTGGCGCATCCACTACCAGCAGCATATGACCATGACGCGCGTGCCGCACCCGCATATTCGAGGACACATCGCCACCATCGGCAACACTAACCTGCGTGCAGCGAGAGAGGTCGAGCTACACGATCCCCGTGGCCGTCCGCCGACATCGACGGGGTCGGACGTCGATCCCATGTCTCCCAGCCTGATCATCGCGTCGACTCCGGCATCGAGGTATTCGCTTCGCAGTTCCCGATCGTCGCTGGGATCGATCGGCAGCGGCGGGAGCCCGATGTCACCGACGGACTCTGCCCGAACACGTCGAAGTTCATCACGCTTGTCATCCGCCAGCTCTGTATGGATGGCACCGGGCGATTCATGAGGAGCACGACATGACCCAGGGATGGGGAGTAGTGCGAGACCAGCCGCTTGGCGGCCCCATTGTCGAACCGCCTGTCGTGCTCGATTGGGCGGGCCCGGATAACAGCGGAACCGCAAGCATGACGCTGCCGCTGCCCGTCACCGATGCCCGAGGCGCGCCGGGCCTTTCCCTTGTCTATGGGGGCAGCCGGAGAAATGGCCTGTTCGGCGTGGGCTGGAACCTGGCGCTTTCGTGTTTCCGTATCGACCCCTCACACGGGTTGCCTCGCTTCGACGGATCCGACATCTGTCTTGGTCCCGACAACGAGCCGCTGTGTCCGGCCGGCATTCGCACGACCGGAACATTCAGGGGTCAGCCCCTGCCGACGACCTACACGGTGCGTCGCTACGTACCTCGTGTTGATCGAAGCCTCTGCCGGTTCGAACGCTGGTCGAGCGGCGACGACCCCGGTTTCTGGCTGCTGTTCGAGCCCGATGGCAGCGTCCATGTCTACGGCAAGCGGCCCGATGCGCGACTTTGCGACCCTGCCGCGCCCGATCACGTAGCCGAGTGGCACATTCAGGAATCACTCACGGCGCTCGGTGCGCGTACCACGTATGAGTATGCGCCTGAAGACGGCTTCGGCGTACCTGAGGACGACCGGGACCGCCATGCTGCCCGCTACCTTTCCCGCGTCCGTTACGGCAACCCGTCGGGAAGCGAGACGCTTCTTGCGTGGCGTGAAACCGGACCATCCGTGGAGCCGTCCTTCTTTGAACTGCTGTTCGACTATGGATCGAGATCCTTCGACGAAGCCTCGGTCCCATCGTACGAGGCGACGAAGCCGTGGCCCGTGCGTGACGACCCGGTCAGCGATACGACCTATGGCTTCGAGTGCCGGACGCATCGCCTCTGTCGTCAGGTATTGATGTTTCACCATATCCCCGAGCTGGGCCCCGCCCCCGTGCTCGTGCGGCGACTGCTGCTGACGTACGACGTATCGAAGCGTTTCTCGCTGCTCGTGCGATGTGGATGGACAGCGTACGCCAGGGGAGCCGCGCCTCAGTCGATCCCACCGGTCACGTTCAGCTGGACCGACTTCGATCCTGCACAGGGCTGCGTAGGCAACGTGGTTCTGCCGCCGATGGCGATCGCGGACGGCATGGCATACGTCGATATGGATGGTGGCGGTATCCCTGGCCTCCTCTGGCGGGCGACGACCGGATGGATTTACAGCGCTGCTCGCCGCGAGGCGGGTAGCGACGACGGCGTGGCGTACGACGCACCGAAGCCCCTCACCGTCCCGTCGACCAACCGCCCAGGCACCTCCGGCATCCGGTTTCACGGAGCCAGCCCCTGGCAGTTCGTCGACAGGGAGGACCCGCGATATCCCGCGTGGGGCCTGAACTTCGGACCGGTCATCGGCCGCTACGCGCTGACCAGCGGCGTACGTTGGTCGCCCTTTCAGCCCGCCCAGGCTTCACATACGGAGGTCCGGGGGCATCAGGGGCACTGGGTGGACATCGATCGCAACGGATACGCTGCCCTCGTTACGCTTCAACGGCACGGCGTCTACGTGTATCCCGACGCCGCGAGTCCCCGGCCGGGACGAGCCCGGTTCGTGGCCCATGGTGAAGACGCGCTTCCGCTGGACGGCGATCCCACGACATGGCTCGGCCTGGGCAGCGTCCTCGCCGTCGGGTCGAACGATGTGCTGACCGTCTCGTCGGGGGGCGAACTCACCGTGTGGGCCGACAGGGGAGCCGGTCGATTCGCTCGCGCCCTGTCACTGGGGCAGATAGACGTAGGCGAGCGAGTGGATCCGGATCGGTTGTTCGTCGTCGATATCGACGGGGACGGCCTTGTCGACATGCTGTATGCGGGTCGGTCGTCGCTACTGATCTTTCTCAACCGCTCGGGGCACGGCTTCGACGCTGCCATCGCTCGTTCGTGGCCGGACGGACGACGCCTGGATCCGCGCTGGCGCTTTCACGTCGGGGACATTCAGGGTCGTGGCAATACGACGCTCATCGTCGACCAGGGCGCTTCGCGACGTGCCTCCGCGCATTGGGCGATACAGCTGGGCGAGCCACATGCCTTGCGCATCCATGCGACTGACAATCATCGTGGCAGCCGAACCCGCATCGCCTGGCGTCAGGCCGCGCAGGAGTGGCTCGACGCGCCGCATTCGCCCGATACTGCCAACGACGCCCCGCCGCCAGGACTGACCGTCGCCAAACGGATTACGCGCATCGACGACATCGCAGGAAGCGAGGCGTGGCGCGAGATGTCCTACCGGCATTGGCACTATGACGCTGGTGAAGCCCGGCAACGTGGATTCCAGCAGGTCGAAACGACAGTCGACGCAACGGTGCGCGACGGCGAACTGCCCGCGCGGCGCCAGTGCGCATGGTTCGCCGTAGGCGATGCGGCCGTCGATGAAGCGGCCATCGTCAACGTCGGCACAAGGACCACCCGGTGGCTGGCCGATAGCGACCGCGATGAAATACTGGCACCCGACCATCCAGCCCGTACCACGATGCAGCGTGCACTGGCCGGTTCGCTTCTGCGGACGGACACCTACGTCATGGATGGACCGTCATTTCGACTGGATTCGCGGCGGGCGTTCCGCTACCTCATACGCGTTACCGACGCCGACACCGCCGACGGATCGGAAGGCAGCGCGAACGTCGGATCGATGGCTGTCATCCTCCTCGAACATGTCGATGAGAGCTTCGGCGATTCGCCTGCCGATCCGCGAAGGATGCAAGCGATCTTTCTGAATCACGATGCCTTCGGCTTCCCGCGTCGCTCGATAGCGATCGGCTGCGCCCGCGCCGATGGCGTCGCGCCCGACGATCCGGACGATGCGGCCTTTTGGCACGCCTCGCGAGATGAGCAACAGGCACACCATGCGGTGGACGAATCGCTCGACATGCGATGGCACCTGACGGGAAACGACATATGGTGCCTGAACATTCCCGGCGAGCACCGGTCGCAGCATTATGTCCTCGCCCGCGACGAACTTTCCTGCCAGGACATGCACGCCGAGTGGTTCGAAGCACCGGATCATGCGGAAACGGGATCGCCGCGGCGGCTGTTGTCACTCTCGTGCGCGCATTACGACGACTACGCTCACATCACCGAACCTCGCTTTCCACCGCTGCTTGCCTCCGCGACGCGCGCCGCCATGGAGACCGCGGCACTTGATGAGTTCGGGCAGGTTCTTTCCCTGGAGACACGTGATGCGATTCTGCAGGAAGGAGGATATGTACCGATGCACAGTCGGCTTCTTTCCGAGGGTGAATCCCTGCTGGCCTTTGTCACGTCCCGGACCGAATACGACGGCATCGAGCACTTCCACCGCGTCCTCCGGACGTCGCCAGGGCTCAGCGCAGGGTGGACGCAATACGACTACGACGCGCACGATCTCTTTGCGGTGGGCGAAACGGATGCGCTCGGCTGGCACGCTTCGGTCGAGATCGATTATCGCCGCATGCGCCCCTGGAAATCCGTCGATGCCAATGGCATCACCCGGAGTGTCGTGATGGACGCCTTCGGCGCGGTACGCGCCGACAGCATTCAGGGCAAGGAACGCGATGGGGCCGATGGCATCGTCGAACGTTCATTTGCTGCCATATCGCTCGATGACGCACCGCGGACGATGGACAGCGAAGCCTGCCTTGCCGACCCCGCCGCCGCGCTGGGTGGCATGGCGAACGTGTGGGTCGTGGACGACTCCGCATGGGACCGGCAAGAAACTATGCGCAGCCCGGTACCTATCGTGCACCTGATGGCTGACCGTTATCCCGCCGACCCCGACCAGCAAATTCTTCGCAAGGTGACGCATATCGACGGTCAGGGACGCATTCTGCAGGTAGCGGCCGCTACCGAGGCGATCGACGGTGCATCGTGGTGTATCACATCAACCGCATCGTGGCATCCCGATGGCGCGTTGCTCCGCATGTGGCGTCCCTGCGCCGCGGCAGACTGGCGCTTTTCCGCGCCGTCAGCGGGCCGGTCATTCGACAGGTACGTCTGGGATGGCCGGGGCCGACTGACGGAAACGATTACCGCTGCGAACACGTGCCACAGGACGCACTATCGCAACTGGTACCTGACAGAGGACGATGCCAACCGGACAGCCTCCGCAGGGGACACTCCCGCACTGGTGCCCTCGACACCCTGGATGCTGGCCGTGGCACCGGGCGGCGGCCTCATCCGCCGAGGGCGCTATCTCCGGGACGAAAGCACCGGAACATCCACTTTGCTGATGGATCGCGCCATCGTAGACGACAGCGGGCGGATCGCATCGGTGTGCGATGCCCGTTCCATGCCGGATGGCACGCCCGTCAGAATCTATCCGACGCGCCTGGGTGGCGGACGAAGCTGGAGCGCAGACGCGGGGGAGACCTGGCGCCTGCACGGCGACTGCGGGCAGATGCTCTGGCAGCGGGATGCGCGCGCGATATCGTACCGGACGACTTACGACAGCGGGCTTCGTCCCATCCGATGCGCGACAGGGGATGCCGCCCAGGGACGTGTCGTCGCCCGGGTCTTCTACACGACACCGGCGACATCGCGGGAAGGCGATAACCTCGCCATGGCGACACAGCGCGTGTATCAGACGGCGGGGCGTGAGGACACCGAGCATGTGTCCCTGCAGGGCGTAGCAACCCGACAGACGTCGCGGCTTATCGCCGCCGACATCGTGGACTGGCATGACGGTGGCAACTGGGACGCCCTGCTGGAACCGGAGGTGTCGACGGTATCGACCGAGGTCGATGCCCTGGGCTCGGTCACGTCGATTACCGATGCGTCCGGCCATTGCCGATCCTATCGGTACGGTCTCGACGGGAGGCTCACGACGGCGACCCTGCGGTGCTCGACGGGACCCGAGCAGCCCATCATTTCGTCGATCATGCGCGATGCATGGGGCAGAATGGTACGTGCTCGCCTGGGAGCGGACATGACGAAGTCATGGGCCTATGATGAGGCGTCCGGCGAATTGCTTTCGACGAGGACCGAGCGTGAAGCGGGAATCGTCGTCCATCAACGTCAGCGTGTCGTCGACCGGGTCGGCAATGTGCTTGCCTGCTCCAGCACACTGGGAGAGACGACCTTCGCCTACGACAGCCTGTATCGGCTGAGCCGCGCCACAGGTGACGCATACCCACTCGCCGTTAATGACGGCACGCTGCCGCCGCTGGGCACCTCAGGAGACCTGACGGACGGCCGCCCTTACGAACGCACGTACACCTACGACGCCAATGACAATCTCGTCGTTGTGCGACATACCGCGCAAGGGGCCAGCAGCGACGTGCTTCGCATGACGATCGCGAGGGTTTCGAACCGTGCCGTGGTGGACACGCTGACCGTCGATCCCGATCTCGTCGACATGTACTTCGACGAGGCCGGCCATCAGCAAGTCTCCGGTAGCGGCGGCCTCACGCTGACCTGGAATGACGAAGGGCGTCTTCACACGGCCGACGCCGCGGATGCACGCAACCGACATGAAGTGCACCTCTATGGCGGTAACGGCAGACGACGACGGACAAGATGGTCACAGGGGGACGCTTCAGGGGAAATCAGACGCGACGGCGCCCTCGAACGGCGACGTGGAAGTGGCGCGTCACGAGATATCGTCGATTGCTCGGTCGGTTCAATCGGTATCCACGCGATAGCGACACCGACGGGCGCGGCGATAAGCTGGGAACTGGATGACGAGCAGCTTGCCGAATCATTCATCGTCGACACGCACGGCACGCTGATTACGGCAGAACGCTACTACCCGTATGGAACCACCGCACAACGGTGGGCCGCCAGCAAAGAAGACGACGACCTCAAGCCACGACGTTACGCGGGCAATCCACGCGACGATACGGGTCTCTATGACTATGGCGCGCGCTCCCTCCTGCCCTGGCTCGGACGCTGGGCAAGTTCCGACCCCGCCGGCGACACCGGCGGCATGAATCGCTACACGCTGGTGCGCGGAAATCCTTCGACCCATACCGATCTCGACGGCATGGCTGGCGATGACGAACCCATGGATGTGGATCCAGCGTCGGGCGTCATTCCCCTGTTCGAACCGGTCATGAGCGATGCATCAAGAACGCTGCGGGACGACGCCGAGCAGAAAATCAACGCGCGTCCCGACGTGCGTGCCGCATATGAGGCGTTTTTGACCGCGTCAACCGGGTTCGTCAGCCCATTCACCTCGAAGGGAGGGCGGAAAGCGCTCAGTGGTCACGTCGCTTTGTCCGGATATTACGTACCCGGGGGACAGGCAGAGTTGCCCAGCAAGTCGCCCATCAAAAACCAGGTGGCGCCCAGTTCGCATTCGGGCAAACCATACACTTTCACCGTCCCGGCGATGGAACAGCCGCACCCGAGAAAGGCGGGCACAACCGCAGGCTACGGAGCGGGCTTCGGCCGCACCGGGTACGTCAATCTCCAGGCGCCCGTTTATTACAGGAACACCGCCTCGGCATTTCCCGGTTTGTCGCCGCTGATCCATGGCAGCGTCGAGAACGGATATACGCGGTTCGATCCCGAACACCAGACAAACCCGAATGTGGACATTTCGCTGGCTCGCCAGTTTTACGTCTCGGATCCGGAAGCGCTGAAGCGTGGCGTAGACGGCCGGGCAGCGGAAGCGCCGTCGATAAAGCCCTACGGCGATACGCCTCGCCCCGCCACGCCGCCCAGGATGCACGAGGATTTCGCTCAGCATATGGACAGACATCTTGCAGTACATGCGATACAACAGTCGGGAGACGTGACCTACGTACGGCCACTGATGAAACAGGATGGCGTGCCGGGAGCCCATGCGGAAACTCTCGCACACAGCGCTGCTCTGGCAGCGCTGGATGAAGCGGGTGGAGACGCCGACCACATCGTCCTCTTCACCAGTCAGCTCAGCAAAGTCAGCGAGCGGCTCAGCGGCCTCGACAAGCTGACTCCCGACGAACGTACGGCGCGCATCCGGTCCGCCATCGACGAGAACAAATTTGTCGCCTGCTACAACTGCGACGGGCTGCTGAGCGGCGACATGACTGCGGGTCCCGGCGCGATCATCCACACCGGGCGCATTTCGTCGGCAGCGGACGCGCCCCATACGGCGCCCCTGCGCGCACCCCAGGACGATTTCATGGCGGTTCGCACGCCGAGCAACAGCTCGCGAAGCAGCTTCAGCAGCCAGGGGAGTCTGAGCAGCGCGTCGTCGTGGCAGGGAAGTCAAGCTTCCTTGCATGATTCCCCGGGTTCGTTCTCGGATACCAGCCCGCGCAAGCTGTCTCACACAGGATCACGTCAGGGGCTGGATGTATTCACCAGCGCGGATCTTCCATTAGGTCGCGGTGCCGGCGGCACACCACCCGCATCAGGGTGGGATCTGACACCGCCTCGTCCATCATCCGCACAGCAGGCGCCTGGCCGGCCGACGAAGCCGGTACGCCCGTCGTCCCCCCGATCCGCCGCGAGAAAGCTGGACTTCGGACCGACATGACGTGGCGCAGCGCACAACACCTTCCGCCACCTCCCCTGCCTATACTCGGCCCGGGCCCTTGGCGGGCTCCTACAATTCGGGGAGGCTTCGATGCTGCAGCAGTACGGTTTATGGATCGCGCTGGCATGTGCGGTCGTTGCGATTCTGTATGGCGCATTTTCGGTCAGCTGGGTTCTGGCCAGATCGCCGGGCAACGAACGAATGCAGGAGATCGCCGCGGCGATCCAGGAAGGCGCCCGCGCCTACCTCAACCGCCAGTACGCCACCATCGGTGTCGTCGGCATCGTCCTTTTCCTGCTCATCGGCATCTTCCTCGACTGGGGAACCGCGATCGGCTTCGCGTTGGGGGCGCTTCTCTCGGGGGCGACCGGTTATATCGGCATGAACGTGTCCGTTCGGGCCAACGTGCGAACCGCCGAGGCCGCCAGAAGCGGCCTTTCTTCCGCCCTCGCAGTGGCTTTCCGGGGCGGCGCGGTCACCGGCATGCTGGTGGTGGGCCTCGGCCTGCTCGGGGTCGCTGGCTACTACGGCGTATTGCTGCACATGGGCTACGAGCGCACGCACGCGCTGCATGCTCTGGTCGGCTTCGCTTTCGGGTCCTCGCTGATCTCGATCTTCGCGCGTCTGGGCGGCGGCATCTTTACCAAGGGTGCCGACGTGGGCGCGGACCTGGTCGGCAAGGTCGAGGCCGGCATCCCCGAGGACGATCCGCGAAACCCCGCGGTCATCGCGGACAACGTCGGTGACAACGTCGGCGACTGCGCGGGCATGGCCGCCGACCTGTTCGAAACCTATGCGGTCACGCTGATCGCCACGATGCTGCTGGGCGGCGTCATGGCTACCGAGGTCGGACCATCCGGCGTGCTGTATCCGCTGGTGCTCGGCGGTGCGTCGATCGTCGCCTCGGTCATCGGCACGTTCTTCGTCAAGACCCGCGGTGGCAAGATCATGAATGCGCTGTACGCCGGCGTGTTCGTCTCGGCGCTGCTCGCGGCGATCGCGTTCTGGCCGATCACGCAGTCGCTGATGGCCGACTCCTCCTACGGTGCCAACCGGATCTTCGGCTGCGCGGTGATCGGGCTGGTGCTGACGGGCGCGATGGTAGTTATCACCGAGTACTACACGGCGACCGAATATCGCCCGGTGCGCCACGTGGCACAGTCGTCGACCACCGGCCATGCCACCAACATCATCGCCGGCCTGGGCGTGTCGATGAAATCGACGGCCTTGCCCGTGCTGGCGGTATGTGCGGCGATCTGGGGAGCGCACACACTGGCCGGTCTGTACGGCATCGCCATCGCGGCCACCGCGATGCTAAGCATGACCGGCATGATCGTGGCGCTGGATGCCTATGGCCCGATCACCGATAACGCCGGTGGCATCGCGGAGATGGCCGAACTGCCCGCCGAAGTACGCGGTGTCACCGACCCGCTGGACGCCGTGGGCAACACGACCAAGGCGGTGACCAAGGGTTACGCGATCGGCTCGGCCGGCCTCGCCGCGCTGGTGCTGTTCGCGGATTACACGCACAACCTCAACCTGCACTTCGGCGGTACAGAGGTGCGTTTCGACCTGTCCAACCACTACGTGATCATCGGCCTGCTCATTGGCGGCCTGATCCCTTACCTGTTCGCCGCCATGGCGATGGAGGCCGTGGGCCGGGCAGCGGGAGCGGTCGTCGAAGAAGTGCGGCGGCAGTTCCGCGAGATCGCGGGGATCATGGAAGGTACGACACGGCCCGACTATTCCCGGGCGGTGGACATGCTGACCCGTTCGGCCATCCGCGAGATGCTGGTGCCGTCGCTGTTGCCGGTACTGGTGCCGGTGGTGGTGATCTTTGGCTTCAAGTGGCTGGGCGGTCCCGAAGCCGGCGCACAGGCGCTGGGCGGTGTGCTGATCGGCACCATCGTGACCGGCCTGTTCGTCGCGATCTCGATGACGACGGGTGGCGGCGCCTGGGACAACGCGAAGAAGTACATCGAGGACGGGCACTTCGGCGGTAAGGGCTCCGATGCGCATAAAGCGGCGGTCACGGGGGACACCGTGGGCGATCCCTACAAGGACACGGCCGGGCCGGCGGTGAATCCGCTGATCAAGATCATCAATATCGTGGCTTTGTTGTTGATTCCCCTGTTGTAGGGCTTCCGGGCGAGGAGCATCGCCAGCAGGGCTGGCTCCTACCCGAGCAGGGATACCCAGCTCGCGTGGGGGCCAGAGCCAGGGGTACCCAGCTCCGGGGGGAGCCAGCCATGCTGGCGAAAGCCCGGCTGCCTCAGCGTCGGACTGGCACCCGCTAGCCCACAAGTCATGCCCCGGACCCCGCCTTCCGTAAGCTAATGTCAGGGAACCGCTAGCAAACGGACCCGACCCCATGCACCGACGCTGGATTGCGCTGGCCATCGCCCTTACTTTCAGTGGCATGACCCACGCCCACGACACTCCCAAGACTTCCTCCGCCGCCGCCACTCAGGCCGCCGGCGACGACGAAAACCTCTGGCTCGACGACATCGACGGCGCGAAGCCGCTCGCATGGGTCAGGCAGGAAAACGCGAAGACCGTCAGCCGCTACGCGGAAGGCGCGGACTTCAAGACGCTGGAGGCACGCATCCTCGAGGTGCTGGACTCCGATGCGAAGATCCCGATGGTCAGCAAGATCGGCGATCATTTCTACAATTTCTGGCGCGACAAGCAGCATCCCAAGGGCTTCTGGCGCCGCACCACCCTGGCGGAATACCGCAAGGACAAGCCGGCCTGGGAGACCGTGATCGATCTGGACGCCTTGTCGGCGGCCGAGAAGGAAAACTGGGTCTGGCACGGCGCGCAATGCCTGCGTCCGGCGAACCGCCGCTGCCTGGTGTCGCTGTCGCGCGGCGGTGCCGATGCCGACGTCGTCCGCGAATTCGACCTGTCGACCCGGACGTTCATCAAGGACGGCTTCACCCTTCCGGAGGCGAAGACGCTGGTCAGCTGGGTCGACGACGACCATCTCTTCGTCGCCACGGACTTCGGCCCCGGCTCCATGACCGAATCGAGCTACCCGCGCATCGTGAAGGAATGGAAGCGCGGCACCCCGCTGTCGTCGGCGACGGTGGTTTACGAGGGCACGCCCAAGGACATGTCCATCTCGGCGTACCGCGACCAGACGCCGGGATTCCAGCGCGATTTCGTACAGCGCTCGCTCGAGTTCTACAACTCGGAAGTGTTCCTGCGCGGCAAGGACGGCAAGCTGAGCAAGATCGATGTACCGAACGACGCCGAAACCGACATCGAACGCGAATGGCTGCTGATCGAGTTGCGTACGGCGTGGACGGTCGGAGGGAAAACGTACCCGTCCGGTGCGCTGCTCGCGTCGAAGTTCGATGACTTCATGGCCGGCAAGCGCGACCTCACCGTGCTGTTCACCCCCGATGAGCACAGCTCGCTGGCCGGCCACTCGTGGACGCGCCATCACCTGATCCTCAATGTGATGCGTGACGTGGTCAGCCAGATCCAGGTGCTGACGCCGGCCGACAAGGGCCCGTGGAAGAGCGAACCCCTGGGCGGAGCACCGGCGCTGAGCACGGTGCAGGCTGGCGGCATCGATGCGGATGAGAGCGACGAGTACTTCCTCACCGTGTCGGGCTATACCCAGCCCACGACGCTCTATTACGGCGTGATCGGTCAGGGCGAAGGCCAGGCGATCAAGCACAGCCCGGCCTTCTTCGACGGCTCGAAGTTCACCGTGAGCCAGCACTTCGCCACCTCGAAGGACGGCACGAAGGTGCCCTACTTCGAGATCGCGCCGAACGGGATGAAGGCCGACGGGAGCAACCCGACGCTGGTCTACGGTTACGGCGGTTTCGAGATTTCGCTGCAGCCGATGTACTCGGGCGGCGTCGGCCGCGCCTGGCTGGAAAAGGGTGGCGTCTACGTCGTGGCCAATATCCGTGGCGGCGGCGAATACGGCCCACGCTGGCATCAGGCGGCCGTCAAGGCCAATCGTCCCCGCGCCTATGAGGATTTCGCGGCGGTCTCGCAGGACCTGATCGACCGCAAGATCACCAGCCCGAAGCATCTGGGCATGATGGGCGGCAGCAACGGCGGCCTCCTGGCCGGCAATATGCTGACCCGTTACCCCCAGCTGTACGGCGCGGTAGTCAGCCAGGTCGCCCTGCTCGACATGAGGCGCTATACGCATATGTCGGCCGGCGCCTCGTGGATGGCGGAATACGGCGACCCGGACAAGCCGGAGGAGTGGAAGTACATCCAGACCTTCTCGCCGTACCACAACCTGCACAAGGGCACGCATTACCCGGCGGTGCTGTTCACCACGTCCACCCGCGACGACCGCGTGGGCCCCGTGCATGCCCGCAAGATGGCGGCCCGCATGCAGGCGATGGGTTTCGACGCGGCTTTGTACGAGAACCTCGAGGGTGGACACGGCGCGGCGGCGGACAACAAGCAGTCGGCCTTCATGAACGCACTGAGCTACACGTACCTCTGGGACCACCTGAAATAGGCCGCAAAAGGCTTTATGCTACCCGGCCGTTCTTCTACCCCACTGAATCGTCAAGGAATCCCATGGGTCTGCATCTCGTTCCCGCCGGCAAGAATGTGCCGGACGAAATCAACGTCATCATCGAAATCCCCAAGGACGCCGAGCCGGTCAAGTACGAAGTGGACAAGGAAAGCGGCGCGATCTTCGTCGACCGCATCCTCTCCACGCCGATGCGCTACCCGTGCAACTACGGCTATGTGCCGGGCACCCTGGGCGGAGACGGCGATCCGCTGGACGCCCTGGTGATCCTGCCGCTGTCGCTGGTCCCGGGCTCGGTGATCCGTTGCCACCCGGTCGGTATGCTGAAGATGACCGACGAAGCCGGCGCCGACGAGAAGCTCGTCGTGGTTCCGGTGGAGAAGGTGTTCGCGGGCTACGCGCACATCAAGGACATCGAACAGGTTTCCGGCCACTGGCTGGAGCGCATCGGCCACTTCTTCGAGCACTACAAGGATCTGGAGAAGGGCAAGTGGGTCAAGGTCGACGGCTGGGTCGGCGCCGCTGAGGCGAAGTCCGAGATCCTGGCGGGTATGGATCGGTACAAGGCCGACCACTAAGCACGACGGTCGGCAACATATGTAGGAGCGCGCCTTGCGCGCGATGTTTCAGATTCGCGCGCAAGGCGCGCTCCTGCATGGTTTTTGTTACCCGCGGTTCAACAGCCCGCGCAGATCGATAATCGCGGCATTCGCCCGCGAGATGTAATTCGCCATCACCAGCGAGTGGTTGGCGAAGAATCCGAACGGCGAACCATTGAGCACCACCGGGCTGCCGAGCGCCTTCTGCGACTCCTCCAGCTCACGAATCACCTGCTGCAGACTGGCATCCGCGTTCTTGCTGCGCAGGATCGGCGCGAAGTCGTGGCGGATGGCCTTGAGCTGCTCAAGCAACGCCCACGTATAACCGCGCGCTTCGTAGAAGTTGTCGTCGATCTTGTTCCAGGGCGTCTTGACGTACACCGCCCGTGCCGGGCCGGCGTTGCCGCTGACGTCGGCGTTGGGCGCCGCATCCACCTTGAGCTGTCCCGCCGCTGCGGACAGCCGCTGCGAGAGGGAGCCGAGGCGCGCCGACACTGTCTGCAGGTAGTCCGCGAGGTTATCCGCGCGTGCGTAGAAGTGCGCGTTGGCGTCTTCCGCATCGCTCAGACGACCCAGATACTTCTCCAGATCGTCCACCGCCTTCGAATACTGCGATTCCGAACTGGGCAGCAACCAGCGATCGTTGGGGCTGTTGAGCAGCGGGTCGGCCTCGCCCAGATCCTTGTCCTCGGTGGACTGCGTCTGCGAACGGCTGAGATCGTTGCGCAACGCGCGCGACAGGTCGCGCGACGCGGTCAGCGAACCGAATTCCCAGTTGGGCATGTTGTCCATGAACACGCCGGGCGGCATCTTGTCGTTGCTGAGGTAGCCGCCGCGCTTGTCCATCAGGGTGTCGACGGAGCGGATCAACGTATATGTGGTGACGGCACCGGTGCTCAGAGGCCTGCCGATGTCTTTCATGTGCGCCGTGGTGACGGTGACCGGGTCGAACTGTTCCGGCTCCTTGTCCCACCACCACATGAAGAACAGGATGACGAGGATCAGGATCGCGACCGGCACGGCGACCAGGAGTCCGACAGGGTTGCGCCGACGGGGAGCCGGGGCGGGTGGGGCGGTCGCATTCATGATGTCTTTCCTTATCGTCGCGAACGTGAGCGCCTAGCTTACCCAATCAGTGCGCGGAGGGGTTCGAGGGTTCCCAGGTCGTCGTCGGCTCGCCCTTGGCGCCGAGATTCTCCAGCAGCGTCGCCATGTCCTCGGCGTGCTCTTCTTCCTGCGCGAGGATGTCTTCCATGATGCGGCGCGTGGTCGGGTCGTCGTCGCCGATATACGTGACGATCTCACGGTAGCTGTCGATGGCGATGCGCTCGGCGATCAGGTCTTCCTTGATCATGTCGACCAGCGTGGTGCCTTCCACGTAATCCGCGTGGCTGCGGGAAAGCAGGCCTTCCGGATTGAAATTGGGCGTACCGTCGAGCTGGGTAATGCGCTCGGCGATGCGATCGGCGTGGGCCTGCTCCTCGTTGGCATGCTCCAGGAATTCCGACTTGACGCTCTGCGAGTGAATGCCCGGTGCCATGTAGTAATGGAACTTGTAGCGAAGCACGCAGACGATCTCCGTCGCGAGGGCTTCATTGAGCAGTTTGATCACCGTTTCGCGATCGGCGCGATAGCCGGCGGTCACCGCGCCGTCGTCGATGTGCTGACGCGCACGCTTACGGATGTTCTCAATATCGCTGATGAAAGGCTTCGTGCTGGCCATGGCCTGGTCTCCTGGGAGAGTGGGTTTAGGTATGGCCGGAGACGTTAAGGGCCCCGCCGGGAAGGCGGGGTGAAGGTTATGGGGTGCGCCATAGGCTCGGGGCCTGCCGGCGCAGGCTCCCGGCCATGCCGTCACGCCTTTCGGTACACCTCGGCGCCTTGCGCGACGAACTCCATGCTTTTTTCCGCCATGCCCTGCTCCGCGACAAAATCGCGCACGTCCTGGGTGATTTTCATCGAGCAGAACTTCGGACCGCACATCGAACAGAAATGTGCCGACTTGTGTGCGTCTTTCGGCATCGTCTCGTCGTGGAATTCGCGGGCCTTGTCCGGATCCAGCCCCAGGTTGAACTGATCGTCCCAGCGAAATTCGAAACGCGCCTTCGACAGCGCGTTGTCGCGCACCTGCGCCCCCGGATGCCCCTTGGCGAGATCGGCCGCGTGGGCGGCGATCTTGTAGGCGATGATGCCGTCGCGCACGTCCTGACGATTGGGCAGACCGAGGTGTTCCTTGGGCGTTACATAGCAGAGCATCGCCGTGCCGAACCAGCCGATCATCGCGGCGCCGATCGCACTGGTGATGTGGTCGTAGCCGGGCGCGATATCGGTGGTGAGCGGGCCCAGCGTGTAGAACGGCGCCTCGTGGCACTTCTCCAGCTGACGTTCCATGTTCTCCCTGATCAGCTGCATCGGTACGTGGCCGGGGCCTTCGATCATGGTCTGCACGTCGTGCTTCCAGGCCAGCTTCGTCAGTTCGCCCAGTGTGTCCAGCTCGCCGAACTGCGCCGCGTCATTGGCATCCGCGACGCAACCGGGACGCAGGCCATCGCCGAGACTGAAGGACACGTCGTACGCCTTCATGATTTCGCAGATGTCCTCGAAGTGCGTGTAGAGGAAGTTTTCGCGGTGATGGGCGAGGCACCACTTGGCCATGATCGACCCGCCCCGGGAAACGATGCCGGTGACGCGCTTCGCGGTGAGGGGCACGAAGCGGAGCAGGACGCCCGCGTGGATCGTGAAATAGTCGACGCCCTGCTCCGCCTGCTCGATCAGCGTGTCGCGGAAGATGTCCCACGTGAGTTCCTCGGCCACGCCGCCGACCTTTTCGAGCGCCTGGTAAATGGGCACGGTCCCGATGGGCACGGGCGAGTTGCGGATGATCCACTCGCGCGTCTCGTGGATGTGCTTCCCCGTGGAAAGGTCCATGACGTTGTCGGCTCCCCAGCGGATCGCCCAGACCAGCTTCTCGACTTCTTCCGCGATGCCGGAGCTGACCGCGCTGTTGCCGATGTTGGCGTTGATCTTGGTCAGGAAATGACGGCCGATGATCATCGGCTCGGCTTCGGGATGGTTGATGTTGGCCGGAATGATGGCGCGGCCGCGTGCGACTTCATCGCGCACGAACGCCGGCGTGATGTGCCCGGGCAAAGCGGCGCCGAACGCTTCCCCAGGATGCTGCGTGCGCAGGGCACTGTCGGCCAGCGCCTCGATGCGCTGGTTCTCGCGGATCGCGATGTATTCCATTTCCGGCGTGACGATCCCGCGGCGCGCGTAGTGCATCTGCGTGACGTTGGCGCCAGCCTTCGCCCGAAGCGGCAGACGCGTGCTGCCGAAGCGGAAGGCATCGAGCCGGGAGTCGTGCACGCGCGAGCGGCCGAACGCCGAGGACAGCCCATCGAGACGCTCGACGTCGCCCCGCTCCTCGATCCAGCCTGCCCTCAGCGCAGGCAACCCCGCGGCCAGGTCGACCGTGTGCGCCGGATCCGTATAAGGCCCCGAGGTGTCGTAGACGACGATGGGCGGATTCGCCTCTCCCCCGAACAGCGTGGGCGTGGCCGACTGTGCGATCTCACGCATGGCGACGCGAACGTCCGCCCGGCTGCCGCCGATGTGGATCTTGCGCGAGCCGACGATCGGCGTGGTGACGGAGGTGGAAAGCTCGCGCGCGGCGCGGGCAAGATCGGTGGGACTGGCATTCATCGGCTTCTCGTACCTTGCGGATAAGGGAGAAGCGGACGGCGCCGCCACGCCGTGCCCCGTGCATGGACGCACGTTGCCTGTCGTGGACGAAGCTTCCTACGCCGGTACGGACCGGATCAGGTTCGAAGGGACTCTCTCAGCCCGCGCAATTGCTTGGGCACCCCCGCTTCGAGGCCGATTCAACCACGAAGCGGGGCGGGAAGCGAGCGCTCAGCCCTTGGGCGAGCGCGGCTCATAGGCGCGGAGGAACATGTCGACGGCCGCCAGGGCATTGGCCTTGACCTCCTCGCCGAACTGCACGGCGCAGTCTTCGCAGCCAAACAGGCGCCGGATGAGCAGGTCGCCCTTGAGCAGCGCGAGGAACTGCGTGGTCGCACGGGAAATGTCGACGATATCGAGCTGACCGCGCGAGGTGGCGCCCTCGAGCAGGCGCATCACCAGCTTGTGCATACGTGCCGGCCCTTCCTCCCAGACCAGGCGACCGAAACGCGGATTACCGCCCGACTGGCAATCGGACAGAATCGCGCGGAACGTACCGACGGACTCGGTGTTGGTCTCCATCGCCGCATGCCGGCTGGCGATGTTGGTCAGCGTGACGCGGATGTCCGCGCCCGGGCTGAAGTCGAACAGGTCGTCCGGCAGGCGCTCCTGTACGTGCGCACGGATGACTTCACGGAAAAGGTTGTCCTTGTCGCCGAAGTGGCTGTACACGGTGAGCTTGGAAACGCCCGCGGATGCCGCGACCGCATCCATGCTGGTGCCCGCGAAGCCGCCCTGCGTGAAGAGCGCCTTGGCGGCATCCAGGATAGCCGCGCGCTTCTCCATGTCCTTGGGACGCCCCGGGCCCTGGCTCTTCATTTTCGGGCTGGCGTTCATGGCTGCACCTTCACAAACAGAAATTATGACTTTATTATACGCAGCGGTTCAGTTATTTCCACCACTCCTGCGGCATGAGCCTCAAGGTGGCGGTACGACGGAAGCGCTGCGCGGCGGATTACAATGAAGTGGGGCCACTGCCCGGGTAAACCCAAGGCGTTCAGGGGCTTGCACCATTCATCGTTCAGGCGCCAGCGAGTGAAGGCACGGTCGGGCATGACTTCCGTCAGCCCGGTCCGGTGACTTCCGGCACTTAGCTCGGGCGGTGGCGCACCCGCAGCCTTGGCACCATTGGGAAAACGGGCGCTAAGCGCTTATCCTTTCGAACCTTTTTCAGCTTTTCGTACGGGATCCAAAACCATGGCGATGAATTTCGAGCAGGCACGTCAGAACATGGTCGAGAACCAGGTTCGTCCCTGGGAAGTCCTCGATGCCGACGTCCTGGAGACGCTGAAGGGCGTCCGTCGCGAAGATTTCGTCGCGCCGTCCCACCGGAACGTCGCCTTCGCCGACCTGACCCTCCCGCTGGGCCACGGCGAAGTGATGATGAAGCCGGTCGTCGAGGGCCGCGTGTTACAGGCGCTGGAACTGAAGAAGACCGATGAGGTACTGGAAATCGGTACCGGCTCGGGCTTCCTGACCGCTTGCCTCGCCCGCCTCGCCGGCAAGGTCACCAGCATCGACATGCACGCCGACTTCGTCGACGCCGCCCGCGGGCGCCTGGCCGCCGCCTCTGTGGTCAACGCCACGGTGGAAACCGCCGAAGCCGTCAACGGCTACCAGCCGACGGGCGTTTTCGATGCCGTCGTGGTGACGGGCGCCGTCCATGCGGTTCCCGAAAAATTCGTGCGCTGGCTCAAGCCGGGCGGGCGCATGTTCGTCGTACGCGGCGATTCCCCCGCGCAGACGGCGGTCCTCCTCACCCACGAGGGTGAAGGCCGCTATCGCGAGGAATCGCTGTTTGAAACGGACCTTCCTTACCTGGCGCATGCCGCGCCGGTGAAGCGCTTCGTGCTTTGACCCAAAGATCTCCCATCACCCACGAGGCGAAACCATGCGCTTGAAGCTGCTCACCGTCGCGCTGGCACTGGCCGCGACGCCGTTCGCGAGCCACGCTGAAGACCTGCTCGACGCCTACCGTCAGGCCCGGGCCAACGACCCGGTGCTGTCGCAGGCCGATTCCACCCGTCTCGCCACGGGTGAAACCGTCGTACAGAGCCGTGCGTTGCTGCTCCCGCAGATCAGCGCGCAGCTGGGCATCACCCAGACGGATCAGAATGGTCCCGATCGCGACACGACCACGGGCACGGACCTCGGGCATACCCGGACGCGCAGCGAGTCGGCCACGGTCACCCAGAGCGTGCTCGACTTCAGCAAGTACTCCGATCTGAAGGCCGCCAAGTCGTCGTCGCAGGCACAGGACGCCACGTATGAAGCCGCCCTGCAGCAGCTCTCCACGCGCGTGGCCACGGCCTATTTTCAGGTCTTGACCAACGACGACGCACTGACCTTCGCCAAGGCCAACGAGCAGGCGCTCGCTCGTCAGCTCGAGCAGGCGCAGCAGCGTTTCGACGTCGGCCTGTCCGCGATCACCGACGTGCAGGACGCCAAGGCCCAGCACGACACCTCGGTCGCCGCCGTCATCACCGCCGAGAACACCCTGGCGGATTCGCGTGAGGCGCTGACCCAGATCACCGGCAAGCCGGCGGACAATCTGAAGAAGCTGCGCGAAGACCTGCCCATGGATGCCCCGTCGCCCAACGATCCGAAGGCCTGGGTCGCCGAAGCGGTCAAGAGCAACCCGACCATCCTCGCCTCGCAGTACAACGTCGACTCGGCGGAGCACAGCATTTCCTCCGCCCGCGCGGGTCATCTGCCGACCATCGACGCGAGTGCCGGTTACAGCAAGAGCACCTCCTGGACGCAGAATGCAGGCAGCCCGGCGACCGACGCCCTCAACCGTGTCTCGGGCAACGGCCGCGGCGGCACCAGCGTCGGCCTGACGCTCAGCGTGCCGATCTTCTCCGGCGGCGCCACGCAGTCGCGCGTTCGTCAGTCGATCTACCAGCGCGACGCCGCCCAGGACTCCCTGGAAAGCGCCCGCCGTCAGGTCGTCCGCGACACGCTGAACTACTACCGCTCGGTCGTCGCCGGTATCAGCAAGGTGGAGGCCACGAAGGCCGCCGTCGCCTCCTCGGAGAGCGCGCGCGACGCGACGCAGGCCGGTTTCGAAGTCGGCACGCGCACCATCGTGGACGTGCTGATCGCCCAGCAGAACCTGACCTCGTCGCTCAGCGACTACTCGCAGGCCCGTCATCAGTTCATCCTCGACAAGCTGCTGCTCAAGCAGACGGCCGGCACGGTGGACGTGAAGGATCTCGAGGCGATCAACGCGTTGCTGCAGTAACGGCTTTCCTTTCGGGGGAAGACTAAGAAACGGGCCCTCGCGGCCCGTTTTTTTTGCTCTTTGGCGGACACGCCCTACACGAACGCACGGGCGGCGCTGACTCCTACGAACCCGCCGCCCGACGAAGATGGCCGGGCCCAACCGGGCCTCGGAACCAAGGAAGAACCATGAAGGGATTGATCATCGTCGGTCTGCTGGCGACCACTGGCTTAGCCCATGCGTCACCGACCTCCCCGGCAGACCACAGGCTCAAGATCGTCGAATATGCGAGCGCCACGTCGTTCGAATACGACGTCCGGGCCAAAGGTGTTCTCGGCGATGTCGTTGCGCCGTATGCCACGGTCTGGACCAGCGCCATGCGCAACTGCGATGTGCGCGGCGGCTACGTCACCGAATACCACGACGGGTTCAAGCGCAGTTATTACGACACGCGCGAAGGCAGCGTACGGGTGAACGCCTATGCCACCTGCCGCGTTGCCGAGGATCCCTTCGCCCACCTGATCAAGGAGAGCCCGATGCCCGTGGCGTCCATCGTCACCGGCGATGGCCTGGGCCCGTCGACGGGGCTTGCCCAGGCCAGCGGCGAGCCGCACGCGGCCTATCGGGCCGTCCGCGACCTGGTATACAAGACGTGCCTGGACCAGGGTCGCCGCGTTCGCTTCATGAGCACCCACGTCGACAACCGGCCCAACGCGACGCCGCAGGTGGAAGGCCGGTTCGCCTGCAATTCCGGCCTCGACGCCGGGAACCAGAGGGACTGACCCCTCACTCCTGAAGCAGGGTATCCACCAGCGCCATCACCTTGCCCACGGATCCGCGCTCGCTGTCGAAGACGTGGCGAGCGCGGTTTCCCATGATCTCCCGGCGCTCCTTGTCCCGAAGCAGGGCGAGCACCTGCTCGCCGAGCTCGTCGCCGTCCTTCACCCGCTGACCGCCGCCTTCATCGAGCAGGGCCTGCGTGATTTCCTCGAAGTTGTACGTATAAGGCCCGACAAGCACCGGCTTGCTCAGTGCGGCGGGCTCCAGAACGTTGTGTCCACCGATGGATACCAGGCTGCCGCCGACGAAGGCGACATCGGCCGACGCGAAGAAGCGCAGCAGTTCGCCCATCGAATCGATGACGAAGCACTGCGTGGAATGACCGGGAATGTCATCGCCGCTGCGCGTTCCCACCTGGAAGCCCAGGCTGCGGACGGATGCCTCGACGGCCTTGAACCGCTCGGGATGACGGGGTGCGATCAGCAGCAGCGCATCCGGCAGACGGCGCATCACCGCGAGGTGAGCCTCGAGGACGCACATTTCCTCGCCTTCGTGCGTGCTGGCGGCGATCCAGACAGGACGCCCCGTGCCCCATGCCTCGCGCATGGCCAGGCCCGCCTGCAACGCCGTGTCCGGCACCGGCATGTCGAACTTGAGGTTGCCGCAGACCGTGAGCTGGCTGGGCTCCGCACCGAGCAGACGATAGCGCGCGGCATCGGTGCGGGACTGTGCGGCGATATGACTGACGCAGCGCAGGGCGCGGCGGACGAGGGAGCTCATGCGGGCGTAGCCGCGCAGCGATCGCTCGGACAACCGGGCATTGGCGATCAGCAGCGGAATGCCGTGCTTGCGGCAGGCGAAATACAGGTTCGGCCAGATTTCCGTTTCGACGATGATCGCCAGCCGCGGGCGCGTACTGCGCAGGAAGCGCTTCACGGCGAACGGCAGGTCGTACGGCAGGTACACGCTGTGGACGCTGCTGCCGAACAGCTGGCGCACGCGTTCGGAGCCGGTCGGGGTCACCGTGGTAACCAGCATCGGCGCCTGCGGGTAGGCTTCCATCAGCGCTTTCACCAGGGGCTCGGCGGCATTGACCTCACCTACCGACACCGCGTGCACCCAGAGGCAGCCGGCCAGGCGCGGTTCGCGGAAGCGACCGAAGCGCTCGCGCCAGCGCACGTGGTAGTCGCCGTAGCGCATGCCACGCGCCATCAGACGGAGCATCACCAGCGGCGTGAACAGGTACATCGCGAAGTTGTAGAGCAGGCGCAGCAGCACGCGATTCCCTGGGTTGACCCGTGACCGGTCAGTATAGCCGCGCCCATTCGCTACAATGGGCGGACATGCCCGGTATGACCCGCCCTACCCTGACGCGCCAGCTTCTTACGCCCCGCCACTGGCCGGCGTGGCTTGGCGTCGGCTTCATCTGGCTCATCGCCCACCTGCCCTTCCGCTGGCTGATGCGCCTCGGACGCATGGCGGGACGCCTGGCCCTGCACCTGAACCCCGAACGGCGGCGCATCGCCGCGACCAACATCGCCCTCTGCTTTCCGGAGCTGGATCCGGAGGCACAGAAAGCGCTGGTTCGCGCCAATCTGTGCGACGTCGGCATGATGCTGGCCGAATTCGCCCTGGGCTGGATGGGCTCGGACCGCGCGATCGCGAAGGTCCCCGTCACCGTCGACGGGCTGGAACACCTCGAAGCCGCACGCGCCGCCGGCCGTGGCGTACTCCTGGTCGGCGGACACTTCTCGCATCTCGAACTGAGCGCGCGCCTCGTCTCCTCGCGCATCCGCATCGCGGGCATGTACCGCCGCATGGATTCGGAGGTGTTCGAATTCGCGGTGCTGCGCTCGCGCCTGCACTACGCGGATGCGATGTTCGACAAGGACGATATCCGTGGCACCGTGCGCTACCTGAGGGCCGGCGGCACGCTCTGGTATGCGCCCGACCAGGACATGCGCAGCAAGGACAACGTCTTCGTGCCGTTCTTCGGCGTGCCGGCCGCGACCATCACGGCCACGCATCACCTGGCGCGACTCTCCAACGCGCTGGTGATTCCGTTCTACCACCGGCGCCTGCCGGGAGACGCGGGCTACGCCATGCGTCTTGGCGCGCCGCTTGAGGATTTTCCCAGCGACGATGCCGCACGCGACACCGAGCGGGTGAATGCGCAGATCGAACAGATGGCGCGTGAGGCACCTGAGCAATACCTGTGGGTGCATAAGCGGTTCAAGACGCGGCCGCCGGGTGAGCCGAAGATTTATTAGGCGGTAGCGACGGGGTGGTGCGGCTTCTTTGCTTCGTTGGCTTTTCGCGAACAGGGTTCGCTCCTACAGGTGCGCGGTGGGCCCAGACGGATAGCTGCCCTGGATACTTCTTTCATGGGAGTTTCTCCTACCTTTCTTGCGGTATACGCTGACGAAATGCCGAACCTTTCGTCATAAACAACGAAAGCTTCGCGAAAAAACACGCGCGTAGAACGTCCGTCGTCACCCCTCAAGACGGACCTTCCCATGCAGTCGATCTTTCGTTTCGCGCGTTCGTTGCGCGGCCGCAGCGCGTGGCACCGCAAGCGGTCGCACGTGGTCAATGCGGTACTCAACTATGTCGGCCGCAGTGTGGCGCACTGGCGGGAGCACGACGCATGGCTGGCCTTCCTGGAGACACCGCCGATGGCCGGCGTCTCGTCGATCGACACCATCCTCACCGAGCGCTACCAGCACCGCTATATCAGCAAGGCCTGGAATCGCGAGCGCCGGCTGAAGGTGCTGCGCGAGCATTACGAATTCGCCCTTGCCCGGTTCCCCCGGACGCTGTTCCACGTGCTGTACCGCGAGCGCCAGGTCTTGCTTGGCAAGGTGCTCCTGCGTAACGGTGAGGCTCTCTCGCTGATGCTCAAGGCGCCGTTCCGACGCGCCCGCGAGGGTGAGATGACGCTCTCGCTGGTCGATCACCAGGGCATGCAGATCTCCTATGCGGCGTTCTCCTTCGTCGACGGCGGCAAGGCCATCGCCATCGGCTGCCTGCAGGGCGCGCCCAACCACGCCGGGCTGGAAGCCGTGCGCGAACTCACGCGGCAGTGCCATGGCCTGCGTCCTAAGAACCTCCTGCTGTCGCTGATCCGTTCGCTCGCCGAGGCTTTCGAGGTGGAACGCGTCCTCGGGATATCGAATGAGGCTCACGTCTTCGCGGGCATCGCCGACAAGGTAAAGGCCGACTACAACGGCTTCTGGCGCGAGTCCGGTGGACAGGAGACCAGCGAGGGCTTCTACGCCATGGCCCCTCACGAGCCCGTGCGTTGCGAAACCGAGGTCGAAAGCAAGCGACGCAGTGAGTTCCGTCGGCGCGAAGCGCTGCGTCACGAAGCCTGCTATCTAGTCCTCAGGGCGTTCGGATTTGAACGCGCCGTGGTCCTGCCGCTGGCCGCCTGATACGCGGCGCTCGTACAGCTTGGCGTACTTCAGAAACGCATAGAAGGCGTGTACCCGGGCGGCGATGAAACCCGCCCAGCCGCCCCGCCAGTGACCACGCCAGAAGTAGTACCGGGCAAAAGCGATGGCGGGATAGACCACCATCCGCAGACGAAGCATCCGCGGCTCCCGCGTCTGCCGGTCGCGCACCTGCAACGTCGAATAACGGTTGGCCTTATCGACCCGCCCGTCGATATCGCGCTCGCCATAGTGATCGATGATGGCATCGAGGCGCCGCACCGGCCCGCGCACCAGGACACTCTCGTGTACCTCGTGACCGCTCATGCCGGCGCGCGTGCGGTCGAACAGACGCACATAGTGATTCAGGCGCGCGCGACCGGGCTGCCAGCGCCAGAACACCCACTCGCGACGGAGCATCTCGAAACCCGCGACATCGGGCGTGACGAGCGCCGCCCTCACCCGCTCGGCGGCGATGGCGGGCAGCGCCTCGTCCGAGTCCAGCAGCAATACCCAACGGTGGACGGCGAGATCGATCGCCGCCTGCTTCTGTGCGCTGTAGCCGGCGAACGGCTGAATGCTCACCCGTGCCCCATGCGACGCGGCAATGTCGCGCGTCTCATCGGTCGATCCGGAATCCAGCACGACGATGTCGTCGGCAAAACGGACGGAGGCGAGACAGGCGCCGATTGTCGCCGAGCTGTTGAACGTGGTCACGACGACCGACAGCGGCTCACGCGCCACGGGACGGTTCCAGGTCCGGCAGATCGACGAGCAGCGCCGCGCACCACACGGCGAACAGCCACGCGGTGAGCAGACCCCACCATGCCGAATAGAAGGCCATGTGCGTATTCAGGGGGAAGAAGATCGCAAACAGCGCCACGCTGGCGGGGAATGCACGCTCGCGCGCCACGGGACCGGCTTTCCACCAGACGCGGACGGCCAGCACGGTGGCCGCAAGCCACGCGAGGAGGCCGAGGGTTCCGGTCTCGGTGGCGGCCTCGAGCACGACCTGATGAGGATGGCAGGCACCCTCCCCATCGCCGCATTTCTCGATGGTCAGGAAGTGGTCTCCGGGCGACGCGACCGATGGATAGGCCACGCGGAAGCCGCGGACGCCCACGCCGTTGATGGGATGCGCCGCATAGAGGCGCAGCGATGTCGTCCAGATATCGAGACGCCCGGTCAGCGCGGCGTCCAGGCCCGCGCTGGTACCGGTGAGGGCGGGCAAGGTATGCGCCACCCGGTCGCGGAATCGCGGCGATACCTGCCATGCCAGTGCGCCGACCAGAAGCACGACCGCGCCCATGCCCAGACAGGCCACGGCGAAGCGACGGAACGTACCCGCCTCACGCCAGAGGAACGCCAGGGCGACGAGTGCATAGCAGATCCATGAGGCGCGCGAACCGGAAAGCAGCACCGGCCCGAGCGCCAGCAGGAACGTCAGGATCAGGCCCCGGCGCCCCCACCGCTCGCGCGCGGCCCAGAGAAGGAACGGCGCCAGCGCGGACAGCGCGGGACCGAGCTTCAGGTTGGTCGCCCCGAAGATGCCGGACAGTCGGGCGGGATCGGAGGCGCCCGCGAGGCCATAACCGGTCAGCGCCTGCACCCAGGCATCGGCGACCCAGAGCGCGACGACCGCTGCGGTGGCGAACCACATGGCGCGCACCTTCCCTGGCCGGCGCATGGCGAAACACGTGTACACACCCAGCGGAGCGAACCGGAGGATGCCCGCCAGCGTGCCCCAGCTCTTCGCGGGCGAGACGGCGTCGACGACGGAGACGAGCGCGGCGCCCGCGTAGGCGGCGAACAACCAGAGAAACAGCCGCGCACCGGGATGATGGCGAATCGCCGTCGGCTCGCGCACGACGAGCAGTATCGATCCGACGAGTGCGAGAAACACGCCCACCTCGGCACTGCGCCCCAGCGGCAGCAACGCGGGCACCAGCCAGATCGGCAGGAGCGGCGAGGCAAGCCCCGCTTTCAGCAGCGCACCGGGCCCGCGCGAGCTCACGCGGCCGGGGTGCCTTCGACCAGCTCGGCATACAAGGCGAGCGTGGCCGACTGCATGTCGACGAGGCGGTAGCTGCGCGGCGGCGGAATCGGAGGCGCGAAACGCAGGAGTTCAGCGGCGCGCTCGACCAGGCGTTCGCGATCGCCCAGCGGCACGCGGCCCGCGGGATAGAGCTCGGCCAGGAGTTCGCCGACGCCACCGTGCGCGTAACCCATGACGGGGCGGCACAAGGCCAGCGCCTCGACCACCGTACGGCCGAACGACTCCGGCCGCACCGACAGCTGCAGGACGAGATCGGACAGGGCGTAGACGTCGCGCACGTCCGATCGCGCCGGCGAGATCACCACACGGTCGTCGAGGCCGCGCGCATGAATGAGCTGACGCAGCTCGGCGACATACGCCTCTCGCCCCGGTTCGTCCGCGCCGAGCAGCAGCAGACGCGCATCGATGGCGCGCTGTTGAAGGTCCGCGATCAGTTCGATCGCGTCGGCATGACCTTTCAGGCGGGTGCCACGGCCCGGCAGGGTCAGCAGAGGCGCGCCGGCCAGTTGCGGGTATTGCTCGAAGAACGCCCGCTGCCAGCTGTCGTCGGGACGGTAACCGTAGGGAAACGCCTCGGTGTCGATGCCACGCGGCACCACGGCGATGCGCGCGGTCTCGATATCGTCGGGGTAGTGGCGCAGCACGTAGTCACGCAGGGTCTGCGAGACCACGATGACCCGCTCCCCGCGGAGCAGGATCGCGCTGTAACGACCCGGACTGTTCAGCCCGTGCACGGTCGTGACGAAGTGCGGACGGGGCTTGACCCCACGCATCGCCCACCAGCCGATCCATGCCGGCAGCCGCGAGCGGGCGTGCACGATGTCGGGCTTCAGTTCGCGCAGGATGCGGCGCAGCTTGCCTACCGTGAACAGGGTACCCAGGGATTTGCGACCGATGGGCAGGGCGATGTGCTCGCTGCCTTCGGCTTCCAGCTGCGCCACCAGGCGTCCGCCCGCCGAGACCACCACCGACCGATGCCCCGCAGCCACCAGCGCCCGCGCGATTTCCAGGGTCGAGCGTTCGGCCCCGCCCGAATGGAGCGAGGGGATCAGCTGTACGACGGTCATCGTCCGGTGCGGGGAGACGGTGGCCATGGGTGGTTCCGGTGAGTGTGATGACGCAGGCGAAGCACGAAACGTGCCCGCAGGGGGCCGTTCAGTCTTTCAGGACGTAGGTCGCGCCACAGTACATGCACTTCGAGGTGCCACCGTCGTCCTCGATGGACAGGTAGACCCGCGGGTGCGAGTTCCACAGGTACATGCCCGGCATCGGGCAGGACAGCGGAAGGTCGGCCCGCGTCACTTCGTAACGGTTTTCGGCGTTCGCCGGGATCAGCGGCGCTGCCGCGGGATTGGGTCGCATGGGGAAACTCCGGGCGAAACGGTAAACCGAGACCTGCGATGGTAACAAAAAAGAAAACCCGCGCCGTTGCCGGCGCGGGTTTTTCACGGCAGTTAAAGCCGGAACGATTACTTCTTGTCAGCCGAAGCGTCGTGGCCTTCGGTCGTGATGCGGATCTTGATTTCGTCCGACACGTTCGGGACGTACGCACCGACGCCGAAGTCCGAGCGCTTGATGGTGGCGGTGGCGTCGAAGCCGATCGACTGCACCTTCATCATCGGGTGCGGGCCGACCTTGTTCAGGGTGGCGTCGAGGGTGACCGGCTTGGTCACACCATGGACGGTGAGGTCACCGGTGACCTTGAGCTTGTCCTTGCCGGCCGAGACCACCTTGGTGCTCTTGAAGGTGACGTTCGGGAACTTGGCGGCATCGAGGAAATCCGCCGACTTCAGGTGCTCGTCGAGCTTGGGCACGAAGGTGTCCAGACCGGACAGCGGCAGGGTCACTTCGACGGTGGCCTTGGTCGGTGCGGCTTCGTCGTAGACAAGGGTGCCGTCGACCTGATTGAGGTCGGCGGTCGGATTGGAGAACCCGAAGTGATTCCAGCTGAACAGGACCATGGTGTGGGTCGGGTCGAGCTTGTAGGTCACCGGGGCGGCGGCGGCGGTGCCGGCGGTGGCGAGCAGGCCGGCGAGGGCAACGTAACGGAGGGCGCGCATGGTGTTTCTCCAGCAGTGAGGTGGGTACGGCGTGTGACGGCGGGACCGGAGGGTCACCGCGGGAAAGGGGTCAGGCGATCTGGGCGGCTTCGTCGAAGTCCAGACGCGGCAGGCGGCCGAACAGATTCTTGTCCGGATCGCCGTAGCCGATATTGATGAGGAAATTGGACTTGACGTGGGTACCGGCGAAGAACTCGGCATCCACGCCCGCCTGGTCGAAACCGGACATCGGACCGCAGTCGAGCCCGAGCGCGCGGGCCGCCATGATCAGGTAGGCGCCCTGCAGCGAACCGTTGCGCGAGCCGGAGGACTGGATCATGTCTTCGTTGCCGACGAACCAGCTGCGTGCGTCCGCATGCGGGAACAGCTTGGGCAGGTGCTCGTAGAACGCGAAGTCGGTCGCGACGATGGCCGTGACCGGGGCCGACATGGTCTTCTCGGCGTTGTTCTCGGCCAGGTACGGCTTCAGACGCGCCTTGGCGTCCTGCGACTTGATGAAGATGACGCGCATCGGCGAGGAGTTGGCGGCGGTGGGGCCGAACTTCGCCAGCTCGTACAGCCGGTGGATCTGCTCGTCGGTTACTTCCTTCGGCAGCCAGGCGTTGTAGGTGCGCGCGGTGAGGAAGAGCTGGTCAAGCGATGCATCGGACAACGGAGCGCTCATGGATATCCTTGTACAGTGATGGAACGCCGGAGGCCCGGCATCCCGACAGTGTAAGCGTCGCGACGCCCTGTGTGGACCGGTCGGACAAGGAACGAACTGTGCCGAATTCGACAACAATCATCGATCGTGACCTTTGCTGGGTCGTGACCGACGGCGCGGCCGGCAACCGCCGCCAGGCGCTGGCACTGGCCGAAGCCCTGACGCCGACGATCCGCGAGATCACCATCGAGCTGCGCGCCCCGTGGTCGTGGGCGGCCCCGCGCCTGCTGCCGGGCGCGCGTCTGGCGCTTGGGCCGACCAACCAGAACCTGCTGCCGCCATGGCCTTCGCTGGTCATCGGCTGCGGACGCACGGCCGCCTGGGCGACCCGGCAGATCCGCCGCTGGTCGGCAGGCCGCACGCTGTCGGTGCAGTTGCTCGATCCCCGGCTGGATCCGCGACACTGGGACCTGGTGATCGCGCCGAAGCACGATGAGCTGACCGGCGACAACGTGCTCCGTCCGATCGGGTCGCTGCATCCCATCGATGACGCCTGGCTCGCCGACGGGCGCGAGGCGTTTGCCGGCCTGGCCGACCTACCCGGCCCGCGTCTGGGGGTGCTGGTCGGCGGCGACCGGCGTGGCGCGCCGCTCGACGGCAAGGCGGCCGATGCCTTCGTCTCCGCCGTTCGCCGGCGACTTGCGACGGATGGCGGCTCGGTCATGGTCGCCGCCTCGCGACGCACGCCGCCTGCGCTCCTGCCGGTGCTTCGCGACGCCTTCGCCGACTGGCCGGGCGTGATCTGGACGGGCAGCGCCGACGGCCCCAATCCGTATCCCGGCATCCTGGCGTGGGCCGACCGTCTCGTGGTCACACCCGACTCGGTCAATATGTTGTGCGAGGCCTGCGCCACCGGGGCGCCGGTGCATACCGTCGTGACGACGCCGCTGGATGCGAAGCTGGGGCGGTTTCATGCCGAGCTGCGAGCGGCGGGACGGCTGCATGACATCGATGCGGTGACACCGGAGCGGCAGGCACCGCTGCGGGAGACGGCGACGATCGCGGACGAGGTACGCAAGCACCTCGGACTGCCTGCATCCCCGGCCCGATAGTCCCCGTCCTACGGCCTGGGTTTCAGCCGCGCCCGGAACCCTGCCTTCAGCTCGTCCGACATCGGCGCGGCGGCGAGTATCGCGTCGAGCTTCGCTACCCGGTTGCGGAAGGCCGCCACTTCGTCCCTGAACCGGTCGGGATGGTAGTCGATCAGCAGGTCCGCCTGCGCCGCCGCCGAAAGCTCGTCGGGGATACCGCCGAAGTCCTCCCAGTGCCCCTTCAGCCAGGCCACCGCATCGCGCACATCGCGCATCTGTCCGACCAGACCGTCGACATCGGGTGCATCGGTGGGCCACGTCACGTCGACCACCTGCGGATGGGCGAAGTCGTGCTCCGGCAGCGTCACATGCAGCGTCAGGTCGCGTCCGGTGAGCCGCCAGGTGCCGGGCTTGTCGTCATCCGCCCGCGGAAGCGCCACGCCGTCCACCGTCACCTTCGATGGCATCGCGACGGCGACGAAGGCCACGGACCACGTCCGTGACGTCGGCATGCCGGGATACGTACCGTTGCGCGCCGCGATTTTCAGGCGTACGCCCTGCTTCGTCCGCTCGGTCGCCAGAGCCGTGCGAGCGAACGCCGTGCCCCGGTAGGCTTCGTCGTCGCCCGCGTCTTCGTACAGCGTGGCCGACTGATTGCCGCCCGGGTAGACGAGCAAGGTCCGCGCACCCGTGTCGTGGGACACGCTCACCGTCGTATTCGTATTGGTCGGCACGATGGCGCCGGCACGCGCAAAGACCGGTACCTCATCGAGTCGGTAACGGCCCGCGAGCGCACGCTCACCATGCAACGAGCGACCGCGGGTCGTGTCGAACCAGTCGCCTCTCGGCAACCAGGTCTCCTGACTGGCGAAACCGTCGCTGCCCGCGGCGGCCGTTACCGGATCCACCAGCAGATCGTCGCCGAACATGTATTCGGCGCCGCTCGCGTAGGACCGGTCGTCTTCCGGCCATGCGTAGTACAGCGGCCTGACCAGCGACACGCCCGTGTCGAACGCCTTGCGACCCATCGTGTAGGTGTAAGGGAGCAAGCGGTAACGTGTCAGCACCGTGTCGCGCAGGGCGTCGAATTCCGCGGGCGCGAACCGCCAGGGCTCCTTGCGCAGGTTCGGGTTCTTCGTGGTGTGGGTGCGCATGATCGGGCTGTACGCACCGAACTGCATCCAGCGCACGTAGAGTTCCGGATCGACACGGCGCGTCTTCGGATCGCTTTCGTCTCGGAAGGTGTGACCGCCGAGGTCGTGGCTCCAGTAGCCATAAAGCACGTTGGACGCGGTCGACGTGAAGCGCGGCTGGAATGCCAGCGAACCCCACGAAATGATCGAGTCACCCGAGAAGCCGATCTGGTAGCGGTGGTTTCCCAGCCCGCCCCAGCGGTGATAGATCAACGCACGCTTGTCGCTGCTCTGCTGCATGTGGGTGAAGAACACATGGTTGAGCCACCAGGTGTTGCTCAGTCCCGGCATGGCTTTCGATTCGCGCCACTGCTGCCAGTCCAGCCACCAGAAGCTCACGCCCATCGCCTGCAGGGGATCGAGTACCGTGCTGAAGAGTGCCGCCATGTAGCTCGCATCCGCGGCTTCAAAAGGCAGCGGATGGGCGGGGTCGGCTTTCATCGCGTCCATGAAACGGCCGTACGCATCCTCGTGAGGAAGCATGCCCGAGGCGGGGTGCAGGTTCAGCGTGATCCTCAGGCCCTGGTCGCCTAGCCAGCGGAGCAACCGTTGCGGATCGGGAAACAGGCTGCGGTTCCAGGAGAAGCCCGTCCAGCCGGGCGTCTGACCCGCGATGTCCCGCTTGTCCGAACCGGAGGCGAGGCCTGGCGTCGTGTGCCAGTCCATATCGATCACGAGGACATCCAGCGGAATGCCGTAGCGCGCGAAGTCCGCCGCCACGTCGCGGATCTCGCTGTCACTGTAATTCCAGTAACGCGACCACCAGTAACCGAAGGCATAGCGCGGCGGCAACGGCTCGCGGCCGGCGATTTTCGTGAAATCACCCAGCGCGGCGACGTAGTCGTGGCCGTAGCCGAAGAACGTCCAGTCGGTGCATGCCTGGCAGGCGCGACGGTGCACCCACGGCAGCTTCTCATCGCCAAAGACGAAGCTTCCCGTGTCGTCGACGACGTGCCAGCCGTCGCGTGAGAGCAAGCCGTCGCCGAGATCCAGCGGCGTGTTGTCGGACGCATGACGGTCGCCATCGACCTGATCGAGCGTGCGCGCCGTACCGCCGAGATTTCGTGTTTCCTTCAGGCCGGGGTGCCAGGCGATGGCCGGCTTGAGCTGCTTCGATTCGACCGTCAGGTTGTCGGCACCGAACGGGCCGGAACCCTCTTTGTAGCGCAGCGTCAGCAAGTCGGTGCGAATGACGAGCCAGCCCTTTTCATGGGAGACCTTCGCGGGAACGTCGCCTGCGTTACCGCGTGTTGCGAAGACCAGCGAAGGCGCGTCCTCGAACTGTTTCGAGGGCGAATATTCCATGCGAATGACGCGGGGCGTCAGGACCGTGAAGCGAGCCTCGCCGCTGGTGACGGGATCGGCGTGCGCCGATGACGATGCGACGGCGACAACAAACGTCGCGAACGCGACGGCAGCCCGGATCACTCTCATGCACCCTGCCTCCCCTTAAAGGAAGCTCCGACTCTAGCATGAGTCCGTCAGGCGTCGACGTAACGCGCCGCGTCGCCGACCCAGCGTGCGATGAGCCTCTCACAACGCGCGGGATGATCTTTCATCATGGCTTCGGCGACCCGCTGCACTTCGGGCATGAGATGACCGTCACGGGTGAGGTCGGCTATGCGGAACTGCAGCTGGCCCGTCTGACGCGTGCCCAGTACTTCACCGGGGCCACGCAGTTCCAGATCCTTTTCGGCGATGCGAAACCCGTCGTTGGTCTCACGCATCACCTGTAGTCGCTCTTTCGCCAGACGCGACAGCGGTGTCTGATAGAGCAGCACGCAATTGGATGCGATGGCGCCACGACCCACGCGCCCGCGCAGCTGATGCAGCTGGGCGAGACCGAGGCGCTCACTGTTCTCGATGACCATGAGGCTGGCGTTGGGCACGTCGACGCCCACCTCGATGACGGTGGTGGCGACCAGCACGGCAAGTTCGCCGGCCTTGAACGCATCCATCACCGCCTGTTTCTCCTTCGGCTTCATGCGTCCATGAATCAGCCCCACGGCCAGATCGGGAAGGCCCGTCGTCAGCTCCGCGTGCGCCACCTCGGCGGCTTGCGCGTTCAGCTGCTCGGACTCTTCGATCAACGTGCAGACCCAGTAGACCTGCCTGCCCTGCATGCAGGCCGCATGGATCCGCTCCATGACCTCGTAGCGACGCTCGTTCGAGATGGCGACAGTCTGCACCGGCGTGCGTCCGGGTGGCAGTTCGTCGATGGACGAGACGTCGAGATCGGCGTACGCGCTCATCGCCAGCGTGCGCGGGATCGGTGTGGCGGTAAGTACGAGCTGGTGCGGAATGAGCGAGCCTTCGGCGCCCTTGTCGCGCAGAGCGAGCCGCTGATGCACACCGAAGCGGTGCTGCTCGTCGACGATCACCAGGCCGAGCTTCCTGAACGCGACGCCTTCCTGCATCAGCGCGTGCGTGCCGACCACGACATGCGCGTGACCCTCCGCCGCGCGTGACAGCGCGCTCTTGCGCGCCTTGCCCTGCACCTTGCCGGCCATCCATTCCACTTCGAGACCCAGGGGCTCCAGCCATGCACGAAAGTTACGCAGATGCTGCTCGGCAAGCAGTTCGGTCGGAGCCATCAAGGCGACCTGGTAACCGCTCTCGACAGCGGCGACCGCGGCCAGCGCGGCAACGACCGTCTTGCCGCTGCCGACATCGCCCTGCACGAGTCGCAGCATGGGATGGGCACGCGACAGGTCGCGTGCGACTTCCTTCGACACGCGCGTCTGCGCACGGGTCAGCGCGAACGGAAGCGCGGCGAGCAGACGATCCTTCAGTGTGCCGGCGCTTTTCAGCGCGGGCGCCTTGCGTTCTTTCACCGCCGCACGCATGCGGCGCAACGTCAGGTGCTGGGTCAGCAACTCCTCGAAGGCGAGCCGCTGTTGCGCCGGATGCCGCCCCTCCTCCAACTGCCGCAGATCGACATCCGTAGGCGGGCGATGCACGTAGGACAGCGCGTCGCGCAGCGACGTCAGCCCCGCCGGCCGGCCGATCTCCTCCGGAATCAGTTCCAGACGATCGTCGGTCGGCAGGTGCGCCAGCGCACGGGCGATGACGCTGGCGAGGCGACGCGGCCCGAGTCCTTCCGTCGTCGGATACACCGGGGTCAGCCGCTCGTCCATGAGGACGGGTTCGTCGGTCTCGATGCGCTGGTACTGCGGATGGACGATCTCCAGTCCTTGCGGGCCCTGGCGCACTTCACCGAAGCATAGCAGGCGCGCGCCTTTCGGCAGCTGATCGACCTGCGACTTGCGAAAGTGGAAGAAGCGCAGCAACAACGGACGACCGGAGTCGTCGCCGATGATCACCTTGAGTTGCGGACGAAAGCGAAAGCCGCGCTCGACATGCTCGACGACACCCTCGACCTGCGCGCGATCGCCCGGGCGCAGATCGGCGATCGGCACGACCGTGGTGCGGTCCTCGTAACGCAAAGGCAGATGGAACCAGAGATCCTGCACTTCGCGAAGGCCGAGCTTGCGCAAGGTCTCGGCAAGCGCCGGCCCGACGCCGCCGAGCGATGTCAGCGGTGCACGCCCGGGGTCCGCCACCGGAACGGCAGCGGTGATCGGCATTGCGCGACGGGCCACGGGAACGACAGCGCCCTTACGGCAGGACGAGGATCGCGTCGACTTCGACCGTTGCCGCCTTGGGCAGCGCCGAGACCTGGATCGTCGAACGCGCCGGGTACGGCTGCTGGAAGTATTCGGCCATGACGGCGTTCACCGCGGCGAAGTCGCCCAGATCGGTGACGTAGATGCCCACGCGGACGATGTCGGCCAGCTTGCCGCCCGCGGCTTCCGCCACCGCGACCAGGTTGTCGAAGACGCGACGCGTCTGCACGGTGATGTCGCCCTCGACGAGATTGCCGGTGGCCGGGTCGAGCGGAATCTGTCCTGAGAAATACACCGTGTTGCCGGCGCGCACGGCCTGCGAGTACGGGCCGATGGCCGACGGAGCCTTATCGGTGGCGATGGTGCTGCGGGTCATGGATACATCCTCGATGAATTCACAGCAGTCTATCTACGCCGCGCCACGCTAGCTACCTGAAGCCACGGGCAGGAGCGCGCAGCGTGCGAAAGCTCACCCACGGTGAGCCGATCGCGCGCAGGGCGCGCTCCTACAAGGGGTGGCGGTATACGCCGCTGACTACGCCCGTGCGCCTGACCCGACGCATCACGTCGGCAAGATGCTTGCGTCCCTTGACCTCGATGGCGAAGAGCAGCGTGGCGGCCGTGCTATCGCGCTCGATGTATTCGACGTTCTCGATGTTCGAGCTCGCGTCGGCGATGGCCGCGGCCACCGTGGCGAGGACGCCGGGACGATTGAGCACCTCGATGCGCAGTTCGGCACGGTAGTCGCCCGACACGTCGCGATCCCACTCGATGGCCACGATGCGCTCGGGCGTCTTGCGGAACTCCGGCACGTTCGGGCATTCCACCCGGTGCACGACGATACCCTTGCCCGAGGAAAGGAAACCGATGATTTCGTCGCCCGGCAAAGGATGACAGCAATTGCCGAAGCTGAGCACGCCGCGCTCGGCGCCGCTGATGCGGATCTTCTCCGCGCTGTGCTGCTGCTCCGACGACGCCGACGGCTCGCCCTTGCCCGGTCCGAGCAGAGCGACCAGCTGCGTGGCGACCTGGTCGGCAAACCGGTTACCCAGCGCGATCTCGGACAGGAGTTCTTCCAGGCGTTTGAGCTTGGCGTCTTCGAGGAAACGATCCAGCGTAGCGGCGGGCACCGAATCGAGGCTCATGCCGCGCGCGTCGAGCGCGCGATCCAGCATGCGGTGACCGAAGTCCACGGCATCCTCGTGCTGCAGATGCTTGAGGTACTGACGAATGGCCGTGCGCGCCTTGCCCGTGACCACCGCTTCCAGCCATGCGGGATTGGGTACCGCCGACGGCGCCGTGATGATCTCGACCTGCTGGCCGGAAATCAGGCGCGTGCGCAGCGGCACGAGTTTCTTGTCCACACGCGCCGCGACGGCATGGTCGCCCACGTCCGTATGCACGGCGTAAGCGAAATCCAGCGCGGTCGCGTTTCGCGGCAGCGAGAAAATCTCGCCGCGCGGGGTAAACAGGTAGACCTCGTCCGGGAACAGGTCGATCTTGACGTTTTCCAGGAACTCGGAGGCCGACGGGGTGTTGGCCTGGCTGTCCGCCAGCGCGGACAGCCACTCACGGGCGCGCGCCTGGGCACTGTTGGCCGGACCGGAATCGGACTTGTACGCCCAGTGGGCCGCGACGCCGCGCTCCGCGACCGATTCCATCTCCGAGGTACGGATCTGGATCTCGATCGGCGCCCCGAAGGGTCCGAGCAGCACGGTGTGCAACGACTGGTAGCCATTGCCCTTGGGAATGGCGATGAAGTCCTTGAAGCGACCGTCGACCGGCTTGTACAGCCCATGCACGGCACCCAGCGCCATGTAGCAGTGCATGGCGTTGTCGGTGATGACGCGGAAGCCGTAGACGTCCATCAGCTGCGCAAACGACTTGTGGTCGCCGCGCATCTTGGAATAGATGCTCCATGCCGACTTGATCCGGCTGACCGCACGACCGGGGATCTTCTCGGCGGCAAGCCGACCTTCGAGGGCCATCTCGATCTTGGCCATCGCTTCGCGACGATTACCGAGCGCGGCGCGGATGCGCTCGCCGATGATGCGGTGGCGATCCGGGTAGAGCGCCTTGAAGCCGAGGTCCTGCAGTTCGGCCTTGAACTTGTTCATGCCGAGGCGCTGCGCGATGGGCGCGTAGATCTCGAGCGTTTCGCGCGCGATACGGCGGCGCGAGGTCGCGTCCTTGGCGCCCAGCGTACGCATGTTGTGCAGGCGGTCAGACAGCTTGATCAGGATGACCCGCAGGTCGCGCGCCATGGCCAGGAGCATCTTGCGGAAGCTTTCCGCATCGGCTTCCTGGCGACTGGAAAAGCGCATCTTGTCGAGCTTGGTGACGCCGTCGACCAGCTCCGCCACGGTCTCGCCAAATTCGCCGGCGAGCTCTTCGCGGGCAAGCCGGGTGTCTTCGAGGGTGTCGTGCAGGATCGCGGCGATGATGGTCTCGGCGTCGAGACCCAGCTCCGCCAGGACGTGGGCCACGGCCACGGGGTGCGTGATGTACGGCTCACCCGACTTTCGCGTCTGGCCCTCGTGCGCGGCGGCGCCGATGAGAAACGCGCGGCGTATGCGCATGACCTGGTCGTGCGGCAGGTAAGCGCCCACGCGCTCTTCCAGCGCCTGCACATAGGGAGGCACCGGGCCATCATCGACCACGTCGGTCAGTTTTTTGGCGGGAATGACTTCCATGGGAGAACCTTACACCGTCAGCCGGTGCAGCCTCCCGCGCGCGGCGTCAGCAGCCGCGCGTCAACGTGCGCAACGTTCAGATGAGTGCTGGGCCGACAGCGACCCGGCATCATCAATCATCCCCACCCTTCGAGAGGTCGTCGTCCACTTCCGTGGCGGCCCACTCGAGGGCTTCGCGCTCGGCGCGCTCGCGGGCGGCGCGGTCGATCTCGTCGATCATTTCGTCGTTGACGCGACGATCGGCGATTTCACGCAGGGCGAGCACGGTCGGCTTGTCGTTGCCCGGATCGAGCGTGGGTTCGGCACCCTTGGACAGCTGGCGGGCGCGCTTGGTCGCCATGAGCACGAGCTCAAAGCGGTTGTCGACTACCTCGAGGCAGTCTTCGACAGTAATACGGGCCATTTCAAATCCTTGACAATAAAGACACTTCTGACTGTGCAGTTTAGCGGTCAGCCCCGTTGGCTGGCAATGAGGTGAGGGGTATCATGTGCGGTTCTGACCAGGACGGACGGGCATTAGTGCAAATAATAAAACCAGGCGGTACACTATCCCATCGCCCCACCCCCAAAGTCACTCCGATGCGCCCCATGAACCTCCCCCGGATCGTCCGTAATGCCGTCGGCCTGGCCGCGCTGGCGCTGTTGGCCGCGTGCCACATCGCCCCGCCGCGAAACGACGATCCGAATGAAAAGTTCAACCGGAAGGTCTACGCCTTCAACGACAAGCTGGACAAGGCCATCATCCGGCCGGTGGCTGTCGGCTATCGTAAGATCACCACCCCGCCGGTGCGGACGGCCGTCAGCGACTTCTACACGAACATCCGGCTGCCGATCACCATCGGCAACCAGCTGCTCCAGGCCCGTCCGAAGCAGGCGGTCATTACGACCGGCCGCTTCGTGGTCAACCTGACCATCGGCTTCCTGGGCTTCAAGGATCCGGCCAGCATGCTCGGCATGCCGCTGTACGACAGCGATTTTGGCGTGACCCTGGCCCGCTGGGGCGTCCCCGAGGGCGACTACCTGGTCGTGCCGTTCGTCGGTCCAAGCACGGTGCGCGACATCTGGCGTCTGCCGGTCGACAGTTACTTCTTCGATCCGCTGAGCTACCTGTCGCGTAACCACGACTTCAAGGCCGGCCAGTACTACGCCCCGTCGGTGCTCTATCTCATTACCCTGCGCGCCCGCGCCATCGACGCGGAAAGCTTCCTGGCCTCGGCCTACGATCCTTACGTGTTCCTGCGCGACGCGTACCGCCAGCAGCGGCTGAGCCAGATCTACGACGGCAACCCGCCGGCGGAAGCGATCGAACAGCTGCAGGGCCTCGACCAGGACAAGGACTTCGATCCCGAAAAGCTCCTGGACGAACAGCACAAGTGGGAAAACCAGAACGGGCAGCAGCCCAACTGATGAAAAGGGCCCCTCGGGGCCTTTTTTTTTGCCTGGACCCTTATGGAACGGGCGGGCCCGGCTACGAAAAAAGCCCCGAAGGGCCTGTCTCAGCTCGACATAACCACGACATCACAACAACTCGTCGACGCCCGACACCCGCGCCAGCGCCTGCAGCCCCTCGGGAACACGAGCGACCTTGATGGCCCTGCGCTGGGCCCGCGCATGCGCCAGCAACGCCAGCACCGTGGCCAGCCCGGCGCTGTCGGCGTGCGACAGGCCACCGAGATCCAGCACCGTCTGCTTGCCGCGGTCCAGCTCGGCGCGGGCCGAGTGGAGGGCGTCGGCGGCCGTGGCGAACGTAAGGTCACCGGACACCGCGAGGGTGTCCGGCGCCGGGGTCGTCAGCGAGAACGACGCGTCGCTCACTTGTTCGCGCCGCCCGTGTCCTGCTTCATTTCCTCGATCGCGCCGGCACCCTTCTGCTCCAGGTCGGCGGTCAGCTTGTCGAGACCTTCCTTCTTGATCTCGGCATCCACCTGATTGCGATAGTTGGTGATGTACGAGATGCCTTCGATGACAACATCGTAGGCCTTCCAGTCGCCGGTGGTCTTGCTCTGGCGGAACACGTAGTTGACCGAGACGGTCTTGCCGTCGTCGAGCACGACCTGGGTCTGGACCAGGGTGCGCGACTTGTTCAGGTCGCCGTTGAACGGCAGCACCTTGACCCGGCCGCGCGTGTAGTTGAGCAGGCCCTCGGCGTAACGGTGCGTGATCGAGTTGTAGAACGCCTTGGCGAAACGCTCGCGCTGCTGCGGCGAGGCTTCCTTGGCGTGCTGACCCAGCACCAGGATCGACGCGTAATCGATATCGAAATGCGGCAGGAAGGTGTCGTCGATGACGGCGATCAGCTTTTCCTTATCGTTCTTGAGCTCGGCCTGGTGCCCTTCGATGGCCTTGGCCAGGTCGTCGGAAATGGTCTGGACGACCTGCTGGGGACCCTGCTGCTGGCCGGCCGACGCCGGAGCGGCATCCTGGGCGAGCACGGGGGCGGCAACGACCGTACCGATGGCAAGGGCGATGGCGAGGGAAATCTGACGCAGCATGCGATATCTCCTGAGCCGGCCTTACTTCTTGCCGGCGTTGTCGGGTTGGTTGCCGCCCGGGGCGGAACCGTTCTTGTTGTCGCTCGGCGAACCGTTCACAAGGAACTTGCCGATCAGATCTTCCAGCTGGAGCGCCGACTGCGTGAGCACCAGCTCATCGCCGTCAGCCAGGTATTCCGGCGAGCCGCCGGGCTGGATCGCAACATACTGGCTACCGATCAAACCGCTTGTGAACACCGCGGCGGCCGAGTCGTCAGGTATCTGGGAGTAACGCTTGTCGATCGCAAGGGTCACGGTCGCTTCCGACGAACCGGGCTTGACCACCACCGATTCGACGCTGCCGATCGGCACACCGGCCAGCTTGACCGCGGCACCGGGCTGCAGGCCGCCGATGTTGGTGAAGTTGCCCGTCACGTGGAAGGTGCCACCCAGACGGTCGGGGGCGCTGCCGCCGCCGAAGAACTTGCCGATCATCTCTTCCAGCTGCTGAGCCGGACGGGTGAAGGCGAGCTCACCGCCCGCCTTGACCGGCGTCTTCGACTGGCCGAACTGCAGGCCGACGTACTGGTCGCCGAGCAGGCCGCTGGTGTAGATCGTGGCCACGGAGTCATCGGGAATGTCCTTGTGGCTGTCGTCGATCGACAGGGTGACTTTCGCCTCCTCCTTGCCCGGGACCAGGTCGATCGCGTCGACCGAGCCGACACGCACGCCGGCAACCTTCACCGGGGCGCGGACCTTGAGCTGTCCGACATTGACGAAGCGCGTGGTCACCTCATAGGCGGAACCGCGATGCGAATTGGCCACCGACGTGGTCTGCGTGGCGAGGTAGGCCAACGCGGCGAAACCGAGCACGATGAACAGGCCGGTGCCGACGGCATAGGAAGGTCTCTGGCTCACGGCACGATCCTCGAATGGGAGATAGGGGAAAGAATGGTCATGGCGGGTCTCCGGTGCCTCAGATCAGGAACGAGGTGAGGACGAAGTCCAGCGCCAGGATGGCGATGGACGAAGCGACCACCGTGCGCGTCGTCGCGTATGCGACGCCCTCGCTGGTGGGCGGCGTGGTGTAGCCCTGGAACACCGCGATCAGCGAGACCACGATGCCGAAGGCAAACGATTTGAGCAGGACGCCGTCGATGATGTCCTTGTGGACGTCGACCGACGCGGTCATGTTCGACCAGAAGGTGCCGTTGTCGATGCCCAGCCAGGTCACGCCGACCAGATGGCCGCCGAACACACCCATGGCGCAGAACACGACGGCCAGCAGCGGCAGCGCGACCACGCCTGCGAGGAAACGCGGCGCCACCACATAGGCGACCGGATCCACCGCCATCATTTCCATGGCGTCGAGCTGATCGGTCGCGCGCATCAGGCCGATCTCGGCGGTCACCGAGGTGCCGGCGCGACCGGCGAAGAGCAACGCGGTGACGACGGGACCGAGCTCGCGGTAGATCGCGATGGCGACGACCGTACCGGTGGCCGAGGTGCCTCCGAAGATCGACAGCACGTCGTACAGCTGCAGGCCGAGCACCATGCCGACGAACAGACCGCAGGTCATCACGATCGTCAGGCTCATCGCGCCGACGAACCAGATCTGCCGCAGCGTCTCACTGAAGTAGCGGAAGCTGCGCGGCACCGCACCGAGGATATTGATGAGGAACAGGCCACACGCGCCGATCTGCGCGAGGCTGCGGATGACGACATTGTCGTCCCGGGTGGTCATGCCTTGCCTCCGGGGAAACCGAGCGCGGTGGCGTAATCGCCCGCGGGATACTGGAAAGGAACGGGACCGTCGATCTCACCGCCGAAGAACTGCGCCGTCCACGGCGAGCCATCGGTGGCCAGACTGGCGGGATCACCCTGCGCCACGACCTTGCCGTTGGCGATCAGGTAGACGTGGTCGGCCACCTTCTGCACGGCGGCGAGCTCGTGCGCGACGAGCACGCTGGTGATACCTAGCGTCTGGTTGAGCGTGCGAATCAGCAGCAGCACCTGGTTGAGCGCGATCGGATCGAGGCCGACAAAGGGCTCGTCGTAGAGGATCAGCGCCGGATCGAACACGATGGCCCGGGCCAGCGCCACGCGACGGGCCATGCCGCCGGATAGCTCCGTCGGCTCGAGCTTCGCCGCACCGCGCAGGCCCACCGCCTCGAGCTTGTTCAGCACGATGTTGCGGATGAGTTCCTCGGGCAGCTTCGTGTGCTGGCGCAGCGGAAAAGCCACGTTCTCGAAGACGTCGAAGTCCGTGAGCAGCGCGGAATTCTGGAATAGATAACCGATGCGTTCGCGCAGCTCGAACAGCTTCTCGCGCGACAACGAGGGAACGTTGTTGCCATCGACCTCGACCGTACCGGCATCGCCACGCATCTGCCCAGTGATGTGTTTGAGCAGGGTGGTCTTGCCGGTACCGCTGGGCCCCATGATGGCGGTGACCTTGCCACGCGGAATATCGAGATCCAGGGAATCGAAAATCGTCTTGCCGTTGAGTACGGTCGTCAGTCCGCGAATGCGGACGATGGCGTCGTCGGTCATGGGGCCAGCAGCTCCTCGATCAGCGTTTCGTGGCGGCGCGCCGACATGGGCGTGCGCTGGCGGACGGCGCGGACGATCGCCTGAAGGTCCGCCAGGGCGTCCTCGAAACGATCGTTGACGATGATGTAGTCGAACTCGTGGGCATGAGCGATCTCCTCGCGCGAGTTGAACAGGCGGCGTTCAATCACCTCGGGCGCGTCCGAACCTCGACCGCGCAGGCGGCGTTCGAGTTCCGTGCGGGACGGAGGAAGGATGAAAACTGACACGCAATCGGGCTTGCCCTTACGCACCTGACGCGCGCCCTGCCAATCGATCTCGAGCAGGACGTCAGAGCCGACCTTCAGCTTCTCCTCGACCACGGTGCGCGAGGTGCCGTAGAGGTTGCCATGTACTTCGGCGTGCTCGAGGAAGATGCCCTCGGCTATCTCGTTCTCGAAGTCCGGACGCTCCACGAAGAAATAATGGCGGCCGTACTGCTCACCCACGCGCGGCGGACGCGTCGTGTGCGAAATCGACAGGGAGATATCCGGCTCGCGCTCGAGCAACGCGTTGACCAGCGTGGATTTACCCGCACCCGAAGGCGCGGCCACCACGAACAGGGTGCCTTCGATCATCCGCGGGCTTCTCGTAGGGGGTTCATGGACATTCCCTGCCGGGCAAAACGCAATTGTAGCGAAATTCTGCACGGACCCGGCTTTCGCGGGCACTTCAGCCCCCGTACCGGCTCGGCGAGATACCGACCACCCGCTTGAACGCGTGGCTGAAAGCGCTTTCGGAGGCGTAGCCCAGATCGCGTGCCAGCGCCGCGACCGGCACGCCGCCACGACGTAGCGCGTGCTCAGCCAGACGCATCCGCCAGCGGGTGAGGTAAGCGAGCGGCGCCACCCCCGCGACGACCTTGAACTGCGTCGCGAAGACGGTTCGGGACATGGCGGCGGCCCGGGCCAGCTGGTCGAGGCGCCAGGCGCGGCCCGGCTCGCCGTGCATCATCTTCAACACAGGCCCAAGGCGAGGATCCGCGGCGGCGCGCAGCCAGCCCGCGGGCAATTCGCCGCCCTTGTCCAGATGAGAACGCAACACGTGGACGAACAGCAGATAGGCCAGCTGCGTCGTTACCATCCCTGAGCCCGGGCGGTCTACGTCGCATTCCTCGACCAGACGATCGAGCACCCAGCGCATGACCTGGGCCTCATCGGAATCGCCGCGGACGTGGATCAGGGGCGGGAACGCCTCGTTGAGCATAGACGCGTAAGCGGGATTGATCCGCACATGGCCACCGAGATGCAGAGTCACGTCCTGGCCGCCCTCGCGGGGACTCCCGCCCAGCGCCCGGATCTCAGGGCGCGTCATGCCGGCGAAGAGGGATGACGCCTCGATCGGCGGCTGATCCGGATCGCTGGCCATGATGAAGCCTCGTGCCGCCGTCAGGAGGACGACATCGCCCTCCTCCATCCGCAGCGCGGCCTCTTCGCCATCCATGCGCAGCCAGCAGGCGCCGTGGACGGCGGCGAAGAACTTGATGCGGTCCGGCGGTGGAAAACGGACCGCCCACGCGCCGCTGGCGGAGAATCCGCCCGACATCAAGGATTCGACGTCGGCCAACCGAAGGACCTGGGAAATGGGATCGTCGTTCATTCCCGAACGATTGAGCATGCATGAGGGATTTTCAAGCATTCATCGTTCGACTTCGTACCCCTATCTTTGCTGGGAGACCCCACAGGATCCCATCCCATGTCGACCCCGCAGAGCCCCATGGCTACTGGATTTACCGCCGCCTCCACCGCCGACGACGTGCTGGCCGGCATCGACCTCACCGGCAAGACCGCCATCGTCACCGGCGGCTACTCCGGCATAGGCACCGAGACCAGCCGGGCCCTCCGTGCCGCCGGCGCCTGCGTTATCGTCCCCGCACGGGACCTCGCCAAGGCACGAAAGGCACTGGACGGCCTGGACATCGTCACCGAGCCCATGGACCTGGCCGATCCGGAGTCCATCGACGCTTTCGCCGCTCGCTTCGTCGCACGAGGCGAACCGCTGCATATCCTCATCGACAGCGCCGGCGTCATGGCCTGTCCACTGGAAAGGGATACGCGTGGCTACGAACGCCAGTTCGCGACCAATCACCTCGGTCATTTCCAGCTCGCCATGCGGCTATGGCCCGCACTCGCAGCGGCAGGCGGTGCGCGCGTGGTGTCACTGTCGTCTCGCGGCCATCGACTCGCGGGCATCGATCTCGACGACCCGCACTTTGAGCGCCGCGCGTACGATCCGTGGATCGCCTACGGTCAGTCAAAGACCGCCAACGCACTATTTGCGGTTGCACTCGACGCCCGTGGTAAAGCACATGGCGTCCGCGCCTTCTCGGTGCATCCGGGGGCAATCGTCACCGATCTTGCGCGCTACATGAGCGAAGACGATCTCCGCGCCCGTGGCGCCATCGACGAGGAAGGCCGGCCGGCCGTGGACCTTGCGCGTGGCATGAAAAATGTGGCGCAGGGCGCGGCGACCAGCGTGTGGTGCGCGACGTGTCCGCAACTCGACGGCATGGGTGGCGTCTACTGCGAGGACGTCAATGTGTCGCCCGTCATGCCGCCCGTCGATGACGAACTCGCCCTGGGCTTCCAGGCGGTTGGCGTGCGTCCCTGGGCGGTCGATGTTGAAGCCGCCGAACGACTGTGGACACTCAGCGAAACGCAGACGAACGTGAGATTTCCCGCGTACTGACAGGGCATTCAGTTGCGCCGGTGAAAGTATCCGGCGCAACTGTCAATTGCAGTTCGACACCGTGTATGTGCACGAGAGGGACGACGTGAGCCGCCATAACTGGTCGCCCGGTTATTACGCACGCAACGACGAGACCCTCTCGCACTACGCGCATTACCTCGATGAGATCGCCACCGGCATTCCCGAGCGCTTGTAAACCACCCCGCCCTTCATGACGAACGCCACGTTCGCCAGCGCGCCGATATCCGTCGTCGGGTCACCTTGTACCGCGATGATGTCGGCGTCCAGGCCGGGCTTGAGCTGACCGATGCGATCCTGCTGACGCAGCACGCGCGCATCGATGGAGGTTGGCGAGCGGTCGCTCGAACGCGTCGCTTTTGTAGGTTCCCAGCGCCAAGAGTTGAAGGTTTCGTCTCGACTACTCAAGAGTCTATTGTCTGGATCTTCGCCCCTCAGTACGTTTCACCACCGTACACGCACAGGGGAAAGAATGAAGTACCGAAGCCTCACAATCTATCTGGCCGAGATCGCGGTCGCAGGAGCGATTGTATCCCTCCCAGAAACCAGGGCGAGCGCTCCGATTGTCTTTGGCATCGCGTTCCACGTGAGCACGAGCCTACTCATCGCACCCCTGCTCGCGATTGTCGCGAGACACATCGCGATCGACCCCAAAGCGGAGTGCCTTCGAACCAAGTATCAAGCAGCCACCGCCGCAGTCGGCGGACTACTGGCTGTGTGTATTTCACTGAACTGCGCGAAGTGCACAACGCTAGTCACGGGGATCTTCATCGAATGCATCCATTGCACTTTGAGGCTCCCGCGAAAACACCGTCGTACGCAAAAAACGAATGAAATATGAGAAAAAGATGATCGATTTTGGCATATCAAGCAACGAATTCCGGTCCCAGTATCACGAAAAGAAGCCCTTTCTTGTTCGATCTGCGATTAAGACGATGCCAGACACAACCGCCGAGATTTGCCAAGCCCTTTGCGCGAGCGAACACTCCGACGGCAGGGTAAACGTCTTCCTCAAAGGCCTACTAATACCGTATGGAATGTTCACCGAGACATACCAAGACGTGTCCGAATGTAGAAGCATCGTATCTATCCAGCGGATCGAAGAATACCTCGAGCAGGGGGCGACAGTCGCAATCAATCGGATCGACCGAAATACTGAATACGCGAAGCAGCTGTGCGACCAGATCAAGATGTTCTCCAGGGAAGTCTCGACCGCCAATTGCTACGTAGCTACTTCGGGTGAAGGCTCCTTCGGTGCGCACTGGGACACACACGACGTAATCGCTGCGCAAATCGACGGAAGTAAACGATGGCAGCTTTGGTCGCCAACTCACCCGCTTCCTGCACCAAATCAACGCAGCAAGGCAAGACGAGGTGAAATTACCAACGCTCCGGAACTCGACATCGAACTTCATAAGGGGGACGCACTGTACGTGCCGAGAGGCTGGTGGCACTTCGCGAGTCCAATCGACGGAAAGAGAACAGTTCATTACGCGGTGGGCCTTCACACACCGATGGTTACCGACTACATCTCATGGCTCACAGAAACCGTGCTACTCGAACACGCCGAGCTTCGGAGCGCGTTCGCAAGAATGGCGCAAAAAGATGGACATCTAGGCGAGTGCCTCGAATTGACCAGATCAATCGCTATGAGAGCGGAGAACATTGAAGCGTTTAAGGATCGTCACGAAGCCTTGTTAAAAAAACGCGAGCGCACATTTCAAAAACCACTCTAGTCACGGAGTCACACATCTTGAGAATTCTCAGCCAGAACGAAATCCTGCGGGTAGCCGGCGCCGAAAATAGCCTGATAACGACCCACCTGGGCAACGGCAGTCTCCGGGTAGTTCCACTCGACAATGGAACCGTAAATATTGACATGACTGTGTTCGGCCATACGACAACTTGGAATAGTGGCGTCGCGGTCGCATGTCAGACATTTGGAGCGGGCTCGGGTCTAATGTCCCTTGCATTCACGGGAGGCAGCGGCGCGGGCCTCGCCTGGGTAGCATTCGCCGCAGCTGCAGGATGTCAGGCGACGGTCAAGTACTCTGGAAACATGCCTGTGAGTCCAACGGACGATGGCGACGCATAGGACAATGCTTCCTAGCAGCAACGACGATGATAAGGGCGCCCTATTCCGAAGTGGTCCAGGCGAGATCAGGCGTAGCCGCCTTACCTACTCCGACCCGTACATCGAACGGCCAAGGAAGCGCCTAACTGCCTCCGTAATCATATGCTTCACTGTGGTTTCGTTTGGCGGCTTCATAGCTATGTCCTCTTACACACAAACGACTAGCGTATACGGGCACGTCACCGGAAATGATGGAATAACGCGATTAAAGGCTCACCAAGCCGGCGTTGTCGCGAAAGTAAAAGTCAAAGAAGGCGAAAAGGTTTCAAAGGGGGATCTACTTTTCGAAATCACAGCTGACCGAGAACTTGGCAGCAAATCTTCACTGGCGTCGAAAATATCTGGAGAAATTGGCCGCCGACTAGCAGCTTCTGAAACCGAGATGCGAGCAAACGATGCACTTGCCGACCTTGCAGACCGCGAAATAAAAGCCAAATCAGTCTGGATGAAAAAGGACCTCAGTCGGCGGCGCGAGGAACTGGCGCTAATGCATGAATCCATCGGAGTAAGCGAAAATCTTCTCTCCAGACTCAGATCAGCAGCTGACGAACACCTGATTCCACGTGAGCAAGTCGATGCGAGAAAGCTTGACCTTAATGATCGTCACGCGAAGTACCTACTCGCTCGACGGGATGTGCTGCGCGCGGAACACGAGCTGAGCGTGACCGAAATCGAACTATCTCGACGGAGGCATCAAAGCGAAGCGGATAAAGCTGAGTCCGCTCGACTGGCCTCTACACTACGCCAGGAATCAGCCGAACAAAGTTCTAGAGCTGCTGACCTCATCACCGCGCCGCATGATGGCATCGTCACATCAATCACTGCTGCACTTGGCCAATCCGTCGATTCTTCGTCGACTCTGAGCCTGCTCTCACACCTGAGTGATCCGACCGTCCTCCATCTGTATGTTCCAGGCTCCGCCATCAACCACGTATCGGTGGGCGATACTGCGGTCATCGAATATGAATCAATGAACGCGCGAAAGTACGGAACGGCGACCGCGACAATAACGTCTGTTCCGAGGCTCCCTATGAGCGCGGGTGAACTTACGACCATTACGGGGGGAAGCCCGACAAGCGACCCGTCCCAAACCGGCAGCCTGTTCTTCGACGTCTCAGCAATACCAACGAATGTCGCGAAAGCGGCTGGAGGAATCGGATCGGTCCCCCATGGCGTGAAAATCAAAGGAATTCTCGCCATGAGGACGAGGAAGATCTACGAATGGATGCTCGAACCCCTGATCATTGCCAAAGGACGCCAGGAAGCGCATGGAAGCGAATGAAAATATAAGCTGGCGCAGACCAAAAAACCGACGAGTCAAGGCAATTCTCCAAGCCCAGGACGGCGAGTGCGGGTTAGCTTGCCTAGCGATGGTCGTCTCCTATTTGGGAATAGGATCCACGCTTTCCGAATTGCGCTCAAGATTTCGCACGTCAGCGCGCGGAAGCACGCTTCATCAGCTAATTAGCCACGCCGAGAAACTCGGATGCGAGACGAGAGCAGTACGCTTAGAGCCCGAAGAGCTGCACAGATTATCGCATCCTGCAATTCTTCACTGGGAGATGGGACACTACATAGTCCTCGAGTCCGTTCACAGCAACCATATCGTCGCTTGCGATCCCGCTCGGGGCAGACGAAAGATCTCTAGTACGCAAGTTTCCGCCAGCTTTACGGGAGTGGCGCTGGAGATATGGAGCAAGCCGCCTCTACAAGTTAGAGGCGACGGGTCAAAGTCAAAAATGAGCGCACTGCGTAGCCTGAGCGGGGCTTGGACGACGCTTAGTCAGCTGCTTGCTCTTACGGCAGTTCTTGAAATCCTTGGCCTGACCTCGCCGCTTCTAACTCAGTGGCTGGTCGACGAGACCGGCGGACCCGGCGGGATAGACCAAGTGTTCACCATGGGTTTAGCGTTTCTCGTACTTCAGATAGTGCAACACGGTGTTACGTATCTCCGCACCTCAATTGCTCACTACTTCGGATGCGATCTGGCGCTCACGCGAAAGACCGGATTTTTGGGCCAGATGCTGGCCTTACCTCAGTCGTTCTTTGAAATGCGGAGTGTCGGCGACGTAGCAGCCAAGTTCGCATCAGTTGACGCAATCCAGCAGTCGTTGCTGAGCGCTGTTGGAACCTTTGCTATTGACGGCGCCGTTGCAATCGCCTGCCTTGGCATCATGCTCTTCTACCACTCGGATCTTGCGGCAATATCTCTCTGCTCAATAGCGTGCATTGCCATCTTGCGCGCAGTCTTCTTCTTTCGACTTAGAGATCTCTCTTCCGATCAAATTGAGCACAGTGCGCGGTCGCAGACACACCTTATAGAGACCCTTCGTGGCGTGCGAGTGATTCAACTTTTTGGCAAGCAGAAGGATCGGAAGAAGGCTTGGCACAACCTACTTATCACACAATACAACTCAATGTACCGAGCAATGAGAATCCGGAGCAACGTAGCCCAACTGTGTGCACTAATAAGTAGCTTTGAGTGTATATCCGTCCTATGCTTCGGCGCCGCATCAGTAATATCCGGCGCATGGTCCACGGGTGCCCTTATGGCGTATGCCGCTTACAGGACAACCTTCTCCAGCAGAGCATCACTGCTTCTCGATAAAATCCTTGACCTGGTAATGCTCCGACTGCACTTTGACCGGCTAGAAGATGTCATCGATGGAACAAAGGGCGAATCGGTCGCGAAACGTCAAGAAGTCACTGTGTTTGATGCAAGCGAGGGAATACATCTCAATGCTTTGACGTTTCGCTACGCGCATGGCGAGAATACAATCTTGCGGGGTGCTAGTCTTTCGATTGGTGAAGGGGAGTGCATCGCTTTCGTCGGAGCATCTGGCTGCGGCAAGACCACCCTCATAAAGATACTTCTCGGCACGCTTCAGCCAACGCGAGGCGACGTCTACATCGGCGGCCAATCCGGGGATAGCCTAATGTCGCTATCGAGGCTGGGTTTGGTCGCCGCCGTTATGCAGGATGACAGTCTCTTCGCCGGAAGCATTGAAGAGAACATTCATTGTTTTGATTCCGATGCCGACCTATCACAGGTTACGGCTAGTGCCGTTGCAGCCAGAATTCATGACGAGATCATGGCAATGCCTATGGGGTACATGACGTTGGTTGGTGATATGGGGAGCACACTCTCCGGCGGCCAGCGTCAGCGCATTGCGTTAGCGCGAGCACTTTACAGGCGGCCAAAGCTTCTTATCCTCGACGAGGCCACCAGTCACCTTGACGTCGCCAATGAGAAACTGATTGGGGAGGCCATTCGCGAGCTTCGTATCACGCGCATCCTGGTTGCCCACCGACCCGAGACTATCGCGTCGGCTGACCGGGTCATTGAGATAAGGAATGGTGAGTTGATTGAGATACGACCGAAACAACTCTAGGGATTCAGACCTAGCGGCTCTACTCAGCGATTAGCAATTCCTACATCAGTAGCTGAGAGCATTCCCGAGCGCTTGTAAACCACCCCGCCCTTCATGACGAACGCCACGTTCGCCAGCACGCCGATATCCGTCGTCGGGTCACCCTGCACCGCGATGATGTCGGCGTCCAGGCCCGGCCTGAGCTGGCCGATGCGATCCTGCTGACGCAGCACGTTCGCGTCGATAGCGGTGGCGGCCAGCAATGCCTTCGCAGGTGACATACCGTCGCGCACCATCCACTCCAGTTCCTTGTAGTTCTGCCCATGGGTGAAGACACCCACGTCGCTGCCATTACCTATCGTCACACCCGCATCCATCGCCAGCTTGAATGCCCTCGCCGCCCTCTGCATCGATTCCGTCGGCGGGCGGCCCGGCTTCCAGCCACCGAAATATTCCGACGTCGCGGCGCTGGCCTCGAGCGTCGGCATGAAAGCGACACCGTGCTTCTTCATCAGCGCGAAGACTTCGGGCGTGCCTTCGTAGCCGTGCTCGATCGTATCGACGCCCGCCATGACGGAACGACGCATGCCTTCGGCCGTGGTCGAGTGGACGGCAACGGGCAGGCCCATGGCGTGAGCGGCATCCACGGCGGCCTTCAGCTCTTCTTCGGTGAACGTCGGCATCGAGCCCTTCGCCTTGCCGCAGTGATAGTCCGCGTAGAGCTTGATCCAGTCCGCTCCGTGGGCGGCCTGGTCGCGCACGGCATCGAGCATCTGCGCCGTGCCGCTGACCGGAATCGCGCCCTGCGGCAGGTCCATGTCGTCGCGAAAGCCCAGCGGGCCCGGGCCGTAGCAGTGCGCGGCGATCGTGGCTCGCGTGGCCACATACAGATGGGGGCCCGGGATAACGCCCTTATCGATCGCGTGCTGCACGTCGACATCGGCGTAGCCGGCGCCTTCGGTGCCGAGGTCTCGTAGCGCCGTGAAGCCGGCCATCAAGGTGTCGCGCGCGTGCTGCACAGCTTCGATCGTGCGGAAGGGCAAGGTTTCCTTGAGTACCTGGTCGTTCCAGGAGGTCTCGTTGTACGGGTGCAGGAAGATGTGCGAATGCGCGTCGATGAGTCCAGGCAGCAGCGTCGTGCCGGGTAGATCGATGGTCTGCGTGCCGACGGGGACGGTGACGTCGTTTGGTGCGCCGACCGCCAGGATGCGCTCGCCCTGCACCAGCACGACCCAGCCAGGGTGAGCAGACTCGCTGCGAGCGTCGAAAACGCGGTCGGCTTTAAGCAGCCATGTCGCCTGCGATTCGGTTTGCGCCGACGATGGCTTAGCTTCCTCGGCAACCGCCACCGCACCGATCAGCAAACCAGTCACACACGCGAGGCCCACTCGCGACCAGACAGACCGTGCCATAGATTCCCCCGTGTAAATCGATTATTCGCCAGGATGATAGGTGCGTTCGATGTGGCCCTGCAGATCCTCGGGCCAGAAATACACCTTACGCAGGTTGCCCGTGGTGTAACGCTCGGCCTCGTCATTGAAGTGCTTCGACGCAGGATCACCGCTCTCACCGCCCGCCGTGATCGCGCGGGCGCTCACTTTGTCACCGAACTCGACCACGGCGACAAAGCTATTGCCGCTGGTTCCGTAATAGCGTTTCGTACCCGGCCAGCGATGCGCGCCGAAGGAGGCAAGAGATCCCCAGCGCGACGAGGTGAATGGCACCGGGATGCTCGGTTTGCCGTCGTCGAAGTCCTGCTTGATCGCGCCGTCAACGCGCTGATAGCGGTTGATCTCGCCCCAGGGTACGCCCCAGCTACCGAAGTCCTTCTGCAGACGATCGACCGCTTCGGATAGCGCGGCGAGCCTCACGTCGGGCCCCGCCTTTTCCGCCATCCTGTCGTAAACGCTGAGCCCCTCTTCGGAGTCCAGTTTGCTCGCCTTGTCCCAGAGGATGTCGCCCCAGAACACCGCCAGTGACGTCGGCATCGACGTGACGCCCCAGCGATAGTCCCAGGTACGCAGGAGGCCGATCGGCCCGGTCAGGGCCTTCTTACGCGGATCGCTCGACGGCAATGCGTCGTAATCGGCGATAAGGATCGGCAACTGCCGGGCGAACGCCGGGAGATACGGGTCGAACGCCGCGTCGATCAACGACGCCTGGGTGAGATCGTGACGTCCCGTCAGCACGCGCGTCGCATGCAGGCCACGCGGATTCTCGCCAACCGCGTCCATGTAGCGCGGAAAGTCGGCCTGTTTCGGACTGTCGGGGCCCGCTGCTGAGTACGGCCAGTCGTTGGTGTTGAAGATCCAGCCCGTCGGCGGGTCGAGCAGATGTGGCGCCTTGTCGAGCGGCAACAGGCTCTTCCAGTCCGTCGCCGGATCGCTGCCGTCGACCGGCTTCGAATAATCGAAGCGGTTGTCACGGTTCGGGATGAACTGCGGATGCAGGTACGCGATGTGGCCCTTATCGTCTGCGTAGATCGTGTTGTTCGACGAATTGGCCTTGAAGTCCGCGACTTTCATATACGCGGCGTAATCGTTGGCCTTGGTGCGAAGCCAACTCTGCTGCAGCGCTTCGAGCGGCTTGTTCATCAGCGCAAGCGCAATCCACTTATCGCCCTCGGCACGCACGATGGGGCCGTGGTGCGTGGCGTACACCGTGAAGGTACGCGCGGCGCGCGAGCCATCCGCCATGCGATACGGCACGACGACGTCGCGCGACGTGACCGGACGAAGCTCACTACCGTAGCGGTAGAAGGACTTGCCGTCCTTTTGCACGATGGTCTCGGCGAATTCATCCACCACGTCGGCACCGGTCGACGTATGCATCCAGCCGATGTGCTTGTTAAAGCCCTGATAGATGAAGAACTGCCCCCAGGTCACCGCGCCATAGGCGTCGAGACCCTCGTCGCTGGACATCTGCAACTCGGAGCGGAAGAAAAACGAGGTATGCGGATTGATCAGCAGCAAGGCATGCCCGTTCGCCGTCAGTTTCGGCGCGATGGCGATGCCGTTGGAGCCCGTGGGCTCCCACCAGCTGGAGGGTGGGGTGAACTGTGCGAGGGCGCCTTCCGGGTCGTTGCCATAGAAGGCCTGCAGGCCCTTCGTCGACGCACGCTCGATGTCGCCGCCGATGCTGCCTTCGCTGAAGCTCAGCGCCATCCAGGGTTCGAAATGCGTAATGACCCGCGGATGCACGTCCGAATGGGTGGCCAGGTAGTCGTTCAGTCCGTCCGCCCAGGCATTCATCAGCGACTTGAGCCAGTCGGGGCTGCGCGTATAGAGCGCCTTGAGATCGTTCGGGTCGACGAAGAGCTTCTGGCGCAGGTCCTGCCACAGGGCCGACTCTCCTTCCGCTTCGGCCAGTCGACCGAGCGAGACGAGATAGTTGGTCTCGACGCGGTTGAAGTCGTCCTCGGCCTGGGCATACGCCATGCCGAAAACGGCATCGGCATCTGTCTTGCCATGCACATGGGCGATGCCCCAGTCATCGCGCTGGATGGTGACCGCGCCCGCCTCGTGTTTCCAGCGAACCGCATCGTCGGCGGCCTGGACGGACGATGCGGCCGTCAGCGCCAGAAGCAGGGGCAGACACAACGAGCGGCGACGTACGGACATACATTCCCCTTGCAACCATAAGAATATCTAATCAACACGATAACGGGATAGTCATTCCTATTATGGCGATGCGCTATTAGCTTCACACGGATATAAATCGAGGAAGCGCGCCATGTCGACCTATCCACGCAGTTTTTCCCATATCGGCCTCTCCGTCACCGACCTGGACGCCGCCGTCACCTTCTATACGGAGGTCATGGGCTGGTACCTCATCATGCCGCCGACCATGATCGAGGAAGACGACAGCGCCATCGGCGTGATGTGCACCGACGTATTCGGCGCCGGCTGGGGTTCGTTCCGCATCGCGCATATGTCCACGGGCGACCGCGTGGGCGTGGAGATCTTTCAGTTCCGTAACGCGCAGCGCCCGGACAACAACTTCGAATACTGGAAGACCAGCGTCTTTCATTTCTGCGTGCAGGATCCTGACGTCGAGGGTCTGGCGGCGAAGATCGTCGCCGCGGGCGGCAAGCAGCGCATGCCCGTGCGCGAATATTTTCCCGGCGAGAAGCCCTATCGCATGGTCTACATGGAAGACCCGTTCGGCAACATCCTCGAGATCTACAGCCACAGCTATGAGCTGACCTATTCCGCGGGCGCGTACGGCAAGGCAGCGGACGCATGAACACGATGAGGCTCTTCGACGCCTATCACCTCGCGGGCGTGCCGCTGAAGAATCGCGCGGTCATGGCACCCATGACGCGTGCGCGCGCCCCGGGCTATGTGCCCACGGACGATACCGTGCGTTATTACCGCCAGCGCTCCGGAGCCGGCCTGATCGTCACCGAAGGCACGCCGATCTCGCGGGAAGGCAATGGCTTCGTCGACTGCCCGGGCCTGTGGAACGACGAGCAGGTGACGGCCTGGCGCAAGGTGACCGACGCGGTGCACGATCTCGGGGGCGTCATCTTCACGCAGATCTGGCACGTCGGACGCATGTCGCACACGTCGCTCCAGGAAAACGGTGCGGCACCGGTAAGTTCCACTAAACGTCCGGCCGCCGGTTGCACGGCGTTCGGTTATGACGCGGACGGCAACCCGGCTTTCGTTGCCGCCAGCACGCCGCACGCGCTTGGCACCGACGAAGTGCCGCGCGTGGTCGCCGATTTCGCGCGCGCGGCGACCAACGCCGTCGCCGCCGGCTTCGACGGCGTGGAAATCCACGGTGCCAACGGCTACCTCGTCGAGCAGTTCATCAACGGCGCCGTCAACGACCGCACCGATGCCTATGGCGGCGACACGGTCGAACACCGCGCACGCTTCGCACTCGATGTCGTGGATGCGTGCATCGCCGCCATCGGCGCCGCGAAGGTGGGCATTCGACTCTCGCCATTCGGACGTCTGCATGACCTGGGCGACTTCGAAGGTGAAGAGGAGACCTTCCTCTATCTGGTACGTGAACTGGGCAAGCGCAACATCGCGTATGTCCACATCATGGATCAGGCCAGCCGTGGCGCACCCGCCATGCCGGATGGGTTCCTCGCGAGATTCCGGGCCGCCTATGGCGGCACGCTGATCCTTGCGGGCGGCCTCGACCTCGCAAAGGCCAACGCGATGATCGCGGACGGGCTGATCGATCTGGCCGCCTTCGGGGCGCCGTATATCGCCAATCCCGACCTCGTCGATCGTTATCGTCATGGCTGGCCGGTGGCCAAGGCGGACCAGGCGACATATTACGGCGGCAATGCGCGGGGTTATACGGACTACCCGTTCTACGGGGCCACAAACGCGGTCTAACGCACGAAGTAACCCGTGGCGGCCGGTAGAGCCGGTGGGAGCCAACCCTGTTACCGTGAGGCGTGGCTCAGTCGTTCGCGAGCGAGTGCCACGCCTTCGCGACTGAGATCACAATCGCGCATCCGTTGAATGATTCTGACGGAGGCATCGGCACTATCGAGGAAGACAAACCATTCCTGAAGCATGCTGTATAGCCCTTCGTCGACCCGAGCCAACATCGCACGCCACTCATCCCCAGGTCCAGCGCACAGCGCAAGAGTTTGGCTAAGTTGATCGAGGGAGTCCGCTAGCCCCGTTGCCATCATTCCCGGCGCTGCCTCCTCCTCAAGCTGAAAGCTCATCGAGCTTCTGTCAAAGCCCGTCACCATGAGCAGGGCGCTGTCTCGCATAGCACTACGGTCGCCTGCGCACTGGGCAAGCAATACCTGCTGGAAGAGCTCAAGAGCCTTACTCGCGAAGAGAATATCCACGCCTCTGGATCCGACAAGCGGACGGCCGCCGAAGAAAATTGTCGCGGTAGCGGTCTCACTTTTTTCGTTGAGCGCCGCTTCGAGGTCCGCCTCGATCGCCTCTATCCTGCATTTGTATTGCAAGATGGCTAGCGGGTCACGATAGGCGCGAGCAGACCGAAGCATGTCGCGTGCCGCTCCAAGGTCGGCGCGTAGCCACTCTATGTTTGAGAAGTTACTCACTATTTAATCCTTTCGTTGCTAAGGCGAGCTCACCAGAATCGACAAGATCGACCTGAAGCATGCCCTTCCATCGATTGCTTTCACGACGGTGTGAGAACAGTCCGTGCCAATAGGTTATCTGGCGCATGAGCCACAATGATCGTGCATCGAGGTCGATGCAATAGGCATCACATCGGAACATCAGCTTGGTCCGATGCGCCGCGAACAGGTCGCCGCGCTCATCCATCGCCGTCCACCAGGCTTCGTCTCGCCGGAGATGGCGCGGGCGACGCGCGAACGTGACGACATCGATGTCGCGCGGACAACGATTTTCGGTTCGCTCGACGTCTTCGACGAAGCTGCCGTCGAGCCACTGGAAACCGTCGACGATGCCGAAGCCTCGGAGGGCTTCGCGATAGCGCAAAAGGCCGTCGAATAGCTCTTTTCGGGCAGGAGACGTAGCCAGGCGCTCGTGAACTTCACGGAGGCTCACCGGATACGGAGAGCGCCCATCTATCGCCTGGGCGCTGCCTGTATAGGGCGGAAGGACGCCCGAGAAATCGAATGCCGGAATCATGGCCCCGCCGTCCGTGAAGTGATCGGCTGAGCATGCGTGTGAGTAAAGTTCTGAACGACCAGCGTCGGCCGATGCTGTGAGTAGGCTTTGCCCAGACCGGCGGCCCAGCTTGCTGCGCGGACAGCGCTGGTTTGCCCGATTCGCAGGTGTTTGCACGCCGATGCAGCGGTAAATTGTCGCCTTGGCACGGCAGAATGTAGCACCTCCAGCAGCTTCAGCACCTCTGCTACCTCGACCTCGGCAAGTTGACGACGTGGGCGTCGGGCTCGATGCACATCACGCTCAACGATCGACCGGGGCCATGCTGCCGCTGGAATTGGACATCCACTTCATCGCACCCGGTCGGCGCGAGGCGGATGAACTTAAGCTCAGCGGCTATCTGGATACGTCGCGGGTGGCGCGCGAAGGACAAGCGGGACGCGTGAGCGGCCGATCCGGGTTCTACGCGATCGGGTCTCAGAAGGTTTTCCACGAGCCAGGAGACACACGCCGCGAGCTGACCATGGCGGCCGAGTGGATGTGGGCCGACCGCCACAGCGCCCGGATCACCCGCTGGCGTTCGCTCGATGCGATGTATCGGGGCCCCGTCCCCGGCCTGCCGGCACGAGCCGGATGCGGTGGCTATCGGCCCGCAGCTGATGGCGACCTTCTGAGCGCCGAGTGCTTCAAGCCTGATGCGCCAGCGCGTAGTCGAAGGCCGCGCGCACCGCCGCCACCTGGGCATCGTTGCACTGCTGAGGCGTCGCGCGCGGGCTGTCCGGATAGACCTCGGTGGTCGTGACATAGCGGGCGTTGGTGATGCCTGCGCAGAGCCCGAGTTTTTTGACGTCGTATTCGATCACACCCGGCGCGACAACCGGCGAGCCGATGATTTCGCCCTGCGCATCGGCGGGCGCGATATGGGTGACCTTGGCGACGGCTTCGATCACGAACTTCTGAAATGCCGGCTGCGGGTTGCCCGAATCATCGACGAGATAAAACCCATCGGGAATCTCACCAGGCTCGTAATCGACGCCATCGCGCGCGGCCAGTGCCGGGCGGAATTCCGACTCGTCGGAGTCGGTGGTCTCGTGCAGATCGATGTGCACCAGCACGGCATCGACGAGCGGCGCCAGCAGTTCGACCAGCGCGGCCGACTCCGCCGCCGGGCTGTCGACGACGAAGTTGCGGTTGGGGTCGATCGCATCCGGATTCCAGCGCAGGATGCGCTCGTAGGCCCACGGGCTAACGCAGGGCACGACCAGGATGTTGGCGCGACCCGCGTAATCGCCGCCATGCTCACGCATGAACTGCAGCGCGCCTTCGACGCCACTGGTCTCGTATCCGTGTACGCCACCGGTGACAAGCAAGACGGGAAGCTGGTCGTCCCAGTCACGGCTACGGATCGCCAGCAGCGGATATTTGCCCTCCGCGTACGTGAGGCGGCCGTATTCGCTCACATCGAAACGTTCGCGCAGCGGCTCAATGGCACGTAGGACGTCGTCCGCATAGGTACGCGTCTTCACCTGGCGCGCGCGCCAGGCGGCAACGTCGGATGCATTCCAGGGCTGACCGGGTGTCCCGACGGGATAGGCAGGGGTATTCATGGTGGGGTGGCTCATTCGATGTTCTGCACCTGCTCACGCATCTGCTCGATCAACACCTTGAGCTCGACGGCGGCGTTCGTCGTACGCGAATCGACCGATTTCGACCCGAGCGTATTCGCCTCGCGGTTGAATTCCTGCATGAGGAAGTCGAGACGACGGCCGACCGGCTCTTTCAGCGCCAGCACGCGACGTGCCTCGGCGATATGGGTGGTCAGGCGATCCAGCTCTTCGTCCACGTCGACGCGGGTGATCTGCAGCACCAGTTCCTGCTCCAGACGGCCCGGCTCCACCGGCTGCCGGATGTCGGCAAGACGCCCTTCGAGGCGGGCACGCAGGGCGGCCTGGATTTCCGGGAGCCAGACGCGGACGTCGGCCACGATCTTCTCGATGCCGTCCAGACGTTCTTTCAGCATCTCGCCCAGCTTCTGGCCTTCACGGGCGCGGGTGTCATTGAGGGCAACCAGGGCTCGCTCGAGCACGTCCAGCAGGGCGACCTGCAGGGCGTCGGCGTCGGTTTCCGGCTGCTGGAGCACGCCCGGGAAGCGGAGCAGTTCCGTGAACTCGATCGTCATCCGCGGGAAGCGCTGCTCGAAGTCCAGCGCCAGCTCGGACAGGCGCGCCAGCACCGCGCCGTTGACCTGCGGGCCTTCCGCCGCACCGGCCTCGGCGCGCAGGCGCACCGTGATATCGACCTTGCCACGGGACAGCCGGGCGCCGATCCGCTCGCGCAGGGCGCTCTCGAAGCCGCGCATGTCCTCGGGCAGCCGGGGGCTGATCTCGAGGTACCGGTGGTTCACGGTACGCAGCTCGCAGGTGAGCGTGCCGGACGGGCCGGCGCGCTCGGCGGAGGCGTAAGCGGTCATGCTGCGGATCATCGAAGGCTCGCTTGCGCTGGAGGAAAGGGCGCAATGGTAAACTGACCCACCGCCCGCGCCCAAATCAGGCTCTCCATGACTTTCTCCCGCCCGAGCGGACGCGCAGCCGACCAGCTGCGCCCCGTCACCATCGAACGCCACTACACCCGCCACGCCGAGGGCTCCGTCCTCGTGTCCTTCGGCGACACCAAGGTGCTGTGCACCGCGTCGATCGAAGAGCGCGTCCCACCCTGGCTGCGCGGCAAGGGCGAGGGCTGGGTCACCGCCGAATACGGCATGCTGCCCCGCGCCACCACCGACCGCACACAGCGCGAAGCCGCGCGCGGCGGCCAGGGCGGCCGCACCATGGAAATCCAGCGCCTGATCGGCCGCTCGCTGCGTGCCTGCGTGGACCGCGCCGCCCTCGGCGAGCGCGTCATCACGCTGGACTGCGACGTGATCCAGGCCGACGGAGGCACGCGCACCGCCGCCATTACCGGTGCCTACGTGGCCCTGGTCGATGCGGTCGCGACGCTGACGAAGCGCAACGCGATCAAGCGCAACCCGATTCTCGGCGCCATCGCCGCCGTGTCGGTGGGCGTTTACAACGGTGTGCCGGTGCTGGATCTCGACTACCCCGAAGACTCCAACTGCGATACCGACATGAACGTCGTCATGAACGACGGTGGCGGCTTCATCGAGGTGCAGGGTACGGCCGAGGGCCACGCGTTCCGCCGTGACGAGATGAACGCGTTGCTCGACCTGGCCGCCAAGGGCATCGACGAACTGGTGGCCGCGCAGCGCGCCGCACTCGAGACCGCCCCGTGACCGAGGTCCGTGCCGCCACGGCCGCCGATCTCGACGCCATCGTCGCTATCCACCGCGCCGCCTTCGGGCGCGACGCGGAGGCGACGCTGGTCCGCAAACTGGTCGATGCCGGCCGCGCCACGGTGTCGCTGGTCGCCGTCGATGACGAGGACACGGTGATCGGTCACGTGCTGCTGTCGCCGGTAACGATCGAGGAAGGTGACGACGGCAAGTCGCTGGGCCTGGCCCCTGTGGCTGTGCACCCCGAACATCAGCGCCAGGGCATCGGCCATGCGCTGATCGAGGAAGGCATTGGCGCCTGCTTCGTGCAGGACGCGCGCGCGGTGTTCGTGCTTGGCTCGCCGGCGTATTACACCAAGTTCGGCTTCGGCAAGGCATCCGCGCATGGTCTGCACGACGCATCCGAAGGCGGCAACGCCTTTCAGGTGCTGCCGCTGACGATCGAGGGACTGACCGGCTATCGCGGACGCGTGGACTACGCACCCGAGTTCACGGCCGGAGACCTCTGAACCATGCGTTTCGTACTTGCATCCGGTAACGCCGGCAAGGTCGTGGAACTGGAACAGCTGCTCGCCGGCAGCGGTGTCGAGCTGGTCGCGCAGACCAGCCTCGGGGTCAGCGACGCGGACGAGACCGGCCTGACCTTCGTCGAGAATGCGCTGATCAAGGCGCGCCACGCGGCGCGTATCACCGGACTGCCCGCGCTGGCCGACGATTCGGGCATCTGCGTCGACGCGCTGGACGGTGCCCCGGGCCTGTACGCCGCACGCTATGCCGGCACGCACGGCGACAGCGCCGCCAACAACGCGAAGCTGCTGCGCGAGCTCGACGGCGTGCCGTCCGACAAGCGCACGGCGTATTTCATCGCCGTGCTGGTGGTGCTGCGTCATGCGGACGACCCCGCGCCGCTGATCGCCGAAGGCCGCTGGTATGGGCGCATTCTCGAGGCGCCACGCGGTGAGGGCGGTTTCGGCTACGACCCGCTGTTCCTGCCCGACGGCTACGACGTCAGTGCGGCGGAACTCGATGTCGCCCTGAAGAATCGCCTCAGCCATCGCGGCCAGGCGCTGGACGTGCTGAAGGCGCGCTTCGCCGAGCTCGCATGACGCTGATCCCGCCGCCGCTGTCGCTTTACGTCCACATGCCGTGGTGCGTGCGCAAATGCCCGTACTGCGATTTCAACTCGCACGGCGTGCGCGGCACACCCGAGTACGCGACGTATGTCGACGTGCTGCTGGCCGATCTCGACGCGGATCTGCAGGACATGGGCGAGGCGCTGCACGGCCGGTCGATCGGCACGGTGTTCTTCGGCGGCGGCACCCCCAGCCTGTTCTCACCCGAACTGGTCGGACGGTTTCTGGACGGCGCCAAAGAACGCTTCGCGTTCGCGCATGACGCCGAGATCACGCTGGAAACCAATCCGGGCACCGTCGAGCACGGCCGCTTCGACGGCTACCTCGCGGCGGGCGTGAACCGCATTTCCTTCGGCGTGCAGAGTTTCGACAACACCAAGCTGCACCGTCTGGGTCGCATCCACTCCGCGAGCGAGGCCGCCAACGCGGTGCGCAGCGCGCAGGACGCCGGCCTGGACAATATCAACATCGACCTGATGTACGCCCTTCCCGAGCAGGACCTGGCGGGCGCGCTTGACGATGTCGACAAGGCCATCGCGCTGGCACCGACGCATATTTCGCATTATCAGCTGACGCTGGAGCCGAATACGGCGTTCGCCGCCAACCCGCCGCCGCTGCCCGATGACGATGCCGCCTGGGCGATCCAGGAAGCCTGCGAGGTTCGCCTCGCGGAGGGCGGCTACGGACAGTACGAAGTGTCGGCTTATGCGCAGGGTGGCCGCCGTTGCGCGCATAACCTGAACTACTGGCGCTTCGGCGACTACCTAGGCATCGGTGCCGGGGCACACGGCAAGATCAGCGACGCCAGCGGCGTGCGCCGTCGCTGGAAAACCCGCCTGCCGGCCGCCTACCTCGCGTCCGCTGGTCAGCCGGCGCGTATCGGTGGCGACGGCTACGTCGGTGCGGACGACCTGCCCTTCGAATACATGTTGAATGCGTTGCGCCTGATCGACGGCGTGCCCATGGCCGATTTCACGCAACGGACCGGGCTGCCGCAGGAGACGATCGCTCAGGGTCTCGCGCTTTGCCTCCGGCGTGGCTGGCTGGTGGACGACCCGTCAGTCCTGCGCACCACCGCGCTCGGCCAGCGCTTTCTCAACGATGTGATCGAAGCGTTCATGGCGTAACGGCGCGCGCCCGTCTAGTCCATAAGTGGTAAGCCGTAAGCCCGCCATGGTTTCGCTGGCGTCGCACCCGTCCGCACACCTAAACTTCCTGCGAAGGTCGGGGAGGACCTTAAGTCATGACACCAGGCACGCCGCCGTACGGCCGGACGGGACCGCATCCCGTCGCCCTGTCGCCGCGCGCCGAGCGCGAAGCGCAGCAGGGTCTGTCGCTTTGCCTGACGTGGCTGGACATGCCCTTGCGGGAGTCGCTGCGCGATTTCGACCGGCGCCTGTTCGCGTCCGCCGAGAGCAGCCGCAACCACCTCGAGCAACAGGCATGCTTCGAGAGCCGCACCATCGTCGAACGCGATGGCCCGGCGTTCCGTAACCGTTTCGCGGCCTGCCTGTCGGAGCGCTTCCGCCATCTTGGCGAGAGCGCGGAGCACAAACCGTCTCTGGCCGGTCAGCTGACCACGGGGCTCAGCCTCGTCGATCCCGAAGAGCAGGAAATCGAGGACGCACTGGCCAGCATGGCCGCCCGCGGTGAAGCGCGCAGCGCCAGCAGCCTGTTCGAACTGGGTTACCGCCTCGCGGTGCTGGCGGGAACCCCGCCACTGGAGGGCGAGGCGCTGCCCGCCGGGCCGCGCGCACTGGCCGCCGCACTGAGCGCCGCGGTCAAGCCGATGCCGTTGACCACCGCCCATCGCCTGCTGCTGTTCCACGCGGTGGACGCACGCGTGCTGGCGCAGAGCGAATCGTTCTACGGAGCGCTCAACGAGCACTACCGTACACGCGGCATCCTGCCCGGATTCCGTGTCTACCCCAACGTGCGCGTCGCATCCACGCCGGCGACCGAGCGCCGGTCGAAACCCGGCGAGCCCGCGGCGACAACCGCGACGACGCACGATGCATCCGCCGCGCCCACGGCGACTGCCGAGGGCCACATCGGAGTGCTCGAAAGTCTGCGCAACCTGCTGACCACGCGCGTGCAGACGGGACGTGGCGCCGGTTTCGCTCCAGGCCGTCTGGCCTCCGACGACGAACTGCAGACCGCGCTGTTCGCCCTGCAAGGTCACGTGAGTGACGTCACCGACGCGGCGCAGCGGGAAATCCGTAGCGCCCAGGCCTTGCGCGACGAACTGCTCACCCAGCTCAACCGCAGCCGGCCGGCCGGCTCCCCGCTTGCCGAGCTGTCGCAGGAACAGGGCGACACGGTGGAACTCACCGCCCTCCTCTTCCAGAACCTGGGCCAGCAGGTCGCCACCGCCAGTCCGGCGCGCGCCGTCCTGGGCGGACTGCAATGGCCCATGCTGCGTGCCGCCGTCAACGATCGCGGCTTCTTCGACCAGCCCGAACATCCGGCGCGCCAGCTGCTCGACACGGTGAGCGAGGCCGCACACCACTGGCTCGATCCAACGGAAGGCGAGCCGGATGCGGCACTGGTCGACCGCCTCGAGCGACTCGTCGTGGAAGCCAGCCACGCGCAGGTAATCGACCCCGCGTGGCGCGCGGACATCGAGCAGCAGATCGCCATGCTGGCGCGCAAGGCGCATGTCGCCGAGCGTCGGCAGATCGAAGCGATGGAAGGTCGCGACCGTCTCGAGCGGGCGCGCCAGCGCGCCACCGAGATCATGGGTGAGCGCATGACCGGCGACGCGCCGCCACGCGGTGTCCTGCGCATCCTGCTGGAACGCACGTGGGCCGACGTGCTTGCGCTGCACATCCTGCGCGGTGGCGAGAACGGCGAAGCCTTTCTTCACTGCCTCGGTGTCACCGATCAGTTGCTCGGACGCCGGCCGATCGCCGATGTGCAGAAGCTGCGCGTGGAAGTCGAACGGGGACTGGAACATCTGGGCATGCATCCCGCGGAAGCGCTGCAGGTCGCTGGCGGACTGTTCGAGCCGTCGGGACGCGAAGCGACCGATGCCGATCTCACGCCGACCGACGTGGCCGTACGCCTGAAGCAGCGGCCGCGCCTTGGCGAAGGCACGGCGCACGGCGAACCGGTCCCCGCCGTCGAGCCGACGCCCATGGACGGCGCCGCGCGGCGCGTCTACGACGGTTTCGCCACGCTTCGCTTCGGTACCTGGTTCGAATTCACCCAGCCGGACGGCAGCCAGACCCGGCGCAAACTGGCGTGGTTCTCGCCAGCCACCGGCCGCTGCCTGTTCGTGAACCAGCGCGGCGGCCGTGCCGACGATATCGACCTTACCCGCCTGGCCCGCCTCGTCGCCACGAACGAAGCGCGTGAGTGGAGGGAGCAACGCGTGTCGCTGATCGATCGGGCCTGGCAGGCCATCGCGCGCAACCTGCGCCGCGACAGTGACGACACCCGGCGCAAGGCGGGCCACGCATGAACCGCGATTTCGAACAACGTCGCGCACCGCGCAAGCGGGCCACTTCACCCATACCGATCGTGGACGTCATGACCGAGCGCGTGATCGGCCAGCTCGGCAATCTCTCGGCCACGGGACTGATGCTGCTGGGCCCTCATGCGCCGCGCAGCGGTGCCGTCCACCAGGTGGCTTTCATGCTGCCGGGCGCCCAGCACGGCGAGCATCGCGTCGAGATCGGCCTCCAGGAACAGTGGCACGAACCGGCGGCCGCTGCCGGCCAGTTCTGGTCCGGCTACCGCATCGTGGCCGCGAGTGACGATGACGTTCGCGCCATCGACGAGTGGATCGGACCGCCACCGGACTGAACGGAGCCATTTGTCCATGCTTTACGACGCCCCGCGCGGAGAGTCAACATCGCTCCTTATGAGCGATGCCACCACGATCCTGGTCGATACCGAACTCGAACGCGACGATGCCGCGGCCGCCGCCGTCGAGCTGTATCGCCGCCTGGTCGGCGAAGGCAGTATCGCGCCGCTGCCATCGAACCCGTCCGACCCCTGTTTCCCCGTGCTCGACGATCCGCTGTTCGCCGAGAGCGGCGTGCGTGCGATCGGCCTGCATGCCAGCGGTCATCGCTGGCGTGAGGACGGCACGGGCGGCGCCGTACTGATCGACGGTGGCCGTGAGAATGGCATTTTCTGCCCCTATGACGGCAGCTTCTGCATCCGCTGCCCCGAATGCAATCAGCCGCTCGCGCCCGGCGACGATGGTAGCGAAGCCCTCGAGGAAGCCCTGGCGGTGTGGTGCGAAGCGCCCGATTCCGCCTACGTGGCCTGCCCCTCCTGCGCCAACTGGACCCCGCTGACCCAGTGGCGCTCCCCCGGTCACGACTTCGCGGTGGGCCATTTCGCCATCACCCTCTACGGCGCCCATGTGCGGTCCCTCACCGGCGCGGGCGCCGATCACGCGGCGACGCTGCTCCGCCACCGGCTCGGCGATCTGGCCAGCGACTACGCCGTGGTCTTCGGCCGGGGCTGATAGCGCTCCCCGGGGTTGGCTAGGTGCGCACGGAGGCGCACCATTGACGTTTGTCCCACTCCCCTTCCCCGGAGATCACGATGAACGACGCGCTTGCCGCGCTTTACCCCCAGCACCTCGCGACCCTGCGCGAGCGCACCGACACCGCCCTGGCGCGCGGCGGCTTCGAGCATCTGGTGGTGCCCGCCGGCCGGCCGATCACCAAGTTTCTGGACGACCAGGACTACCCGTTCATCGTCAATCCGCACTTCAAGCACTGGCTGCCACTGGTGGACGCGCCGGGTAGCTGGCTGGTCTACACCCCGGGCGAGAAACCGAAGCTGGTCTTCCTACAGCCGCGTGACTACTGGCACGTGGTGCCCGAAGCGCCGACCGGTTACTGGGTCGACCACTTCGACATCGTCGTCGTGCGTAAAGCGGCCGACGCCATCGCCGAACTGCCGGGACTCGCACGCAGCGCGGTGATCGGCGATCAGCATTGCGGCCTCCAGGACATCGTGGCGAACAACCCGCCCGAGGTCATCGACCACCTGCACTATCACCGCGCATTCAAGACGCCGTACGAACTCGAACTCATGCGCGAGGCCAGCCGTCGGGGCACGCGTGGTCACCGCGCCGCCGAGCGTGCCTTCCGGGAAGGCGCCAGCGAACTGGGCATCCATCAGGCCTATCTGGCCGCCGTCGGCCAGCTCGACGCGGAGCTGCCTTACGCCAGCATCGTCGGGCTCAACGAGCACGGCGCCGTTCTGCATTACACGAACTTCGACCGCAGTGCGCCGGCCGACAGCCGCTCGTTCCTGATCGACGCCGGTGCCAGCGCCTCCGGCTACGCCAGCGACATCACCCGCACGTATGCAGGCAAGAACGCGGGTGAATTCCAGGCACTGATCGATTCCGTCGATGCCGCCGAGCAATCGTTCGTCGCCAGGGTCCGTGCGGGGCAGAGCTATCCGGAGTTGCATGTCCATGCACACCACGTGCTCGCGGGCGTCTTGCGTGAGCACGGCTTCATTCGCATGAGCGCCGAGAGCGCCGTCGAATCGGGTGTATCGTCCGCCTTCTTCCCGCACGGGCTGGGTCACGGCATCGGCATGCAGGTGCACGACGTGGGCGGCTTCCAGGCGGCTGAGACGGGTGGCACGATCGCCAAGCCCGAAGGTCATCCGTACCTTCGTCTGACGCGCAAACTCGAAGCCGGCATGGTCGTCACCATCGAGCCGGGCATCTACTTCATCGACATGCTGCTGGCGGAATTGAAGGACAAGCCGTTCTCGGGCGACATCGACTGGGCCAGGGTCGACGCCTTCCGCAAATACGGCGGCATCCGCATCGAAGACGATGTGGTCTGCACCGCGAGCGAGCCGGAAAACCTGACCCGCGACGCCTTCGCCCTCCTGTAGGAGCGCGCCTGCGCGCGACCGCACGACGGTCGCGCGCTACACCTTCAGATAGATCGCACGCCGGTCCATCCAGCGCACGACACCCCACCAGATCGTCACGAATACCACACCCCACGCCGCCGAAGGAACATACGGACCGAACAGCGGCGTCATCCATGACGCGAAGGCGATGCGGTACAGGGGCGCCGTGACACCCAGGGCGATCAGCAGGTAAACCATCAGCCCGGAACCCGCATAAGCCGCGATGGCGTTCTTGCCAAAGGCTCGGCCTGGAAGGCGCCAGCCACGCCGATCCACCAGCACGTGAGCCAGGGACAACAGTGCGAACGACACCCCGGCCGTCCAGAGCACGTAGCTTGGTGTCCAGAGGTTCTTGTTAAACGGCCAGACCGCCTGTAGAAGCCAGCCCGCCACGGCGAATACGACCGCGGCCACAAGCAGCTTTCGCAGCGCGCCCGTGCGCAACCACGCCCCGGCGCGCATGCCGATCAACGTGGTCGCCAGCGACGGAAGCGTCGCAAGCAAGCCCTCCGGATCGTGACCACGCCCCGTCGCGGGATCGATGACGTAAACGAAGGGTCCGAATACCGTACTGTCGACCTGGCTCGCCCAGTTGGTCCATGGCGACATGCCACCGGCCAGCAACAGTCCCCCGTACAGAACGAGCAGTCCAACGCAGACGATGTCCCGAGTCACTGCCCGTGCGTAGATCGCTAGCAACGAAGCGAAAGCGAAACAGATACCGATCCGCTGCAGAACGCCCGGAAGACGCAGATGCGGCTCCGGAATGGCGAGCCACCCGATGAGGTTCAACGCCAGTCCCAGGCCGACGATACGCAGCGCACGGCGAAGGGCGGCATCGCGGATCGGCGCCTGCACGGCGCCAGCTTCGACACGCGGCACGATCGCCAGCGCGATCGATACGCCGACGATAAAGAGGAAGACCGGGAAGACGAGATCGGTGGGCGTGCAGCCGTTCCATTCGGCGTGTTCGAGCGGCCACCAGACGTGGCCCCAGTCGCCGGGATCGTTAACCAGAAGCATGGCCGCGACGGTGATGCCTCGAAGGACATCGACGGAACCGTAGCGCATGGTGTTCGGCGTCATTCGGAGCGTGTCATGTCGAGGGTCAGCGTTCCAGCGCATCAGGCGATTTCGGCACCATCGCCGTCATCACATCCGGCGACCCCTTCGTGACCGCCACGTCATCCTCGATGCGGACACCGATACCCCGCCATCGTCCATCGACTCGCTTGTCGTCAGGCGGCACGTAGATACCCGGCTCGACCGTGACGACCATGCCCTCTTCGAGAATGCGCGGCTCCCCATCGATGCGATAGTCGCCGACATCGTGGACATCGAGACCGAGCCAGTGCCCCGTCTTGCTCGGGAAGTACGGCTTATAGCTGCCTTCCGCAATCGCGCGGTCGGCGCCGCCCTTGAGTATCCCGACAGCGCAAAGACCCTCGGCGATAATGCGCACGGCCGCGTCGTGCGAGTCGGCAAAAGAACGCCCCGGGCGCACCGCATCGATCGCCGCCAGCTGCGCCTCATGCACGATCTCGTACAGCGCGCGCTGCTCCGTCGTAAAACGACCACCGACGGGGAACGTACGCGTGATGTCGGACGCATAGCAATCGACTTCCGCGCCGGCGTCGATCAGCAGCAGGTCGCCCTCGCGCAGAACCGCACGATTGGCCTGGTAATGCATGATGCAGGCGTTGGCGCCACCAGCCACCGTCGGAGGAAAGGCGGGAAACGCACCCTGGCCGCGAATCGTGCGAAGGATCTCACCTTCAATTTCGTATTCAGCGACACCGGGCCTTGCAATCGCCATGGCCGCAACGTGCGCCGCCCCAGCCACCTCCGCCGAGCGACGCATCAGCGCCAGTTCGTCTTTCGACTTGAACAGCCGCATGTCGTGCAGCAGGTGGCTGAGCGCGACGAGGTCTTTCGGCACCACCCCGCCGCCACGTGCGGTGCGTAAACGACGCATCCATGCGAGCAGCCGTGCGTCGAAGTCGGGCTCCTGACCGAAATGGCAGTAGACCCGTGCGCGCCCCTCGATCATCCCCGGAAGGATGTCGTCGATATCGTCGATGGGGAAGGCATCGTCCAGACGAAGTTCGCGCGCCGCACGATCGGTGCCCATGCGCTCGCCATCCCAGCGTTCGCGCTCGGCATCGCGCTCGCGGCAGAACAGCACGGTTTCGCCGTGCGCGCGCCCCGGCAGCAGGGCGAGCACGGCTTCCGGCTCATCGAAGCCGGTGAGGTAATGAAAGTCCGAGTCCTGTCGGTACGGCCACGGGGCGTCGGCATTGCGCATGCGCTCGGGAGCGGCGGCAAGGATCACCACCGCGTCCTCACCGGTCATACGCATCAGCTCCCGGCGCCGCCGGGCGTACTCGGCCGCGGCGATCAATGCAGGGTGTCGTTGGCCGGTCGGGAGGCGCGGCTGAGTTCGGCGTGCAGCAGCATGGCGCCAGCGCGAACGAATTCTTCGAGCTCGGTCAGGCTTTCGTCGTTGACGTCGTCGTCCGCGTCGAACTCGAACTCCGTGGTGGCGATGCCGGCCATGTCCTGCAGCACTTCCTTGGCGTCATCGCTCATGCCCCGGTTGACCTCGACCGAGCCGCCGAGGCCGAAACCGCCCAGGAAACCCTGGACCCAATCGGTCAGGCCCTCCGCGCGTTCCGGCACGGGTGCGTCGTCATCGGGAAGCCACGGCGAAAAGGTCAGCTCGGGGTCGGCCAGCCACTCTTCTGTCTGATGGCGAAGCCGGGTCAGCATGGCCTGCTCGTCCGGATTGGGTGCGGGATCGGGCTCGAGTTCGAGCGCGGACAGCACGGAGCCGTGAGGGAAACGACCGCCGGCACTTAAGTAACCCACGAGGGAGCCATGAAATTCACTGACCGATATGGACAGCTTGCAACGGGCGATGAGTTCGGCGATCTCTTCCGGATCGACGGTCTGGTTGGCCGACATGGCGGGTACTCCTGGGAAACTGAGCGGTCAGTCTAATGCAGCGGCCTTCACGCTGCGCCTGCCTTCCGCTTCACGGATTGCCGACAGCGCGAAAACGTCCTGTTATAGTCCGCGCATGACGAACCCGGACGCCTTCAAGACTGAACTGGAAGCCCTGAGCGCCACGCTCGACCGGCTCGTCGACACCGTTCGCCGTCTTACCGAGGAAAACCGCAGTCTGCGGCACAGCCAGGAACAGCTGGCGAACGAACGTGCGGGGCTGATGGCGCGCAATGAACAGGCGCGCAGCCGCGTGGAAGCGATGATCCAGCGCCTCAAGGCGCTCGAGAACACGGGCTGATACCTCTTTATGAATGCCACCGCCAGCGAACCGGTATCCCTGCGCCTGCTCGATCGCGAGTTTCACATCGCGTGCGCGCCGGAGGAACGTGACGGCCTGATCGACGCCGCCCGGTTCCTCGACGGCAAGATGCGTGAGCTGAAGTCGCATTCCAAGGCGCCTGGCTTCGATCGCCTGGCCGTCCTGGCCGCCGTCAGCATCGCCCACGAGCTGCTTTCGCTCAGAAAGGAGCACGGCTCGCAGGAACAGGTGCTGACCGACGGACTGGCCGCTTTGCGCAGAAAGCTTGATGGTCTGCTCGACGCACCGGTAAAATGACGGCAGGCGTTCCCTGCGGTGTTCGCCAGCGCACTTTACATTTGCCTTGTTCCTACATACGACCCCGGGTCGGCTTTTGGTGGCTGTTGTGCATGTCCGCCTTCGTGCGGAAAGCCTTGATGCCGCCTAGCTCTCCCACCTGATCCTTTGGATCAAGGTCGTTTGGTGCGCAGCGGCATCGCGGAGAACGCCTCTCCCTATTTAGCCGGTCGGTCCGCAGGGGCCGGTCAGCGCCCCCACCGCGGCTGATCGTCCCATGTCAAAGCTCCCCGAGAGACGCGAACTTCGAGCCGACCTCGTCCAGCGCCGACGCCAGCTGAAGCCGGCCGAGCGTGTCGCCGCGGCCCAGGGTCTGCGCCATTCGCTCGAACAGCTGCCGGAATTCCTCACCGACAAGCACGTCGCCGGCTACTGGGCCACGGGCGGCGAATTGCCGCTGAACCTGGCCATCGCCCCGCTCGCCGAGCGCGGGCAGACGTTCTACCTGCCCATCGTGACCAAGTCGGGTGGCAAGCGCCGTCTGACCTTCGCACCGTGGACCACGGGCGAGGATGTCGAGGCCAACGAAATGGGCATCCCCGAGCCGAAAGCCTCCGGGCACGTCGTCGAGGCCGCGAAACTGGACCTCGTGCTGGTGCCGCTGCTGGGCTTCGACCGCAAGGGCAACCGCCTCGGCTTTGGCGGCGGCTACTACGACCGCAGCTTCGAATTCCTGCGAGATCAGAAGCGCCCGGCACAGCCCCTGCTGGTCGGCGTGGCTTATGACTTCCAGGAACTCGACGGTATCGAGAGGGCCGAGTGGGATATCCCGCTCGACTACATCGCCACCGACAAGGAGCTCATCGACTGCACGGGCGCCGCCGAATGAAGTACTGGCTCATGAAGTCCGAGCCGGACACCTTCTCGATCGACGATCTGAAACGCAAGGGTGTCGAGCCCTGGGACGGGGTACGCAACTACCAGGCGCGCAACTTCATGCGCGACGGGATGAAGGTCGGCGACAAGATCTTCTTCTATCACTCCAATACCGACGTACCCGGCATCGTGGGCATCGCATCGGTGGCGTCGTCCGCGTATCCGGACGAGAGCCAGTTCAACGCCAAGTCCAAGTATTACGACGAGAAGAGCACGCGCGAAGAACCGCGCTGGATGCTGGTCGACGTGAAGTTCGAGCGCAAGCTCGCACGCACCATCTCGCTGGACGAACTGAAAATCCGTGACGAACTGGCGGACATGCCGCTGGTCCGCAAGGGCAACCGGCTGTCGGTGATGCCGGTGGCCAAAGGCGACTGGGATTTCATCCTCAAGCTGGAAAAAGCATGAGCCAGGACAACGAGAAGCGCCTTGCCGCCGAAACCGCCGCCTTCCGCTACGTGGGTGAAGGCCGTTTCAAGGGCGGCATCATCGGCGTGGGTACCGGTTCCACCGTGAACTTCTTCATCGACGAACTGGCCCAGTACCGCGACCGGATCAAAGCCGCCGTCTCCAGTTCCGAAGCCTCCAGCGATCGCCTGCGCAAGCTCGGTATCGACGTGCTGGACCTGAACGCCGCCGGCCGCCTCGACCTCTATGTCGACGGCGCCGACGAGTGCGATCCGCAGCGACGCCTGATCAAGGGTGGCGGTGCCGCGCTCACGCGCGAAAAGATCGTCGCCGCCGCCTCCGACAAATTCGTCTGCATCATCGATGCGAGCAAGCAGGTCGAAGTGCTGGGCAAGTTTCCGCTACCCATCGAAGTGATCCCGATGGCGCGTAGCCATGTGGCGCGCGAGATCGTCGCGCGTGGAGGTCAGCCGGTGTGGCGCGATGGCGTCGTGACCGACAACGGCAACTGGATCCTCGACGTGCACAACTGGCGCATCGCGAATCCCGTGGAACTGGAAGCGGATCTGAATCAGATCGTCGGCGTTGTCGCTGTGGGGTTGTTTGCGAAGCGGCCCGCCGATGTGGTGATCGTGGGCAATCGCGAGATCTGAGAAGGCCTGGCGATAGCCTGGCGCCTGCGGATCATCGCGAACACAGGTACCCTCTCGCCCCATGACCCTCGAATCCATTCTCCTCATCATCCTGCTGGTCGCCGTTCTGGCGTGCCTGGCGCTGCTTTTCGTCCTGATGTCCCGCAACGGCAGACAACAGGACGACGGCAGTGCCGCGAAACTGGACGCGCTGCGCGACGACACGCGCCGCCTCGAATCCGTGCTGCGCGACGAACAGCGCGCCGGCCGTGGTGAACTCGGCGAGAGTTTCGGCCAGTTCCGCGGTCATGTGCAGGAACAGCTGCAACTGGCCGCCGAGCGCCAGCACGAGCGCATCGAAGCCTTCGGCAAGCGACTCGACCAGCTCACCGAACGCACGGATCTCGGCCTGCAGTCGCTTCGCCAGGGCCTGGCCGACGACTCGCGCAAGACCCGCGAAGAATCCGCCGTTACCCTCAAACACTTCGGCGAACTGATCGACCAGCGCTTCGCCGCGCTTACCGTGGATAACGAGAAGCGCCTGACCGAAGTGCGCGCCACGCTGGAAACCCGTCTGGGCGCGATCCAGCAGGACAACGCGGCCAAGCTCGAGCAGATGCGCGCCACCGTGGATGAGAAGCTGCAATCCACGCTCGAAACCCGTCTCGGCCAGTCGTTTCAGCTGGTGTCCGAGCGCCTGGAAGCCGTCCAGCGCGGCCTCGGCGAAATGCAGGCCCTCGCCACGGGCGTCGGCGATCTCAAGCGCGTGCTGACCAACGTGAAAACCCGCGGCACGTTTGGCGAAGTCCAGCTGGGCGCCCTGCTCGAACAGATTCTCATCGCCGAGCAGTACGCGGCCAACGTGGCCACGGTGCCCGGTTCGGCCGAGCGCGTGGAATACGCCATCCGCCTGCCCGGCGCCGACGACGACGGCGCCCAGGTGTGGCTGCCGATCGACGCGAAATACCCGATCGAGGATTATCAGCGTCTGCTGGACGCCCAGGACGCGGCGGACGTCGAAGGCGCGCTCGTCGCCGGCAAGGCCCTGGAACTACGGGTGCGGGAAGAAGCCAAGCGGATTCGCACGAAGTACGTCGCTCCGCCGCATACCACGGACTTCGCTATTCTCTTCCTGCCCACCGAAGGCCTGTACGCCGAGGTCATCCGCCGGCCGGGGCTGTCCGACCAGTTGCAGCGCGACCATCGCGTTACCGTCGCCGGCCCGACCACGCTCACCGCCCTGCTCAACAGCCTGCAGATGGGCTTCCGCACGCTGGCCATCCAGAAGCGCTCGTCCGAGGTCTGGCAGGTGCTGGCGGCGGTCAAGAACGAGTTCGGCAAGTTCGCCACGGTCCTGGAACGCACCCAGAAACAGCTCGATTCGGCGACCAACAGCATCAAGAACGCGGGGGTCCGCACCCGCGCCATCGAGCGCAAGCTCCGCGGCGTCGAATCGCTGGGTGGCGAAGAGTCGCAGAAGCTGCTGGATCTGGCTGCGGCCGATGAGCCAGACGCGGCCGCGGACGACACCTCGGACTGAGCCGGGGCCTCCCGGGCCATCGCGAGCAGGCCCGCTCCCACGTTACAATCGTCGTTTGCACCGTTAAGGAACCTCCCCCGATGAGCGACGACGCCAAGTCCCGTCCGGTCAGCCGCGAACAGGCGGAAGAAGCCGTACGCACCCTGCTGCTCTGGGCAGGTGAGGATCCGAACCGCGAAGGCCTGCTCGACACGCCCAAGCGCGTGGTCAAGGCCTATGGCGACTGGTTCAAGGGCTACGACGAAGATCCCGCCGAGTACCTGCGCCGCACCTTCGAGGAAGTGGCCGGTTACGACGAAATGATCGTCCTGCGCGACATCGAGTTCGAAAGCCATTGCGAGCATCACATGGCGCCGATCATCGGCCGCGCGCACGTGGGTTACGTGCCGACCGACCGCGTCGTCGGCATCAGCAAGCTGGCCCGGGTGGTCGATGGTTTCGCCCGTCGCTTCCAGGTCCAGGAAAAGCTCACCGCCCAGATCGCGCATTGCATCGAAGACACGCTGCGTCCGCGCGGCGTCGGTGTGGTCATCGACGCCAGTCACGAATGCATGACCACCCGTGGTGTGCACAAGCGTGGCGTGTCGATGATCACCAGCCAGATGCTCGGCAGCTTCCGCGAAGATCCACGCACACGGGGTGAGTTCCTTCGCTTCGTCGGCGTCGACCGTCGCTGACCTTGAGCGGCACGCTCGATACCCACGTCCACGACGAACGCCTGCAGGATCTCTTCCGCGACGGCGTCGTCGCCGAGGACCTCCCCACCGTCTTTCCGCTCTTGCGCGGTCGCGGCTTGCTGCGCGCGTTTTCCGCGCTGTTTCATGGGAGCGAGGCGCAGGTGCTGTTGCGCCTGCTCGTGCTGCGCACGATCGGCGCACGCTCTCACGCGACGGAATGGACGCCCCAGGAAATCCGCGACAACCTGGCGTTCGTCGACACGGTAAAGCTCGAAACGGTGGTTCAGCGACTCAAGGACCACGAGCTGCTCGTCTACGACGCGGAGACCCAGCGTTATCGTGTCGGCCCACTCGGTCGTAAGGCGCTCGCCGCGCTGGCGGTGATGCTCGAGTTCGAGAACGACGACGATGACGGTCTCGGTTACCTCACCGCGCAGCTCGCTGCCGGTCAGGCGGTGGGCCGTGTGTCCGTCGACGAGCTCGGCCATCTGCTCTCGCGCCTCACGGAACTGAAGGAAGACTTCGACCGCGCGGTGCTGTCCGGCTCGGAGCACCGCATTCGCCGCGCCGCCGAACGTCTGGATTCCGTGTGGACCTGGGTCGAGAAAGGCACCGAGGTCGTCGCCGGCATCACCGAAAAGGACGAGCTCGAGCCAGCGGCGCACCGGCTGGCCCAGGCCGTGGGTCGCGCCCAGAGCGCGCTGCTGCGTCAGGCGGGCACGTTCCAGCGCGAACTGAACAAGATCGACCAGCATCGTGTGCACCTGGGACGCACCGGCCTGTCCTCGTCGGACCTGGTCGGCTGGCTGCGCGCCCAGGACATCGATGCACTGGCTTCCTTCGAAGACGGGCAGCTGCTGCTGCCGCTGCCTGCGCCGTTCATCCACGATCAGATCGCCCTCGACGTGGCGGAGTTCGAGCTGCTGGAGCGTGAGCGTCTTGCCGCCGAGGTCACCGCCCTGCCCGGCGCGGAAGAACCACCCGATGCCGCCGACCTGCCGATGGACGAGGAAGACCTGCGATTCCTCGAAGACTGGAGCATCGAACTGGCCGCCATCACCGAGCCGCGCGAACTGTCGGACACCCTGATCGGCGACGACTACGCCCTGTCCGCGTACCGGCTCTCGCTGCTCGGCCTGCTGGGCGATCCCGAGTCCGCCGCCCTCGAAGGCGGCACCGCCGATCTCGCGCGACTACCGCTCGCGCTCGAGATCGAGCCCCTGCTCATCGAAACCGACCTGCCCCAGATCGCGCTGGTCAGCGCGGGACGCCTGCGTCCACGCGACGCCGCCAAGGACACCGCCGATGCATGACGATACCGCCACCCTCGTAACCCGGCTGCTGTCACAGCGCTGGTTGCCACGCGACGACGTGCAGGCCCGCAAGGCACTGCTCGACGAGGGATACCGCGAAGAACTCGACCGCCGGCTCGAAGCGGTCGGCCTCGAACTGCGCGAACACCCTTATGCCGCGTACATCGGCCTTGCCGTGGCGCGCAAGAGCGAGCGCGTCGTCTTCGGCGGCAGCGACAGCTGGATCTCCAACACCCTGCAACTCGACCGCGACGGCGTCGCCCTGCTGGTCGTGATCTGGGCCCTGATCGTGCTGCCTAAGCGCCAGCGCCAGGTGGAGCGCCAGGAGGCCGAAGCCGCCGCCTCGCAGAGCCAGATGTTCGCGGAAGAGAAACCGATCCCGCGCGACCCCGCCGTGTCACCGGTCATCGCCGAGCGCACCCTCCTCGCCGATTTCGGTGACAAGCTGGGCGGCAAGACGCGCGTCGGTTTCAACCTCGGCACGCTGAACCGCCTGGGCTTCATCATCCGTCGCAAGGGCGAAGTGGCCGAGGGTCCGCTGCTGGATCTCGCCTTCGATTACGAACGCACCGCTCGCCGCATCCTCGACGGCGCACTGGGCGACCTCCTGTCCGATGCCGCGGCACGCGCGCCGGTCCGGTCGCACCATGACGACACCGACGATCCGGACGAGCCGGGCGACGACGACGTGATCGACGACACCGAGGAAAACACCGATGTTTGATTTCCGCAGCCTCGAAGTCGTCCACTGGGATTACTGGCAGCGCTTCAGCCTGCCGCTCGACACCAACATCGTCACCGTCGTGGGCCCGAATGGCTCCGGCAAGACGACCCTGCTCGACGCGCTGCGCACGTTGCTGACGATCGACTGCGCGGGCAATCGCGACTACAAGAGCTACCTCCGCCACAACGGCAAGCCGTTCGCGTGGCTGCGCGCCCGCGTCGGCAATATCCCCGGACCGAGCGGCGAGCGTCCGTTCTTCCCGCTGATGGACCGTGAGGTGACCCTCGCCTGCCGCATTCAGAAGAAGGGCGGCGAGTGGACGCGGCAGTACGCCGTGGTCGGCGGCGACGTGAGTGTCGAAGAGATCGAAGCGCGCAACGATTTTCTCGGCCTTCGCGAGTACCGCGTGCGTCTCGAAGGCGCCGGTCTTTCGCAGGCGATCCGCCGCGTGCTCACGCTCGAACAAGGCGCCACGGACAAGCTCTGCCAGATGCCGCCCAAGGCGCTGCTCGACCTGGTCTTCGACGTGTTCGGCGATAAGGCCGTCCTCGATGACTACCAGCGCGCACGCAACGAACAGATCGAAGCCGACCGCGAACAGCACGGTCTCGAACATCAGCTGTCGCTGATCGGCGTGAGCCTGCAGGACGCCGAAGGCCGCGCCCGCTCGTTCCAGGAATGGAACGCGCTCAAGAGCGAGCGCGTCGATCTGGTGGCAAGCATCCTTCCGCGCACCGAGCTGGCCGAGCTGGGCGGTGGCGTGCGCGGTGCACGTCCGCAACTCACCGGCGTCAAACGTCGCGTCGCCGAACTGGAGCAGCGCGATGCGGACCTCGCGAAACAGCTCGGGGATTTAGATGCCTCGGGCGAAGCGCTTCGCGGCGAACAGCACGAGGCCGACCTGGCGCGCCAGCAGACGCAGAAGAGCCTCGACGCGGCGCGTGCCGAGCTCGCCCAGAATGATCTGTTGATCAAGCAGGAAACGCGCCTGCGCGAGATGGTCGCCGCCCAGGGTGGCGCCGATCACGAACGTCTCGCCGATGTCGCACGCGATGCCCGCGCCCAGGCGAGCCTGTTGCAGACCGAGGAAGGCAAGCTGCGCCAGGAACTGGCGACGCTGACCGGTCAGCTGTCGGCGTGGCGCAGCGGCCGACGCTACACCCCGGATTTCGAAGCCTCGTTCCGTCGCGCCCTCGATGAGGCGGGCATTCGTCACAGCATGCTCAGCGAGATCGTCGAGATCGTCGAGCCACGCTGGCAGCCGGCCGTCGAAGCGGTACTCGCGGGCTATCGCCACGTGGTGCTGCTCGACGACCCGCGCGATCGCGAGAAAGCGTGGAAGCTGGGCGAGCAGCACCGCTACAAGCACTTCGTCGTCGCCGACCGCGCCCCCGCCGGGCGCGCCACACGCAGCTCGCTGCTCGAGGTGGTCGAGTTCTCCGCCGCACCGCCCGACTGGCTGCTGCGTAACCTCGACCGTATCCGCCGCGTCGAGGACATCGCCGACGGCGCGACCTTGGGCAAGGATCAGGACTGGATCACGCCGCAGGGCTACTTCCGCGAACGTCGCGGCGGTCGCCATCTCGGCGTGGATGACATGTACTTCGGTTCCGGCGCGCGCGAACGACAGCTGCGCGACGGTGAAGCGAAACTGCGTGACATCGAGGCACGACTGCGCGACATCGCGACCGAGCGAAAGGACGCCATGGCGCGCGCCAGCGACGCCGAAGGCATCCTGCGTGGCGCCAGCGCGAGCAGCCAGCTCGCCGATCGCGCGGATGAATTCGCCGAAGCGCACGCGCAACAGGCCGCCTTGCGCGAGGACGTGCAGCGGACGGCTGACAGCCACGTCGCTGCGGAGGCGCATTACGAAGCGGTGCGCGAAAAACGCCTCAGGACGTCGAACGCACGCGACAACGCCGCGCGCGAACAGCTTTCGACGCAGAAGCAGCTCGCCGAGACCGTTCGCCAGTACCACCAGCTGCGTGGTGAGCAGATCGACCGGCTGAAGGCATTCCGCGCGAAGCGTGCGCATGTGCCCCTGGCTTTGCGCAGCCGCGCCGCCGTCGCGGCACTACGCGAGCGTTACGAATCGCCCGCATCCGTGCGTCGCGAGATCGACCGCATCGAGCGTCGCCTCGAGGAGGGCCACTGGGAGGAGGATCCGAGCGTCGTCGCGCTGCGCGAAAAACTACTCGCCGATCACGAAGGCCTCAGACACGATCTCGAGAAACGCCGCATCCACCTCGAGCGCGCCTCGCGCATCACGCACGAGGCGCGTGGCGCCTATATTCAGGTCTTGCGCAACACGGTGCGTCGTTACGCCCGGAACCTGAAAGTGCTTGCCGAACTCGCGGGCATCGGCGTCGACGTCGATCTCCCGGAGCTCAGCAACGACGATCTGGCACTCGCGTCGGCAGCGCTGCATGTGCGCTTCGAGTTCGACAAGAAGGGCTGGATCGGGATGGACGATGGCGAAGCCTCGGGCGGCCAGCAGGTGATGAAGTCACTGCTCCTGCTCGTGGCGCTGATGCGCGATGAAGACCGGCCCGGCGGATTCGTGTTCATCGACGAGCCTTTCGCGCATCTGGACATTTTCAACATCGACAAGGTCGGTGCGTTTCTGAAGTCCACGCGCGCGCAGTACATCCTGACGACGCCGGCCACGCATAACGTCAACGTGTTCCAGCCATCGGAGCTGACGCTCGTCACCAGCAAACGCCGGCCGGGCGCAACTTGGGCACAGCCGTTGGCGGTGCTGCGGCGGCGCTCACACGCCGCCTGATGTAACGGCCCCGACAAGGGGCCGTTCGGTCGCTCAGTAACGGGCGGTGTTGCCCGACATGGGATTGTCTTCACCCGATCCGTCCAGCGCGTTGCCGCTGGCGTCTGTCGGACGCTGACGCGTCGGATTGTGCTCGTCTTCCTCGGGCCGCACGCGGGCATTGTGCCGCGCGATGAGCCACGCCGCCGCGATGGCGCCGACACCCAGACCCACGCCGATGGCGAGGCCCAACGGGCGACGGCGCGCGTGACGTCCCGCTTCCGCCAGCGCCTGCGAGGTCAGCGAGCCCGCGCGGCCGGCATACTCACGCGCCGTGCCGATGGCCTGATGTTTGCGGCTGCCGGTCATCGAACCGACGACGCGTTCGGCGCGGCCGAAAAGTTCCGCACGAAGGCTCTTGCTGCGCAGGAATGTCATGGCTGTCTCCTTGTTTCGAGACCGACACGATGACCGCCATGGCGTGATGATTTTGCGGTGGCGGCGTGGAGGCTGCCACGAGCCGCCACGTCCAGATCGCGCTCGGGGCACGTTCCTACAGGGTTTCCAGCCAGGCTTCGTCGGAGCCTTCTTCCACGCCCTCGAACAGGAAGGTGGAGAGATAGCGCTCGCCGGTGTCGGGGAGCATGGCGAGGATGACGCTGCCCTCCTCGACGCTCTCGGCGTATTTCAGGGCGGCGGCAAGCGTCGCGCCGGCGGAGATTCCGACGAAGAGGCCTTCCTCCCTGGCGAGTCGGCGTGCCGTATCGCGGGCCAGCACCTCGTCCACCGGGATATCGACGTCGAAGATCTTCCGGTTGAGTACCTCGGGCACGAAATCCGGCGTCCAGCCCTGGATCTTGTGCGGTGCCCAGGGCTGGTCGGCGAGCAACTGGGCCGCGGCCGGCTCGGTGGTGACAATCTTCACCTCGGGGCGCGCGACCTTGAGCACCTCGCCCACACCGGTCAGTGTGCCGCCGGTGCCCCAGCCGGTCACGAAGGCATCGAGGCGGCGGCCAGCGAAGTCCTGGAGGATCTCGGCGGCGGTGGTGCTCCGGTGATAGGCCGGGTTGGCCGGATTCTGGAACTGCCTGGGCAGGAACCAGCCGTGCTTCGCCGCGAGCTCCTCGGCACGTCGGACCATGCCGCTGCCGCGCTCGGCGGCGGGGGTCAGGATCACGCGGGCACCGTAGGCGCGCATCAGCTTGCGGCGCTCGACGGAGAAGCTGTCCGCCATGGTCGCCACGAACTTGTAACCCTTGGCCGCGCAGACCATGGCCAGCGCGACGCCCGTATTGCCCGAGGTGGCCTCGACCACGGTGTCGCCGGGTTTCAGGAGACCTTTGGCCTCGGCGTCGAGAATGACCGCGATGGCCAGGCGGTCCTTGACCGAGCCGCCGGGGTTGAAGAATTCGACCTTCGCGTACAGGGAAATGCCAGCCGGGGCGACGCGATGCAGGCGAACGATGGGCGTGCGGCCGATCGTGTCGAGAATGCTCTCGTGAATCATGGGGTAATCCTTGACGGGAAGTACGAGAACCCAGAAGGTACTCCCCGGACCACGGGGCGACAAACCCCACCGGATCACGCAGACTCCCGGTCCATGAATCGACGTCCATACGCCTTCGCCGCCACCCTGCTGCTGACCGTCGCCGCCCAGGCACAGGACTTTCCGCGGACGCCGGCCGAATACCTCCGACGCATGGACGCCAATGGCGACGGCAAGGTCGACGAGGCCGAGTACGTCCGCTACATGAGCCAGGGCTTCCTGCGCATGGACGTCAACGGCGACGGCGTGCTCGATGCCAACGATGGCCCGATGCGGCCCGGCGCCAGGCCCGTGAGGCTGGAAGAGTTCCAGCGCACCCTGATCCTCCAGTTCCACAAGCTGGACAGGAACAGGGACGGCTTCCTCAACGCGAAGGAACTGTCCCAGCCGCCGATGTGACATCGCGCCCGCAAGAGCCTGCGGTGCGCTACCCTCTGCCCCACTTTGGAGAGGACGGATGAATACGACGGAACTGTTCCTGATCGCGATGACGATCATTCTTGGCGTGCCTTATCTGATCTGGCGCGTCTTCCGCACCGACTACTGGGCACCGCTGGTGGTCGTGCAGATCCTTACCGGGATCCTGCTGGGGCCGGGCGTGCTGGGGAAGGTCTTCCCCGACTACTACACGACGGTGTTCGCACCGCCCGTCATCGGTGCCCTCAACGGCATCGCCTGGTGGGCCGTGATGGTCTTCGTCTGGATCGCCGGCATCGAGCTCGACCTGCGCGACGCCTGGAAGCAGCGCCGTGAATGCGGGACCACGGCGGCCCTCGCCCTCGGCGTGCCTCTTGCGACCGGCTGCCTCGCCGCGCTGGCCATGCTGGCCTGGCGTGGAGGATGGATGGGTGAAGCGGCGACGACGTGGCAATTCGTGCTGGGCATCGGCATGGCCTGCGCCGTGACCGCGCTACCGATCCTCATCCTGCTGATGGAGAAGATGGGTATTCTGCGCGCACCGCTGGGGCAGCGCGTGCTGCGTTATGCGAGCCTGGACGATCTCGCGATCTGGGCGGTGCTGGCGATCATCCTGCTCGACTGGAAACGTGTCGGTCATCAGGTGGCCTTCCTGGCCGTGTTCGCTGTCGCCTCGGCCGCATTCCGGCGGCTGATGGCACGGGTACCGGAGCCGGATCGCTATTTCATCGGTCTGATCTGGCTGGCCGCGTGTGGCTACGGTGCCGACTGGTGCGGCCTGCATTTCATGGTCGGAGCCTTCCTTGCGGGCGCCGTGATGGAGCGTGACTGGTTCACGCTCGAAAAGCTCGACGGCCTGCGTCACAACGTCCTGCTCGTCATCATGCCGGTGTTCTTCCTGTCCACCGGTCTGCGAACGAACTGGCAGGTCGGAGGCACGGCGGTGTTCGCCGCCGCCGCTCTGCTGCTGGTCGCTTCCGTCGTGGGCAAGCTTGCGGGCGTCGGCATCGCCGGTAAGCTGCTCGGCTGGGCACGTGGCGATGCCTGGACCATCGGCTGGCTGCTGCAGACCAAGGCGCTGATCATGATCATCTTCGTCAACGTACTGCTCGACCGTCACATCATCACCAGCGAGACGTTCACCGCGCTGCTGCTGATGGCGGTGGCCAGCACCATGCTGACCACCCCGATCGTCAAACCGCGGCTGAAGCACTTCACCCCATGAGTACGACGGAACCGAAAAGCGCGACGCACACACCGGTGCGCCGCGCCGCCGTGATCTTCATCTTCGTCACGGTGCTGATCGACATTCTGGCGTTCGGCATCATCATTCCGGTGTTGCCGCACCTCATCGAACAGATGACCGGCAATACCGTATCGAACGCGGCGTGGTGGGTCGGCGTGTTCGGTACGGTCTTCGCCGCGGTCCAGTTCATTTCGTCGCCGATCCAGGGGGCGTTGTCGGACCGCTTCGGGCGTCGCCCTGTCGTGTTGCTTTCCAATCTCGGGCTTGGGCTCGACTTCGTATTGATGGCTGTGGCGCCTTCGTTGTGGCTGCTGTTCGTCGGGCGCGTCATCTCGGGCATGACCGCCGCCAGCTTCACCACGGCCAATGCCTACATCGCCGATGTCACGCCGCCGGAAAAACGCGCGGCGGCCTTCGGCATGCTTGGCGGCGCGTTCGGTATCGGCTTCATCATCGGACCGGCGCTCGGGGGATTTCTTGGCGGGTTCGATCTGCGTCTGCCGTTCTGGGTCGCCGCGGGTCTGGCGTTGGCGAACTTCCTTTATGGGTATTTCATCCTGCCGGAGTCGCTACCGGTGGAGAAGCGCAGCGCACGCTTCGAACCGCGCAGCGCCAGTCCACTGGGCTCGCTGAAGATGCTTCGCCGGCATCGCGAGATTTTCGGTCTGTCGGTCGTGATGTTCCTGTTCTACCTCGGGCATTACGTTTTGCAGACGGTGTTCGTCCTCTATGCCGACTACCGTTATCACTGGGGTCCCCAGGCGGTGGGGTATGTGCTCGCGCTCGTGGGCGCCTGCGATGGATCGGTGCAGGCATTCCTCACCGGTCGACTGACTGCGCGCTTCGGGGAGCGACGGGTCATGGTCGCGGGGCTGTCGTTCGGTGTGGCGGCATTCGCCGTCATGGGTTTCGCCACGACCGGCTGGGTATTCCTGATCGGTATTCCGCTGCTGTCACTGTGGGGGCTGTCCGGGCCGCCGATCCAGTCGATCATGACGCGCCATGTGGCGCCCGATGAGCAGGGTCGTCTGCAAGGCGCCGTGACCAGCCTGGGTAGCTTCGCCGGGATCTTCGGGCCTTATCTGTTTGCGCAGATCTTCGCCTTCGCGATCGCGCCGGAGCGGAGCGTGCATATGCCGGGCGTCCCGTTCCTGCTGGCCGCTGCGCTGGTCGGGGCCGGGGCGGTCATCGCCGCGCGGGCCACCCGCCAGGAGAGCCCCGGCGTAACGAGCCGCTGACGCGTTCAGGCGGTCCATGACCGCCAGGACGTGCCCTTCGGCAACGTCAGGTGATGGACGTGCCGTCCCTGCGGCGCTACCCGCGAAAACGTGAGCTAATTCGCAATCCCCGTCGTATCATGGGCGGAATTTCGACCTATCACGCGACGGCTGGGGCGTGCGTTTGGACAACCAGTTGTGGGAAAGCAAATATCACGAGGCGGTCGACCGGCTGACCCGTGAGGAAACCCAGTGGAAGACCGCCGAGTCCCTGCTGCGCCAGCTGGTTGGCTGCCTTGGCCGTGCCGCGCACGGCTCGAACGACCAGCTCGATCCGCACATCGAGCAACTGTCCTCGGCCTTGCACGGCCCCGTGGACGCCATGCTGCTCGAGCCACTGGTCAACGACCTGAGCCAGGCGCTGGACAGGCTGGGCGAGCGCCCGCAGAACGCCGTCGAAGAACGCTCCATCCCGATCACCCGCCCCCAGCGCACCGAGCACGGATCGTCCGTGCAGTCGGCGCTGAGCCGGCTGGTCGATCGTATCGTCGTCCTGCCGAAGCTGGCTGACCGCGCCAACGACCTCCGTCACGATGTCGCGGACGCCGGCGACCTGGTCGCCCTGGCGGCGTGCGGTGACCGCCTCGCGGATCTGGTCAACGAGCAGCGGATCGGCCTTCAGCGGGAAATCGACGCGCTTCAGGCGGTGCTTCGCCATGTCACCAGCCGTCTCGACGAGATGAGCCAGTACATGTCGCGCGAGCTCGCCGACCAGTCGACGGGCGAGGCCAATGGTCAGGCGCTGGACGCCTCGGTAAGTCACGAGATGCGCCTGCTGGACGAAGCCGCCCTGGAACTGGACGACATTCACGACCTGCGCGAGCGCGTCGGGGAAAGCATCGAAAAGATTGCCGCGTGTTTCCGCGAGTTCCGCGATCGCGAAGGCAGCCGTCTTACGGCGTACCGTGACCGTGCCGAAAAGATGCGCCTGCGCATCGAACAGCTCGAAACCGAACGCAACGCCCTGCAGCGTTCGCTCGAACGCGAGCACGAGCTGGCCCAGACCGACACGATGATCGGCATGCCCAACCGCCTCGCTTACGAAAAGCGGATCGAGGTGGCGTTCGAGGCATGGAAGACGGCGTCGCGCCCGCTGTGCGTCGCGGCGATCGACATCGACCACTTCAAGAGCATCAACGACACCTACGGCCACACCGCCGGCGACGCCGTGCTGCGCATCATCGGCCAGGCCCTGGTGAAGCATGTGCGCCCGTGCGACTTCGTCGCCCGTTACGGTGGCGAGGAGTTCATCGTGGTGTTCGATGGCGCCGACGAGCACGAAGCGCTGCAGGTCTGCGAGCGCCTGCGCGGGAAGATCCAGCATCTGGCCTTCCACGCCAGCCGGCAGCCGGTGCGGGTCACCGCCTCCATCGGCCTGACACAGTTCCAGGCGGGCGATACCCCCCAGACGGTGTTCGATCGCGCCGATCTTGCGCTCTACACCGCCAAGAACGGCGGACGGAACCGCTGCGTCATCGGCTAGCCCGCTACGTCGCCACGCCGAAGATACGCCCGACCGTCGAGGACAGCACCATCGCGGCGGTGCCCCAGAACACGATGCGCACCATGCCGCGAAGCATGCCGGCGCCTGCCAGCCGTGCCGACATCGCCCCGAGCGCCGCGAGAGCGATCAACGAGACGACGATGATCGCGGGTGTCATTGCCACGCGTGGCACCAGCGCGGCAGCCACGATGGGCAGAATCGCGCCGACGGCAAAGCTGGCCGCCGACGCCGCGGCAGCCTGCAATGGCCGCGCAGCCGTCGCATCCGACATGCCGAGCTCGTCGCGCAGATGCGCACCCAACGCGTCGTGCGCCATCAGCTGATCGGCGACCTCACTGGCAAGCTTGCGGTCCAGACCGCGATGCACGTAGATCTCGGTCAGCTCGCGATGCTCGCCCACCGGATCTTCGGCCAGTTCGATCGATTCGAGCTGACGCTCGGCGTGCTCACTGTCGGCCTGCGAACGCACGGAGACATACTCACCCGCCGCCATCGACATCGCGCCGGCGACCAGCCCGGCGACACCGGCCAGCAGGACCTGGTTGCCGCCGGTCGCGGCGGATGCGACGCCGACCAGCAGGCTCGCGGTGGAAAGGATGCCGTCGTTGGCCCCGAGCACGGCGGCGCGGAGCCAGCCGATGCGGTCCAGGCGGTGATGCTCATGGTGTCGTATGCGATGCATCGTCTTCTTCCTTCTTCTTGTTCTCGTCAGCGCGCTCTTCCGCGAACGCCACGAGCCAGCCGATGCCCAGGGCGCACGCCGTACCCAGTAGGACTTCACCCAGTCGATAGAGCGCGGTTTCCCACAGCGGACCATCGCTGGGCACGAGGAGCAGGATGGCGGCCGTGATGCCACCCACGCGTGCCGCGGCACCCGCATTGGCGGTCCAGCAGGCGATAGTGACGACGCCCAGCCCGACGGCGAAGGACAGCAGGTCGCCACCGCCGCCGACCCAGAGGCCGAGCAGCCCGGCCACGCCACCGAAGGCGGTCCCGAGGATACGGTCGCGACCGGCGCCACGCGTATCGCCGAAATGCGGCTGAATGACCGCGATGGCGCTGATCGCGGCCCAGAAGGCCTGACCCGTGTGCAGCGCATGGCCGATGCCGTAAGCCACGCTGGCGGCAAGAACCGTCTTCAGCGCCATGAACGCGCCGGTGCGCACCCGTCCGCCCAGCGGCATGGTGCGGAACATGCGGTCCAGCATCGACTGCGCGCGACGCAGCCGGGTCGTCCGGCGCTCGGTCTCGGTTCGGGAGTCGGTCTCGCTCATGCCACCATCGTAACCGCAGGGTGTGTGGAGAAATCGCGCGCAGGGCGCGCTCCTACATGAGCGGGGGACTTCAGGACTTCAGTTTCCAGCCGGTACGGAAGATCCACCAGACCACGGCGAGGCAGACGACCAGAAAGCCCACCGTCGCTCCCACGCTCACCAGCACATTGACGTCGGCCTGGCCGTAGAAGCTCCAGCGAAACCCGTTGACCAGATAGACCACCGGGTTGAACAAGGTGATCTTCTGCCACATCGGCGGCAACATCGAGATGGAATAGAAGCTGCCGCCGAGGAAGGTCAGCGGCGTGATCACCATCAACGGGACCACCTGCAGTTTCTGAAAATCGTCCGCCCACAGACCAATGATGAAACCGAACAGGCTGAAGGTCACCGCGGTCAGCAGCAGGAAGCCGATCATCCACACGGGGTGCTGGATCTCGTAAGGCACGAACAGCCGCGCGGTCACGAGGATCAGCAGCCCGAGAATCACCGACTTGGTGGCCGCCGCACCGACGTAGCCGATGACGACTTCGACATAAGACACCGGCGCCGAAAGCAGTTCGTAGATCGTGCCCGCCCATTTCGGCATATAGATACCGAACGATGCATTGGAGACGCTCTCGTTGAGCAACGACAGCATGATCAGGCCGGGGATGATGAAAGCGCCATAGCTGACGCCTCCAATGGCGCCCATGCGCGAGCCGATGGCCGCGCCGAAGACGACGAAGTAGAGCGACGTGGACAGCACCGGTGAGGCGATGCTCTGGGTGAGCGTGCGGAACGTGCGGGCCATTTCGAAGCGGTAGATGGCACGGATCGCGTGGATATTCATACGCCACCCCTCACCAGGCTTACGAAAATGTCTTCGAGCGAACTCTCGCTCGAATGAAGATCCTTGAAATCGATGCCCATCTCGTTGAGCTTGCGCAGCAGCACGGCGATACCGGTATCGTCGCCCTGCGTATCGAACGTGTACGTCAGGGACTGGCCATCCGCGCTCAGTTCCAGCGGCCACTCGTTCAAGCCTTCGGGGATGGCGGTCAACGGGCTCTGCAGGGACAGCGTCAGCTGCTTCTTGCCCAGCTTGCGCATCAGGGTGTGCTTCTCTTCCACGATGACGATTTCACCGCGATTGATGACGCCGATGCGGTCGGCCATCTCCTGCGCTTCTTCGATGTAATGCGTGGTGAGGATGATGGTGACACCCGACTCGCGCAGGCGACGGACCATCTGCCACATGTCGTGGCGCAGTTCGACGTCGACACCGGCCGTGGGCTCGTCGAGGAACAACACGCGAGGCTCGTGCGCCAGCGCCTTGGCGATCAGCACGCGGCGCTTCATGCCGCCGGACAGCGCCATGATTTTCGAGTCGCGTTTTTCCCACAACGACAGATCGCGCAGGATGCGTTCCAGATGCACGGGGTTGGGCGCCTTGCCGAACAGGCCGCGGCTGAATTTCACCGTGGCCCAGACGGTTTCAAAGGCATCCGTGGACAGCTCCTGCGGCACCAGCCCGATCAGGCCGCGCGCGGCGCGGAAGTCCTTGCGGATGTCATGACCGTCGACGGTCACGCTGCCGCCGGTGCCGTTGACGATGCCGCAGACGATGCTGATCAGGGTGGTCTTGCCGGCGCCGTTCGGGCCGAGCAACGCGAAGATCTCGCCCCGTTTGATGTCGAGGTCCACGCCGTTCAGTGCGCGCAGCCCGCTTTTGTATTCTTTGGTCAATCCGCGGATCGCGACGATGGCGTCGGGCGCGGCGGTGGTGGCATCCATGAGGACCCGCGATGTCGATGGGTAAGACGGCCGATGGTAGACCCATGCGGAGCATGGGGCGAGACCTTGTGGATCGGCGCGGCGGCCCCAGATCGAACGCGATTGCCCACCCAAAGGCCCTGCCATGTCCATCTCGCTCTACGACGCCACGGTTCCCGTCTTCGTCCGCGGCTTCCGCGTCCTGTCCGACCTGCTCACCAAGGCGGAGGCCCAGGCCGACGCTTCCGTCCTGATCGATGCCCGTCTCGCGCCGGACATGCTCAGCCTCGCGGGCCAGATCCAGCGCGCCAGCGATACCGCCAAGTTCGCCGTGGCCCGCGTGGGTGAGGTGCAGCCGCCGTCGTTCGAGGACAACGAAACCTCCTTCGCCGACCTGCGCAAGCGCATCGATGCGACCGTCGCCTGGATCGAATCCGTGGACCGTGCCGCCATCGACGCGGGCGAATCGCGCACGATCACGCGCAAGTTCAAGGATAAGGAATACAACTTCTCGGCGCAGGAGTACCTGCTGACCTTCGGCATCCCCAACTTCTTCTTCCACGTGACCACCGCGTACGACATCCTCCGCCATAACGGCGTCGCCGTCGGCAAGCTGGATTACCTCGGCTTTGCCGGATGAGTGACGGCCTCTGCCGTTGCGCCTGGGGTGAAACCGACGACCTGCTGCGCGGCTATCACGACCGCGAATGGGGCGTGCCCGAGCGCGACGGCCGGCGGCTATGGGAGAAGCTGGTTCTGGACGGTTTCCAGGCGGGGCTGTCGTGGCGAACCATCCTGGCGCGTCGCGACGGCTTCCGGCGGGCGTTCGAAGGATTCGATCCGGACGTCGTCGCGGCCTACGGTCCACGCGATATCGAGCGGCTGTTGGCCGATCCGGGAGTCATCCGCTCGCGGTCCAAGATAGGCGCCGCCATCGGCAACGCGAAGGCCTACGTGGCCATGCGGGAAGCTGGCGAGGATTTCGCCGGTTTCTGCTGGAACTTCGTGGGGGGTGACCCCATGCTTTGGGAAGGGCCGGTGCCACCGAACAGTCCGCTGTCGGAGCAGGCATCCAAAGCCCTGAAGAAACGCGGTTTTACCTTCGTCGGACCGACCATCGTGTTCGCCTGGATGGAAGCCACCGGGATGATCAACAGCCACGCCCCGGACTGCTTCAGGCGCGCCGAGCTATCGCGTAAGCCCTTACCGGACAAGGGTTAACGCCTTTTTTAGCCGGGAAGGCGTAGGTTCGACTCAACGCCGCCACGCGGCGTTTTCCGTCTGGTCCACCCAACCGTCTGTGAGGGTCCCATGGCTTCGAGTTCCGCCCAGCTGTTCATTCCGCACTGCGAATCGACACAGGGACCGTGGATCGTCCGCCGTGCCTCGTCACCGCTTGGCCGCTACGCCAGCCAGGCCATGGCCATCGCCGCCGCGGAGGCACTCGCGCCGGGCCTCTCCGACAGCCTCGGCCTCCCCGTGGAAATCCACGTTCAGCAAGCCGATGGCACGTGGGAAGAACACACCTACGTGGTCGCCGGGCTGGTGGCCGGCCTCCCTGCGTCGCCCGCCGGGATCAACCGTCACGCCTGAGCGTCATGGGGTGAGACGTCGATGAGGTAACCTTGACCGGTTGCCTCTTCCTCTTTTGCGCCCATCGATGCTCACCGACGACACCAAAGCCGCCATCCGCGCTGCCTACACGCGGCTGAAGGACGGGCTTGCGGGTTTCCGCGGCCGTTCGGCGCAGCTGAAGATGATCGCCGAGGTCGCCAAGGCGCTGGCCGAACCGGCGGGCGCCGCCGTGATCGAGGCGCCGACCGGCACGGGTAAGTCCATGGCTTACCTCATCGCTGGCCTGGAAGTCGCCCGGGCCCAGAAGAAGAAGCTGGTCATCGCGACGGCCACCGTGGCGCTGCAGGAGCAGCTGGTTCAGCGCGACATTCCCCAATACCTCAGCTTGTGCGGCGTCGAGGCCAAGATTGCGCTGGCCAAGGGCCGTGGCCGTTACCTGTGCCCGCGCAATCTGCGCATGGCCGGTGCCGAACCCGCCGCCCAGACCGGTTTCGATTTCGACGCCGATCTCGCCTTGTGGTCACGGCCACCGGCGGAGCGCGACACCAAGGCGGTCGAGAAGCTCGGCAAGGCCTTCGAGTCGCGCGAGTGGAGCGGCGACATCGACACCAGCCCGGAGCCTCTGTCCGATCTGGTCCGCGGCATGATCACGACCAGCGCCGGCGGTTGCACGGGACGCAAATGCGGCGCCTTCGCGGTGTGCCCGTTCTTCGTCGCCCGCCGCGCCATCGGCGAGGCCGACATCGTGGTCGCCAACCAGGATCTGGTGCTGGCCGACCTGACCATGCCGCGCGACGAAGACACCTTCGGCGGCGTCATCCTGCCGAAGCCGGAAGACACCCTCTACATCTTCGACGAGGCGCACCACGTGCCTGCCAAGGCCATCGACCGTGGCGCGGCCGACGTGCACCTCGCCACGGCCGTGCGTCGCATCGGTCGTCTGCAGAACCAGATTCACGGCGCCTATTCGCTCACCGACAAGGAGAGCATCGGCAACCTCACGCTGGAAGCCGGCGACGAGAAGATGGTGGCCATGTCCAACGCACTCGAAGAAATCGAGCGCGAGATCCGCATGACGTGGACGCCGTCGTCCAACGAAACCGAGCCCGTCTTCCGCGCGTCGCTGGGCCAGCTTCCGGAAAACTGGAAGATGCATGCCGAGCATCTGCACCTGATCACGCGGGACATCCAGCGCTGGCTGCGCACCGTGCGCCGCACCGTCGTCGAGATGGAAGCGGGCGGCCCCACGCAGGAAGCGCTGTCGCGCGAGCTGGGCATCGCGCTCGAACGCCTCGAGCGCCAGGTGAAGACCTGGTATGCCTGGTCGACCGAGGATCGCGAGAACGGTCCGCCGCTGGCGCGCTGGGTCACGATGACGCCGGAGCAGCAGCTGGTCTGTCATGCATCCGCGGTTTCCGCGGGTGGCCTGTTGCGTAACGTGCTGTGGGACAACGCGTCGGCGGTGGTCATGACCTCGGCGACGTTGAGCGCGGGCGGAAATTTCCGGGGGTTTGCGGACTCCGTCGGACTGCCCAATGAGGCCGTCACGCTGAGCCTTCCATCGCCATTCGATCTCGAGAATCAGGCGACGTTGAGTGTGCCGAGCATGCGCACCTTGCCGGACGACCGCGAAGGCCACGCTCGGGAAATCTCCGAGTGGCTGGCGAAAAACCTGGACTGGGACGCGGGCAACCTCGTGCTGTTCACCTCGCGAGCCAAGCTCGACCGTGTGCTGCAGACCCTGCCGATCGAGTTCGTGCGCAAGGTGCGCGCGCAGGGTTCGTTGTCCAAGCAGCAGCTCATTACCGAACATCGCGAAGACATCGAAGCCGGCAAGGGCAGCACGCTGTTCGGCCTCGCCTCGTTCGGCGAGGGCCTCGATCTGCCCGGCAAGCTGTGCGAGACCGTGGTCGTGACGCAGCTTCCGTTTGCCGTGCCGACCGATCCGGTAGGCGCGACCTATGCGGAGTGGCTGGAGTCGCGCGGACGCAATCCGTTTATCGAGGTGAGCGTGCCGGACGCGACGCGTATTCTCACGCAGTACTGCGGCCGGCTGATTCGTACCGAAACGGATACGGGGCGCATCGTGCTGCTCGACCGTCGCGTGATCACCAAGCGCTACGGCACCGGCATGTTGCGCGCGCTGCCGCCATTCGCACGCGATATCGAGCGCGTGGCATGAGCATCGTCCGCTTCGACGCATTGAAAGCCGTGCCGTGGAAGAACGGCCTCGGCATCACGCGTGAGATCGTGGTCGAGCCGCCGGGCGCGACGATGGATGATTTTCTGTGGCGTGTGAGCATCGCCGACGTGGATACGGCCTCGCCGTTCTCGGTGTTCGCAGGCATCGATCGCACGATCGTTCTCCTCGAAGGCGATGGATTCACGATGACCCTCGACTGTGAGCGTCAGCATGCGTTGACGACGGCCTGCGAGCCGTTTGCGTTTGCGGGTGAGGCACGGGTGGACGTGCGGCTTGCCGGCGGCGCGACGCGTGATTTCAATCTCATGGTGCGGCGCGGCCAAGCCTCGGGACGGATCGATGTCGTGCGCGGGCCCGTTACGATGGACGGCTCGAACATCGCGTTGCTGCATGTCGCGCGCGGCGAGGCAACCATCGACGGCGAAGCCTGCGCTCAGGGCGACACCGCTATCGCTCCGCGGTCGGTGACGCTGCGCGATAACGCGACCGCCCTTCTGATCCGAATCGCCTGACCCGACCGGTTCGATCAGGCGACGTGGTCGACCGCCGGATCTTCCGGCGCCTGGGGCTCTTCCCGCTTCCACAGGTCGACGGACGTGAGCTGAAAGGCCACCGGAGGCACGGCGGCCTGCCAGTCCCCGATGCCGGGGAACGCCTTCCCGAGGTCGCGGACCAGTTCGGTGAATCCCCGGTCGTTCTCGGACACGGCCAGTGGCGAAACGCCTTCCGCGTGGAAATACAGGAAAACCGTTTCGAACGAGCCGTCGTCGCGATTGCCCGCCTCGACGCGCGTCACCTGCTCCAGTGCCAGTTCCGTGGCGTGGAAACGCGCCGGGCAATGCACGATGACCTGCGCCTCGCGGTCCAGGTGCACCGTGCCGCGCGCGCCGAATCGGTCGCGCAAGCGCCGGAGCAGGGGCCTTCGGGCAGGGGGTGATCGGTGATCCATGGCGCGACGTTACCCAGCGTCGATCGCAAATTCAAACGGGGTTCACCCCCGATACGCATCGTAGGGGGTCGCCCCAACGGAATCTCCGCCATGCGCTCTGCCCTCACGGCCCTTCTCCTGTCCATGGCCTCGACCGGTGCCCTCGCAAGCACGCCGGTCACGGCCGTCTCCGATCTCGACCTGCAGCGCTATGCCGGAACGTGGCACGAGATCGCCCGCCTGCCCATGTGGTTCCAACGGAAGTGCGAGAAGGACGTTACCGCGCATTACACCCCGAACCCCGACGGCACGGTCGCCGTGCGCAACTCCTGCGTCACGGCGGAGGGGAAGACCATCGCCAGCGACGGCGTGGCCCGTCGTCCGGAACCTTACGCACGGGGCAAACTGCAGGTGCGCTTCGCGCCAGCCTGGCTGTCGTGGGTGCCCCTGGTCTGGGCGGATTACTGGGTGATCGCGCTGGACGATGATTATCGCTGGGCGATGGTGGGGCAGCCGGGGCGCAAGTACCTGTGGATTCTGTCCCGGGAGCCTACGCTGGACCGGAAAACGTTCGAGGCCCTGAAGGCGCAGGCGGTGGCGATGGGCTACGATCTCGCGCCTCTGATCATGTCCGGAAAGGTCGAGTAACCCGAATGAGCAGCGCAAGCCCCGCTACCTGCCCCTGCGGGCTCGATACGCCCTACGTCGCATGCTGCGGCCGATGGCATGGCGGTGTGCCCGCGCCTACGGCCGAAGCGCTGATGCGCTCGCGCTATACGGCTTACGTCTTCGGACTCGAGGACTACCTGCTCGCGACCTGGCATGTATCGACGCGTCCTGCGGCACTTGGACTCGCGAGCCAGTCTCCCAGGCCCACGTGGCTGGGTCTGACTGTGAAGCGGCACGAGAATCCCTCGCCCGATACGGCGATCGTCGCCTTCGTCGCACGCCTGCGCATGGGCGGTGGCAGTGCGGAACGGATGCACGAGACGAGCCGTTTCGTACGCGAAGACGGGCACTGGTTTTACGTGGACGGCGATCTGGGCGCATGACGTCCGATTCCGGCGCGATCGTTTGTCGTGCCATTCGTGAGCGGCGCTTGCTCGTGGTCGGATACGGCGGTGCGCAGCGTGTCGTGCAGCCCCATGTGTATGGCGACGACCATTCCGGTGACCGGCTGCTCAGCGCTTATCAGGTCAGCGGCGGCAGCGCTTCCGGTGCATCGCAGGGGTGGAAGACGCTCCGGATGGACCGGGTGGAATCGATCGCTTTATCCGACGAGCGGTTTCACGGTGCGCGGTCGGATTTTCAGCGCGATGATGGGGCGTTTCTGAGAATCGTCTGTCAGCTGACCGACTGAGGCGGCGTGTTCTCACCAGTGGGCTGGCTCCGACCAGGTGCCGGTTTCGGTGGGAGCCAACCCTGTCGGCGATGGGCTGCGACAGCAGCCCGCCCGATCAGATGATGGACCGCGTCACGCCACCATCGACACGAATCGCAGCACCGGTCGTACCCGACGCCTGCTCGGACGCGAGGTAAACCGACGCGTTGGCGACTTCCTCAACGCTCAGCAGGCGCTTGATCAGCGACGTCGGACGATGCGTCTGGATGAAGTCCTTCTCGACCGCCTCCATCGTCGTCCCCTGATCCTTCGCGATCTTACCGAAGAACTCGCTCACACCTTCGGACAAGGTCGGACCCGGGAGGATCGCGTTGACGGTGACGCCCGTGCCCGAGAGCACTTCAGCCAGACCACGCGACACGCCGAGCTGCGCCGTCTTGGTCACGCCGTAATGGACCATCTCAGCCGGTACCTGGACGCCCGACTCACTGGAGATGAACTGCACGCGACCCCAGCCGCGCTCGGCCATCCCCCTGGCGTAGTGACGCGACAGACGCACGCCGGAGTTCACGTTCACTTCGAAGAAGCGGCTCCACTCGGCGTCGTCGATGGCGAAGAAGTCCTTCGGCTCGAAGATGCCGAGGTTGTTCACCAGGATGTCGGTCTCGGGGACGGCCTTGATCAGGGCGGCGGCATCTTCGGCCGTGCCGAGGTCGGCGGCTACGCCCGTGACGGTCGCATTCGGCGCGGCCTTCTTTACGGCGGCGATCGCTTCGTCGACGCGACCCTGGGTGCGGCCGGTGATGACAACGCTGGCGCCGGCGACGGCGAGGCCGGTCGCGATGGCCAGGCCGATGCCCGCGGTGGAACCGGTGACGATGGCGCTGCGCTTGCTGAGGTCGATGTTCATGGGGCGGCTCCGGATGGATGAGGGGTAGACCTCCATCATCGTCGGGGCGGTGTGGGACGGGATCAATCGCTGACCGGAGGAAAGACTTTCGCGCTGGGGCCAAGAAAGGGGCGTGATGGGGTGCCCGCTGGCGCGGGAATCGCCAGCAGGGCTGGCTCCTACAGGGGCATCGCAAGACTCGGCGTTTGGACCGGCGTCCGGGTTAAACGGCCGGATCGGCGGTGAGGCGGGTTTCGCCCTGGGGGACGCCGTTGGGGCCGAAGCGGCGTTCGGCGATCGTGGTGCGGCCGTCGTGATCGACCAGGATGACCGTGCTGGCACGGGTGCCGTAGGTTTCGCCGACGATGAAGGCGCTGGAGAGAAAGCGCTCCCGTTCGATACCGATGCCGGTGTCGGGGAGCACGTCATCGGGCCAGCGACCCTGATCGGAGAGCATGGCGAAGAGCGACTCCAGTGTGCCTTCCGCAGTCGCAGTGGCGCCAACGACCTTGGCTGCACGGCGGGTGTTGGCTTCAGCGTTTGCGTTGGGCGCGAGGTCGTGGCCAGCGCCATGGTTCAGCCAATCGGAAAGGCGACCCACAAGTGCACGTGTCTTCGGCCAGGGCGCATTGAAGTCCGCGTTACTCAGACCGTGCACGCCGCCTTCGACCGGCTGCGCGCGGGCAACGGGATGATTGCCCAGGTAATACGCGTCGTCGCGATCGAAGGTCAGCAGATTGAAGGGCCGGTAGTCCCGCGCGCTGGCCATGAGTTCGATCGCGTGCGTCCGCGCCGGCAACGTGGAGCCGAGGTAGTCCGCGACCAGCAGGCCACGGGAGAGGCCGCTGTGGTCGGCGGTCATGTCCCGGACGTTGGTGATGACGCTGACCCTGCCATCGGGAGCGACGCCGGCCCAGGTTCCCCCGGCTTCGAGATCACGACCGGCGAGGATCTGCGGTGCCTCATCCCACGCGGCGAGCGGCGCGGTGGGACGGGCGTGAAATTCATCGCGGTTGGCGACGAGCACGAGGCGCCAGCGCGGATGGGCGCGCCAGGCGAAGGCGATCAGGCACATGAGGGGGTCGGAGCCTGGGGAAGCATTGCGGCTATTGTGCGCCCTCGAGCCGTCCTGTGGACACCGGCCTGGCGGGAGCCGACGCCCCGCTGGGAGCAACCGGGCTGGCTCCCGCCAGAACACGGTGGCACCGGTTCACCGGTGCCACCGGCACGCTTACGCCGCGACGGTGACCTCGGCTTTCTTCGCGGCGAGCATGCGTGCGATGGAGGCGGCGGCTTCGCGACCGTCGTAGACGGCACGCACCACAAGATCCGCACCGCGCACGTTGTCGCCGCCGGCGAAGACGCGCGGGTTGCTGGTCTGCAGCGGCAGGCGGCCTTCGCCACCGGCCACGATGCGACCGCTGCGATCGCGCTCGATGCCGAACGTGTCGCACCAGTCGGGCGGACTCGCCTGAAAGCCGAAGGCCTGGATGACGACGTCGGCGCGCAGATCGGTTTCGCTGCCCGGTACGTTCTGCGGACGCGGACGGCCGTCGTCGCCTTCGACCAGCTGGGTCTCGACGACACGAACGGCTTTCACACGGCCATCTTCACCGACCAGGGCCGTCGGCTGACGCTGAAACAGGAAGCGGACGCCCTCTTCGCGGGAGTAACCGACTTCGCGACGCGAGCCCGGCATGCTGGGCTCGTCGCGACGATAGACGCAGGTGACCGACGCGGCACCGAGACGAATCGCCGTGCGGTTGCAGTCCATGCCGGTGTCACCGCCGCCGAGCACGACGACGTGCTTGCCGGCGAGATCGTATTCGGCGGCCGGCTCTTCTTCGCGCAAGAGACGGTCGGTGTTGGCGATGAGGAACGGGAGCGCGTCGTGCACACCCACCAGATCGCGACCGTCGAGCCGGCCGTCGACATAGGTGTATGCGCCGGTACCGACAAACACGGCGTCGTAATCCGCCAGCAACTCGTCGAACGCGATGTCGCGACCGATCTCGATGCCGAGGCGGAAGGTCACGCCCATGCCTTCGAGCACCATGCGGCGCGTGCGCACGACGGACTTGTCGAGCTTGAACGGCGGAATGCCGAAGGTCAGCAGACCACCGATCTCCTGATACTTGTCGAACACATCGGCGGCGATACCCGCGCGACGCAGGCGATCCGCGCAGGCCAGACCAGCGGGACCCGCGCCGACGATGGCGACGCGCGCACCGGTTTCCTTCACACGCGACAGATCGGGGCGCCAGCCCTGACGAATCGCTTCGTCCGTCGCCCAGCGTTCGACGCTGCCGATGGTGACGGCACCGAAGTCACCCTGCTCGAGGGTGCATGCACCTTCGCAGAGACGATCCTGCGGACAGACGCGACCGCAGATCTCCGGCAAGGGGTTGGTCTCGTGCATCAGCGTCGCCGCTTCGAACAGCCGGCCATCCTGGACCAGCTTCAGCCAGTTCGGGATGTAGTTGTGCACCGGGCAGGCGTGCTCGCAATACGGGTTACCGCAGTCGATACAACGCTCCGACTGCGACGCGGCTTCCGACGACGCGAAGTCGCCGGAAATCTCGCCGTAGCCGAGCACGCGCACCGCCACCGGCACCGTGCGCGGCGTCTGGCGGGGGATTTCGAGAAAGCGGAAGTCCTTCGAACTCATGCCGCGCTCCGCAGTTCTTCGGCCAGCGCGTCGAGACTCGCGGCCTTGGGTTTCACCAGCCAGAAGCGCTGCAGCAGGCCACGGAAATCGCCGAGTACCTTGCGACCCCAGGCGGAGTCGGTGAGTTCGGCGTGGCGGGCGATCAGCTGGCGCAGATGCTGCATGTAATGTTCCATGCCTTCGTGAGAGATGCGCACGATGTCGACGAGTTCGTGGTTGTAGCAATCGACGAAATTGCGCTCCATGTCCAGCACGTAGGCGAAACCGCCGGTCATGCCGGCGCCGAAGTTCAGTCCGGTGCGTCCCAGCACGGCGACGACGCCACCGGTCATGTACTCGCAGCAATGGTCGCCCGCGCCTTCGACGACGGCCAATGCGCCGGAATTGCGCACCGCGAAGCGTTCGCCGGCCTGACCCGCGGCGAACAGTTCGCCACCGGTCGCGCCGTACAGACAGGTATTGCCGATGATCGAGGCGTCCTGGCTGGCGAACGGCGAATCGGCCGGCGGACGAATGACCAGACGGCCACCTGCCATCCCCTTACCGACGCCGTCGTTGGCCTCGCCGATCAGATCGATGTTGACGCCGGCGGCGTTCCACGCACCGAGACTCTGCCCTGCCGCGCCGAGCAGATGCAGGTTCACCGGTTTGCCGGCCATGCCCATATCGCCCCAGCGACGGGCGACGTCACCGGACAGCCGCGCACCGATGGCGCGATCCGTGTTGGCGATCGGGTAGGTAAACGTGCCGCCCAGGCCATCCTTCACCGCTTCTCGCGTTTCCGCCGCGATGCGACTGGCGAGCGCCGCGGGGTCGCGCATCGGGTTACGCGCGAAGGTGCAGGCGAAGTCGACCTTCTCACCCATGCCGTCTTCGCTGATGAGCGGCGACAGATCGAGGCGTTCCTGCACCGGCGTCACGCCGTCACGCTGCTCGAGGCGACCGCTCTGGCCGATGAGTTCGGCGATGGAGCGGACACCCAGTTGCGCGAGATGCTGGCGCACGTCCTCCGCGATGAAGCGGAAGTAGTTCATCACCATGTCGGGCAGCCCGAGGAAGTGCTTCTGCCGCAGGATCGGGTGCTGCGTGGCGACGCCCGTCGCGCAATTGTTCAGATGGCAGATACGCAGGTACTTGCAGCCGAGCGCGACCATCGGACCGGTGCCGAAGCCGAAGCTTTCGGCGCCAAGCATCGCCGCCTTGATGACATCGAGACCGGTCTTCAGACCACCGTCGGTCTGCAGGCGCACGCGACCGCGCAGGTCGTTGAGGCGAAGCGTCTGCTGCGTCTCCGCCAGACCCAGCTCCCACGGGGTACCCGCGTACTTGATCGAGGTGAGCGGACTGGCACCGGTACCGCCGTCGTGGCCGGAAACCGTGATCAGATCCGCGCCCGCCTTGACCACACCGGCGGCCACAGTGCCGACGCCCGCGTGCGAGACGAGCTTCACCGAGATCAGCGCCTGCGGATTCACTTCCTTGAGGTCGTGGATCAGCTGGGCGAGGTCTTCGATGGAATAGATGTCGTGATGGGGCGGCGGCGAGATCAGACCGATACCCGGCTTCGCGTAACGAAGACGAGCGATGGTCGCGTCGACCTTGTGACCCGGCAGCTGACCGCCCTCACCCGGCTTGGCGCCTTGGGCGATCTTGATCTGCAGCACTTCGGCGTTGACCAGATACGTCGGTGTGACGCCGAAACGACCCGAGGCCACCTGCTTGATCTTGGACGCACGGTCGGTGCCGTAGCGCGCGGGATCTTCACCGCCCTCACCCGAGTTGCTGCGGGCGCCGAGTCGGTTCATCGCGATAGCGAGCGCCTCGTGCGCTTCGGGCGACAGCGCACCGAGCGACATGCCGGCGGAGTCGAAACGCTTGAGGATGTCCTCGACCGGTTCGACGTCGTCCAGCGGAATGGGCGTGGTCGCGCGTGGCACGAGCAGATCGCGCAGTGCGGACGGCGGACGCGTGTCGACGTAACGCGCGTATTTGGCGTAGTCGGCGTAGTCGCCCGTACGTACCGCCACCTGGAGGCTGGCGATGACGTCCGGGTTGTACATGTGGAACTCGCCACCGTGCACGTACTTGAACAGGCCACCGGCACGCAGCGCGTGCGCTTCGTCCCAGGCTTCGGCAGCGAGCAGACGCTGCTCCTGCTCGAGGTCGGCGAAGGTGGACCCGCCGATACGCGACGGCGTGCCCGGGAAACAGGCGGCGACGACTTCCGGCGCCAGACCGACGATCTCGAACAGCTGCGCACCGCGATAACCCGCCACCGTGGAGATACCCATCTTCGACAGGATCTTCAGCAGGCCCTTGCGGATGCCGCGACGGTAGTTGCGGCCGATCTCGCGCGGAGCGCCTTCGCCGTTGCGGATGTGCCCGCTGCGGCCCATGTCGAACAGACTCTGGTAGGCCAGCCACGGGTAGATCGCGGTGGCGCCGAAACCGAGCAGACACGCGAAGTGATGCGGATCGCGCGGCGTCGCCGTCTCGACCATGATGTTGCACTGACAGCGCAGGCCCTTGTCGACCAGACGCGCATGCACGGCACCGGTGGCCAGCAGCGAATGAATCGGCAACAGATCGCGGCGCGGATAGCGGTCGCTGAGGAACACGATACGCACGCCCGCGCGCACGGCTTTCTCGACGTCGTCGCAGATACGCAGGAGCGCCTGCTCGAGCGTTTCGTCCGCGCCGTACATGAGGTCGAAACGTGGCGTGTCCGCATAGTCCTCATTCGCCAGGATCTGACGCAGCTTGCGCTGCGAAAGGATCGGCGAGTTGAGCAGGATCTGCTTCGCGTTCTCCGGGCCGAGATCGAAGATGTTGCGTTCCTGGCCTATCTGGGTAACCAGCGACATCACCAGGCGCTCGCGCAGCGGATCGATCGGCGGATTCGTCACCTGGGCGAAGCCCTGGCGGAAGCGATCGAACAGCGGACGGATCTGTCGCGACAGCACGGCCATCGGCGTGTCGTCACCCATCGAGCCCGTGGCTTCCGCCTCGGTTTCGGCCAGCACCTTCAGCACCGACTCGCACTCTTCGCGCGACAGGCCGTAGAGCTTCTGGTAGCGGCGCAGTTCGTCGGCGGGCAGCGGTTCCGCCGCCAGGCTCGGATCGATCAGGTCGGACTCGAGATAGGTCACGCCGTCGCGCAGCCAGTCACGGAACGGTGCCCGCTGGCGGTTGATCGCGTCGATGTCGGCGTCACGCAGCAGACGGTGCTCGCGAAAGTCCACGGCGATCATCTCGCCGGGCGCAAGACGACCCTTGGCGACTATACGCGACGACGGGACGTCCCACAGACCGGCCTCGGACGCCACGATCAGATGATTGTCGTCGGACAACGCCCAGCGCGCGGGACGCAGGCCGTTACGGTCCAGGGTGCAGGCGGCGTAACGGCCGTCGCACATCACCAAACCGGCGGGGCCATCCCACGGCTCGCTATGCAGCGCGTAATACTCGTAGAACGCGGCGAGATCTTCGTCGATGTCTTCGCGCGCGGCGTAAGCCGGCGGCACGAGCACGCGCATGGCGGTGAGCAGATCCATGCCGCCCATGAGCAGCACTTCGAGCGCGTTGTCGAGACTTTCCGAATCCGAGCCGCTCTGGCGCACCAGCGGACCGATGTCGGAGAGATCGACGAGCTCGGAACGCATGACGGCCGTGCGGGCCTGCATCCAGCGACGGTTGGCACGAATGGTGTTGATCTCGCCGTTGTGCGCGAGCAGGCGGAACGGCTGGGCGAGGCGCCACTGCGGCGACGTGTTGGTCGAGAAACGCTGGTGGAAGACCACCGCGTCGGCGACCAGCGCCGGGTGCGCGAGGTCCGGATAGACCTGACGAAGACGACCGGGGGCCGCCATCGCCTTGTAGCCCACGACCTCGCCCGAGAGCGAGACCACATAGAACTGCTTGTCGTCGACCAGCTGCAGCTCGGTGCGGCGACGCGCACGGAACAGTGCGGCTTCGAATTTCGCCGGCGAAAGGTCGCCCGGCGCGTCGACGAAGATCTGTCGCACGCGTGGCATCGAAGACGACGCCAGCGGACCGCAGGCATCCGTGTCGACAGCGACGTCGCGCCAGCCGGCGACGGAAAGATTCACGGCGGCCAGCTCGGCCTCGAGCACACGAGCGCCGGTGTCGTCGCCGTTCGGGTCGAGGAAGACCACGCCTGCGGCAAAGTGGGTGGCGAGCGTTACGCCCGCTTCGCCGGCGAGCGCGCGCAGCCATTCGACAGGACGGCGAATGAGCACACCGCAGCCGTCGCCGCTTATACCGTCGGCGTTGACGCCACCACGGTGGGAAAGTTTCGCGAGCGCGTCGAATGCGGTGTCGACCAGCTTCGCGCTGGCGTGACCGTCGATCTGCGCGACGATACCGAAGCCGCAGCTGTCGTGTTCGAACGCCTCGTCATAGAGGCGCGGAATGCCTTGCTTCACCATCCGCCTCCTGGTGGCCATTGGTTTTGCTGGGGTGACGCAGACGTGGCCCCGCGACCTGGAACGGCCGACTCTTCACGTATACGCAGGAAACTAGCGGCCCACTTTAGTCACATTTGTCGCGGCGCGTCAAAGCGTTCGGACGTCCAAACGGAAAGCCAACGGAAATCTTACGGAAGGGAACGAAAGACCAGTCGGGGAAAATGAGGCATGGGGCGGGTTGCGGGGCATACCAGGCCGTACGGCGAGGCGACCCCGAATCGCCGGCAGGGCTGACTCCTACCGGGCCCGGATAGGTAATAATCGACCCTATGCGCCCAACTTTCCGTCTGCCACTCGCCCTGACCCTCGCCATCGCCACGCTTACGCCCCTCCTGCCCGCCCACGCGGCGCAGGATGGCAAGACGCGGTCCCAGCAGGACGAGGCACGGCAAAAGCTCGAAGGTGTCCGCAAGGACATCGACAACCTGACGAAAGAGCAGCGCGAGACCGCCAACGCCCGTGACAGCGCCAACGCCGCGCTGGCGAAACAGGCCGAGCAGGTATCCGCCGCCGCTAGGGCGGTGCGCGAGACGGATGGCGACCTCCAGCAGCGCCAGCACGACCTGGAGCAGCTGAACGCGCAGCGGGCACAGATGGAAGCGGGCCTCTCGAAGCAGAAGGACGCCCTCGGCGACCTGCTCCGCGCGACTTATACGCTCGGACGCGGCTCGGATCTGCAGCTCCTGCTCGGCGACGAAGACGTCAACCGGATCTCGCGCGCCCTGGCCTACTCGAAATATTTTCAGGACAACCGGGTCGAGAAGATCCGCGGCCTGCTTGCGGATCTTTCCCGCCTGCAGGAGGTCGAAGCCGCCATCACCGCTGAACAGCAGAAGCTCGAGGCGACGCGGGCGGAGCGCGAGTCGCGCGCCGCGGAACTGGAAAAGCAGCGCGCCAGCCAGGCGAAACTGGTGGCCGAGGCGGACTCGAAATACAAGGACCAGGCCCAGCGTATGGCCGCGCTGAAACAGAACGAGCAGGACATGAACTCACTGGTCGGCCGCCTGCAGAAGGTGATCGACGACGCGGCGAAGGCCGAGGCGGCCCGGGCGGCCGTCGAGGCGGCGCCTGCGCCCAAGGGCACGCCCGCAGCGGCACCGGTGGGCAACATGCGCGGCAACCTGCCCTGGCCGGCCAACGGTCCGGTGCACGCGTTCGGCAGCGGCGTCATCATCGTCGCGCCGCGCGGCAGCGAGGTGAAAGCGGTCGCGCGCGGCCGCGTGGTCTTCGCCAACTTCCTGCGTGGCTACGGCATGATGATCATCGTGAACCACGGCAACGGATTCATGAGCATGTACGGCAATAATGAGACGCTGCTGCACGGCGTGGGCGACACGGTGGAGGCCGGCCAGGCGGTCGGCACCGCCGCCGCACCCGCCGGCGACAACGGCGCGTACTTCGAGCTGCGCCAGGGTGGCAAACCCATCGACGCGCGTGGCTGGTTGAGCAAGAAGCATTGACCCCGGAGACAGGCATGCGTCAGCACCCCCTTCGCCTCGCCCTCGCACTGGCTCTCGCCGGTGCGATCGCGGTTCCCACCGTCCAGGCGCAACAGGCGAAGCCCGCGCTGAAGCAGCCCGACGCCCCCGCCGCATCGTCGACCACGGCGGCGAAGGTCGCCACTCAGGCCGACGACGCCGTCGATCTGGACGACATTCGCAATTTCACGCGGGTGTACCAGATCGTTCGGCAGGCCTACGTCGAGAAGCTCGACAACAAGACGATCATGAAAGCCGCCATCAGCGGCATGCTCCAGAACCTCGATCCGCACAGCGAATACCTCGACAAGGAAGGCCTCGACGAACTCGATGAGGACACCACGGGCCAGTACGGCGGTCTGGGCATCGAAGTCCTGCAGGTCGAAGGCGCACTGAAGATCGTGTCGCCCATCGACGACACCCCCGCGTCGCGTGCTGGCATCAAGCCGGGCGACACCATCCTCAAGGTCGACGGCATGGTCGTCGACAGCCAGAACATCGACGACGCGTTCAAGAAACTGCGAGGCGATCCCGGCAGCAAGGTCACGCTCACCATCCTGCACGAGAAATCCGACAAGCCGATCGACATGCCGCTGGTGCGCGAGCGCATCGCAGTCACCAGCGTCAAGCTGCGTCAGCTCGACCCCGGCTACGTCTACATCCGTCTCAGCCAGTTCCAGGAAGACACGTCGACCGACCTCGACAAGAAGCTCTCGGACTGGATCACGAAGAACGGCGCGCCCCGGGGCGCCGTGCTCGACCTGCGCTCCAATCCGGGCGGTCTGCTGACCACGGCCGTCGGCGTCGCCGACACCTTCCTGGACTCGGGCACCATCGTCACGACCAAGGGCCGGTTGCCGGACGCCAACCTGCACTTCGATGCCCACCCGGGCGATCTGCTCAAGGGCGCACCGATGGTCATCCTCACGGACAACGGCACGGCTTCCGCCGCCGAGATCGTGTCCGGTGCACTGAAGGACAACCACCGCGCACTCATCATGGGTCGTCGCACCTTCGGCAAGGGCGTGGTGCAGACCGTGTTGCCGCTGGATCAGGACCACGCGGTGAAGATCACCACCGCACGCTACTACACCCCCAACGGCACCTCGATCCAGGCCGAAGGCATCAAGCCGGACATCGCGCTGGCCGACCTCTCCGTGAACAAGAGCGACACGCCGCCCGCGCTTATCGGCTCGGAAGCCGACCTGCCCAATCATCTGGTGAACGAGAAAGCGTCGTCGGACGACAAGAACGCCAACGACGACGACGGCAAGCTCGCGATCGAAGACTATCCGCTGTCGCAGGCGCTCAACGTGCTGAAGGGTTTATCGCTGGGCCGTAACGTATCGAAGTAAGCGCCCCGACGCTTACCAGAACTTCCACCACGGACGCGCGGCGCGGGCCTTGACCATCTCACGCCGCAGCTTCCGTGGGAGCTGCGGAGTGGCGCCCGGCGCCAGGGTTTCTTTCGCCGTCCAGCCGGTGAACACCAGCTTGCCGTAAGCGCTGGCGGGAAGGTCCACGTCGAAGGTGGTCACGCTCTGCGCCAGCTCGGGCGGCAGCGAATAAAAATGGTCGACATCGTCGCCTTCGGCATCGGAGGCATCCTGCAATGCTTCGATACGGGCGTGGATGGCATCGAACGCCGGCGGTGGTTCGCCATGCGAGACGATGTGACGGACGTCGTCGCCCTCCCCGTCGTGCTCGACATGCCATGTGCGCAGGCCATCGACGTAGCACGTGGCGGCGCTGACCATCACGTGCTCCTCCTGTTCGCAGGTGATCACCGTGCAGCCACGCGAAAGCGGGCGCAGCGATTCCTCCGCGATCAGGGGCGAGGCGAACCGCGTGACGACGACAAACCAGCCGGACGGCAGTTCGATGGCGTAGCCTCGACGCGGCTCGGTCGTGGTCTGCTCATTGCGGACCAGGTCGAGAGCGGCGAGGACGGCATCGCCATCCTTGCCTTTGACCGCCAGCCAACCGACCGAAACGCCCATCGGCTCACGCCTGCTCGGGCGGTGGTTTCAGAAGAAACTTCACGGCCAGCAAACCGAGCTCGTACAGGATGCACATCGGCACGGCCAGCATCACCATCGAGAGCAGATCCGGCGGCGTGATGAAGGCGGCGATGGCGAACGCGCCCACGACGGCGTAACCGCGCCCCTTGCTGAGCTTTTCGGCGTCGACGATGCCGACGGCGGCAAGGATCACGACCGCGACCGGCACTTCGAAGCACAGGCCGAAGGCGAAGAACATCAGCATGACGAAGTCGAGGTAATGCGTGATGTCCGTCATCATCGCCACGCCGTCGGGCGTCACGGCATTGAGAAACTTGAACGCCGCCGGCAGCACGATGAAATAGGCGAAGGCGCAGCCCGAATAGAACAGCACCAGCGATGCCACCAGCAACGGGCGCGCCAGGCGCTTCTCGTGCTTGTAGAGGCCCGGGCTGACGAAGGCCCAGAGCTGGTACAGGATCATCGGCATGCTGATGAACAGCGCGCAGAAGAAGGCCAGCTTCAACGGAGTGACGAACGGGCTGGCGACTTCCGTGGCGATCAGATGCGCGCCCTGCGGCATGCGCTCGACCAGCGGTTTGGCCAGTTCCGCATACAGGTGGTTGGCGACGGGCATCAGCGCCAGCAACACCACGAGCAACACCACGATGGCGCGGAGCAGGCGGGAACGGAGTTCGATCAGGTGGGAAAACAGACCCTCTTCGACCACGTCGTCGCCGGACGGATCGGAGTCAGCTGCGCTCATGCGGTTCGTTCCTGGGCGGCGGGGTGTCGCCGTGGGCCAGCGGCAGCATGTCGCGCGCCGGGTCGGGCTCACGACCCTCGACACGAGCTACCGGGGTATCGGAAAAGGTGTCGCGCACACGGTCGCCGGTCTGGCGGGCATCGTCCGCGGCGGCACGGAAGTCTTCACGGACGCTGCTGCCAGCGGCGCGGATGTCGTCACGCACGCTGTCATGCGTGGCACGCGCGTTTTCGGCGGTCTCGCGCAGCGTGCGCTTGATCTCTTCGGCCTGAATCTCGCGCTCCACCTCGGACTTGACGCTGTCCCAGCCGTTGCGCATGCGCCGCAACAGGGCGCCTGCCGTGCGCGCGGCGTGCGGAAGGCGCTCGGGGCCGAGCACGATGAGCGCCACCACCGCGAGCAGCAGCAATTTACCGAAGCTGATCTCGATCATGGCGCCGCCGGGATCACGGAGCGCGGTCGCGCGGCTCGGTGGTTTCGCTGTGAACCGGCGGGACCTGCGTGCTCACGGGCGGATCGGCACGCAGTTTCTCTTCACGCTCGCGCGCCGCGCGGGCCTCTTCGTCGCCGTCCAGACCCTTCTTGAAGTCGCGCATGGCGCCGCCCAGGTCCGAGCCGATGTTGCGCAGCTTCTTCGTACCGAAGATCAGCACGACGACGAGCAGCAGGAGGACGATATGGGTAATGCTCATGAAAAACCTCGCGGGCCCGTTCGGTCCGGGCCGTGGGACGGTCCGGCGCCCCTTGGGGCACCGGGTGGGACGACACTCAGCGGTTAGTGTACTCCTCAAGTTTATCCCTGAATTCCACTACCTCGCTTGGAACATTCGTCACACCGCCTTCAAAAATGCGACGGGCCGTGATTCCGGGGCCGTAAATCTGCTCGTTGGAGTCGTCGTCGATGCTGAAATGGGTGCCATCGAGCGCGATGCCGGCAAACAGGCCCTTGGCGCGCGAGTAGGTGTAGATCTCGGCTTTCATCTGGCCATCGGTGGCGGCCGTGGCGGAGCGGCCGACCGGGCCGGCCGCCGCGGAGGCGTTGGCGCCCATGGTGAACTTGCCGTCGATGATGCTCTGTACGCCACGATCGGTGCGGAACACGAGGATCACGTCGGCGGACTGGATGCCGACCTGGAAGCCGACGCCCGCACCGGCCATCGAGATGAAGTTGGGGTTCGACCAGGTGCCGTCACGCGTCTTGATCGAGATCAGGCCTTCGCCCTTGGAGCCGGAGAAGACGAAGCCACCCTTGACCATGGCCGGCAGCACCGCGATGGCCTTGGCGTTCTTGAGCAGGTCGGCCGGCAGCGATTTGTCGGGCGCGTCGTCGATCATCTCGGACAACACACGGACCGCGTTCCGGGCCTGTTCTCTCGGCGGGTCGGCGGCCTGGACGGCCAGCGAGGGCAGCAGGGCGAGAAGGCCGAGGGCGAGCAGGCGAAGCGGGCGTGGGGACATCGGGTGGCTCCTATCGATACGCGGGGTGGCAGCGGCTGCGGCATTGAGAGCGAGCCTCGTCGCGCCGCCCTATGGCAGACTGCAACGATTCCCGCGAGCGCCGGACTCCGATGCCAGGTACGCCAAACTATACCGGCCTTGCCGGTCATTCCCACGACACCCTGCCCCAGGCGGGTGTGCTGCTGGTTAATCTCGGTACACCTGAGGCGCCCACCGCGGCCGCCGTACGGCCGTACCTCGCCGAGTTCCTGGGTGACCCGCGCGTCATCGAGTACCCGCGCCTGCTGTGGAAAGCCATTCTCCACGGCGTCATTCTCCGCGTCCGTCCCAAGCGCTCCGCCCACGCGTATGCCCGTATCTGGACCGCGGAAGGCTCGCCCCTGCGAACAGGCAGCGAGGCGCTGGCCGCGTCCCTGCAGGCCGAACTCGGGCGCCGTCGCAACGGACCGATCCGCGTCGCCTTGGCCATGCGCTACGGGCGGCCCAGCGTGGCGGCGACGGTTGCCCAGTTGCAGCGTGAAGGGGTGCGGCGGTTGCTCGTTCTGCCGCTCTACCCCCAGTACTCGGCCACCTCGACCGGCAGCGTGTTCGACGCGGTGGCCGACACGGTGAAGGGTCTGCGCTGGCCACCGGAACTGCGCCAGATCAACGACTACCACGACGATCCCGCCTATATCGCCGCGCTCGCCGCCAGCGTGCGCGACCACTGGGGGCGCAACGGCCGGGGCGAAAAGCTGCTGATGAGTTTTCACGGCATTCCCGAGCGCTACGTGCGCAACGGCGATCCGTACTTCTGCCAGTGCCACGCCACCGCTCGCCTGCTCCGCGAAGCGCTGGGCGTCACCGCGGACGAGGCGCCGATGAGCTTTCAGTCACGCGTGGGCCGTGAACGCTGGTTGCACCCGTACACCGACGAGATGGTCAGGCAGTTCGGCGCACAGGGCGTCAAGCGCATCGACACGATCAGTCCGGGCTTTGCCGTCGATTGCCTCGAAACCCTCGAAGAGATCGCCATGCAGAACGCGGAATTCTTCCGCGAGGCCGGCGGCGAGACGCTCAGCTACATCCCCTGTCTCAACGCCCGTCCGGACCACGTGGGCGCCATCGCGGACCTGGTGCTGCGCCACACTCAGGGATGGCCCGAGTTCGCGGCAGATTACGACCCGGCCGCGGCGGCCATGCGCCTCGCCGCCGCGCGCGAACGTGCGCGTAAGGCACGCGCCGATGCGTGAGTTGCGCATCGCCATACCAGGCATGGAGCTCGCCGGACTGAGCTGGGGCGAACCCGACGCCGCGCCGCTGGTGCTGATCCATGGCTGGCTCGACAACGCCGCGAGCTTCGCTCTGCTCGCACCCCGGCTTGCCGACCGGTTCCACGTGATCGCGCTGGACCTTCCTGGCCACGGTCACTCGGACCATCTGCCCGAGAGCACGATCTACACGCATCAGGATTACACGCGGGCCGTGCTCGCCGCCGTCGACTCGCTCGCGCTGCCGCGCTTTCATCTGCTGGGTCATTCTCTGGGTGCCGGTGTGGCGACGATGGTGGCCATCGCGGCGCCGGAGCGCATTCGCGCACTGTCTCTGATCGAAGGCCTGGGGCCGCTCGGAGACGACGGATCGCGCACGCTGGACCGGTTTCGCGAAGCGATGGTGTCGACGGCTGGCGGCGCCCGGCCCTTGCGCGTCTTTCCGTCGATCGACGATGCGGCTCGTGCCCGCGCACTGGCCAGCGGCCTCGATGCGACGCTGGCACGACACATCGTGGAACGCGGCCTGCGCGAAGTCGACGGTGGATACAGCTGGCGCAGCGATGCGCGCCTGTCGCGGCCCACGGCCCTCCGCCTCGCGGAGACGCAGATCATGTCGTTGCTGCTGGGGCTCGCTGCACCGACGTCGTTGTTGCTCGCCAGGCCGTCGCCGCCTTATCTCGAGCCCGAGGCATTGCAGGTACGGATCGATTGCGTCGACGATATCCGGGTGAAGCACATGGATGGAGGGCATCATCTGCACCTCGAACACCCGAAGGCCGTGGCTGACTGGGTGCATGGCGCGCTGTAAGCAGGCAGGGAAAGTCACATACCCGCCAACGTGTGACGGCCCGACGGCGCCACGCGACCCGGTTTAAACCACCGGTTCCATCCGGAAGCCCGGCTGCACGACCGGGTCGACCAGCCAGTGATCCGCGAGCAAGAAGGCGAACAACACCATCAGGTACACGATGGAGTAGTTGAACATCTTCATCGCGAACATCTCGTCCGGCGGATTGAACATGCGTGCGGCGTACCAGAGGAAACCGAGCCCGAGGACCACCGCGCCGAACAGGTAGATCAGTCCGCTCATCCCCGTGAAGAACGGCAGCATGGTCACGACGAACAGCAGGATCGTGTAGAACAGGATGTGCCAGCGCGTGAACACCACGCCGTGCGTCACCGGCAACATGGGCACCTGGGCCCGCGAGTAATCGTCGACGCGGAAGATCGCCAGCGCCCAGAAATGCGGCGGCGTCCACACGAAGATGATCAGCAAAAGCTGCAGCGCGAACGGATGCAGCTCGCCGGTCACCGCGGTCCAGCCGAGCATCGGCGGCGCGGCGCCGGCAAGGCCGCCGATGACGATATTCTGCGGCGTCGCACGCTTCAGGTAGGCGGTATAGATCACCGCATAACCGATCAGCGAGAAGAACGTCAGCACCGCGGTCAGCCTGTTGACCAGGAAGACCAGCACCAGCATCGAGACGATGCCCAGCGTCATCGCGAAGACGAACACCTGCATCGGCGTCAGCTGGCCGGTCGCCAGCGGACGATGCGAGGTACGCGCCATGATCTTGTCGATGCGCTGGTCGATCAGGTGATTGAACGCCGCGGCGGAAGCCGAGGCCAGCCAGATGCCGAGCGTGCCGAAGATCGCCGCATGCCACGTCGGCAGTACACGCTGACCGTCGGCGTCGACGGCGAGGAACATGCCGATGACCGCGCAGAACACCAGCATCGCGACGACGCGTGGCTTGGTCAGCTCGAAATATTGACCGATGATGCTCACGGGGACTCCGTCGTGGCGGGCAGCCGCTGCGTGCCCGCCAGGGCGGCAAGCAGCGTGAACAGGAGCAGCGCGGCGACACCATTGTGCGCCGTGGCGACGGGCAACGGCAGGCCGAGGTGCACATTGCCGATGCCGAGCAGCACCTGCGCGATCAGCACCACCGCCACGGCGATACCGATCCTGCGCAGGCCGGCGCGCGCCAGCTTGTGCGACAACCAGCCCAGGTAGACGAAGGTCACCAGCGCACCGATGCGGTGGGCGATCTGGATCGCGCTACGTGCGGCCATGTCCAGCACGCCGCCCTCGTAGTTGACGCCGATGCCGCGCCAGAGCACGAAAGCCTGCGGGAAGTCCGTCTGCGGCCACCACTGCCCGAGGCACTGCGGAAAATCCGTGCCACAAGCGAGCGCCGCGTAATTGGAACTGGTCCAGCCGCCGAGCGCGATCTGGCAGACGAGCACGACGATGCCGATGGCGACCGGCGCGCGAAGTGCCGCGAACCGGTCGTCCGGTGTGCCGACACGCCACCAGCGCAGGGCTGCCCATGCGAGAAGGGCGAATGTCGCCAGTCCGCCGAGCAGATGCCCCATCACGACGATGGGCTTGAGCAGCAAGGTCACCGTCCACATGCCGAGCATGGCCTGGAAGATGATCACGGCAAGCGCGGCCACGCCGACGCGCCAGGCACCGGCTCGGTCGAGCATCGCCGCGGCGATCAGCGGCAGCGCGATGGCCAGCGCGGACAGGAACGACGACACCACGTATTCGCCGCGCATGTACATCACGACACCCACCGTCGCGAACACCGCCGCCACGAGCACCGCGGCCACCGCCATGCGTCGGCGCCAGGCCGACATCAGGGCGATGGCGAGGACCATCACACCGAGGCTGCCGGCGAGGAAGCGGTGTACCTGCTCACGCCACGCCTTGTGCGTTTCGTACGGACGATCGGGGAAGGCTTCGTTCGCGCGGGCGATGTCCTGAGCGTGGCCCGGCCACGTGGCCTTGCCATAGCAGGTCGGCCAGTCGGGACACGACAGCCCCGCGTTGGACAGACGCACGAAGGCACCGAACATCACGATGCAGAAAGCGAACAGCGCAGCCAGCAAGGCCAGCGTGCGCAGGGTTTTGAGAGCTCGGGGCGACATCAGCGGATCACCTTCTGCAGATCCTTGCGCAGGCCGCTCGGGTCGAAACCGGCGGGATACCAGGACAACGCGGTGGCATTGGATTCAACCAGCACGGCGGCGACCGTGTCGGGCTGGGTGGGACGGAATTCTTCGAAGGCCTTCGCCGCGTCGGTACCGACCTTCCAGTCGGGCATGACGGCGTCCGCGCCCTGCGCGGTCGGCGGCGTGCCGATATAAAGAAGGCGCAGGCGATCGGCGTTGCGGTTGAGCACGATGCGCGCGTTACGCATGAGCGCCAGCGTCTCGAGGCAGTGTGCGGCGCAATCCGGCCCCGGCAACGCGACCAGGGTCAGACGCGGCTCGCTGTCACGCCATGCCCAGGCCGTGCCGGCGACGTCCACGCGGACATCGGCCATGCTGCGCTGCGGCACGATGGGACGACCGTTGCCTTTGCCTTCCGGCTGCCAGCCACTCAGCGTCAGCAGGCCCGCCGCGATAATGGGCGCGAGGAAGACCAGCATGATCAAGACGAGCTTGAACCGGCCACTGCCGGGTTTACGTGGGGGGACGTTCGGATCGGTCATGAATGCTCGGGCCGTTTCGGGCGTCGCTTGCGATGCAGGAGGACGAAGATCACCACAGCCGCCAGGGCGAAGGTGAACCATTGGAAGGCGTAGGCGCGATGGCGCGCCGGCGGCATGAAGCCGGGCGTCCATTCACGGATGTAGATGCTGGCCGGGTCGGGATCCAGAAGGAGTACGCGAGGATACAGGGAGCGCCCGATGTCGTTACCGATCTCCCTGAGATCGACGTAGACCATGGTCTTCTCCGCGCCGTGCTGCTCCGGGAGACGGTCGCCACCCAGGCGCACACCGACACCCGGCGCCGGTACGTAGAGCCCCCGCACGGTGGTGACGCCCACCGGAAGCGGCGGCAGCCGGGGGTTGGCGCCCGCTTCCTTCGGCAGGAAACCGAGGTCGACGAGGAGGTACGGATCGCGCCCATGCGGCGAAAACGGCGCATAGACGTGCACGCCGACCTGACCGGAGTGGGTCTGGTCGTCGAGCAGGTAGTAGTGGTCGGGCAGGTAAACGCCACGTACCGAAAGCCTCGGGTATCGATCGAGGGGAGGATTATCGGCGATGGAACCGAACTCCTCGACGCTTGCTGCGGCCGATGCGGCGTACCGCCGCAGCAATTCATCCTTCTCGTCCGCGCGATCCAGCTGCCATATGCCCAGGCGTACGAAAGCCAGCACGCCCACCAGCGTGAGTGCGACAGCGAACCACGTCGGACGGCGCAGGAAAGTCATGCAAGACGCCCCGTGCCCAACGCTATACTCGGATTGTCGATATGGCGCGGAGCCGTCACGTGGAAACCATCTACAAATATGCGCTGGTGATTTTGCTGCTCGTGGTGTTGTTCAACCTCGGGCAGGCGCTGTTCTTCATGATGACCGACAAGGGCCAGAGCAAGCGCACCGTCTGGGCACTCACCCGCCGTATCGGACTCTCACTGCTGCTCATCGCCATGGTGGCGCTGGGCATCTTCATGGGCTGGCTGCACCCCCACGGGGTCGGTCAATTCTAACGCTTGGGGCCGGGGGGCCAAGGCGCGGTGCGGCAATCGGTGCCGTGAAGGACTGACTGGGGCGGAAAGGACGTGGAACAAGAGAATCGGACGCCGTTACCGGCGGGGCTCTATCTGGCGCTGATCGCCGTCATCTGGCTGGCGGTCACCGTACTCGGCACGTCGTTGATAGCACTGGTCGGGGCGCCGCCCCAGGCTGCGGCCTTGCGCGCCCTTCTTGCCCAGGCACCTCCAGCGCTCATCGCGATCTGGGCTTCCACTCTCATTCTGGCAACCGGCGCCCTCTGGGCACGCGGACGACATCCCCGTATGTGCGCCGCTCTTGCGGCACTGTTTCTCGCGGCATACGCGATCCTTGCGCCGATGATCTACCAGGCGCGGCCACTGGGCTTCTGGGTCGCCTGTGGAGCCCTGGCGCTTATCGCCGTGGGTGCGCTTCAACTGGCGCGAGTCGTAAAGCGCTGACCAGAGCCACCTCAGGCCAACGCGGCGAGGACATGGCGGGGATCCTTGCGAATGGCCCGAAGGAGGGCCCGGGCGGGGCCGGTAGGGGCACGTCTTCCCTGCTCCCAATTACGCAGCGTACCCACGTCGACATCGAGAAGCAGCGCGAACTTTGACTGCGATAAGCCCGTCGTTTCACGTAGCGCTTTAATCGCGCCGGGATCGACTTCAAACACGCGTGAAGCCTGCTTCTCGCCACGAACAATGCCATCCATTTCCTGGACGCTTTCCAGGAGGTCTTCAAAGAACTTGGTCATAACTCCGCTTCCAGTTATCCATGATGGTGGCAAGAACCTTTCGCTGATCGGACGTCAGGTTTTGCTGCTCGTTCTTCGAAAATATCAACAACATCGCGATCTGTGATTGCGCTACGAAGTAATAATAAATAACTCGGGCTCCGGCACTCTTTCCCCGGCAGCCCATGGCGACACGTATCTTTCTGAGACCACCCGTGCCTTCCATCACATCGCCCGCTTCCGGGTAAGCCGCGAGATACACCTGTAGACGTCCGTAGTTCGCGTCGTCGAGCAATTCCGTAACACGCCTCGTGAAGGCCCGCGTCTCCACGAAGATCACTTCGTGATAGTGCGCCATTGACTCACATACGTCAATGGCGCACCCCTCGATATTTGCTTTCTCATCAGAACACCTCCCTGACGCGGTGGATTCGCCGCATCTGAGAGGGTCGCGTGATGCACAAACCATGTTCAGTGGCCCTCGCCCAAACGATGCGGAGAGCCAGTGCCGCCCGACGTGCCGTCTCCGGCTGGCATGCGCTGGTTGACACCCCGCTCGTTCAGTAAGAGGATCGGACCATGAACCGCCTCGCCGCCCTCATTACGCTGATTAGCATCGCCGTCTCATCGATGGTGGGTTGAATCACGCGCGACAGGTGACCGACAACCCGCCCTCCGAGGCGGGTTTTTCGTATCCGCCTCCGGGAAAACGAACGCACCGGAGACGCACGCCATGTCCCTCCCCGCTTCACGTCACGCCACTCGGGACGAACCCGTACGCGATGCCGCCGACTACCTGAGGCGCATCCTCAACGCCCGCGTGTACGACGTGGCCCAGCGGACGGAACTGCAGCATGCGACGGTGCTGTCCGAGCAACTGGGGCATCACGTCCTGCTGAAGCGTGAAGACACTCAACCCGTCTCGTCGTTCAAGCTCCGTGGCGCCTACAACCGGATCCGCAACCTGTCCGCCGACGTACTGGCACGCGGCATCATCACGGCGTCAGCGGGAAACCACGCGCAAGGTGTCGCCTGGTCCGCCGCGAAACTTGGTATCCCGGCGGTCATCGTCGTACCTGAAACCGCACCCCTCGTTAAGGTCAATGCGACACGGCGATTCGGTGGGCCCACGGTGGAAGTCATCAAGGCGGGCGATTCGTATAACGATGCGTTCGCCCACGCGATGGCGCTGCAGCGAGAACGCGGCATGACGTTCATCCCAGCCTTCGACGACCCCGACGTTATCGCAGGACAAGGCACCGTAGCGATGGAGATACTGAGCCAGCACCACGGGCATATCGACGCCATCTTCGTGCCCATCGGAGGGGGCAGTCTCGCTGCAGGAGTCGCGACCTATGTAAAAGCACTCCGCCCGGATATCCGCGTGATCGGCGTGCAGACGCGTGACTCGTGCGCCATGGCGCAATCGATCCAGGCAGGGCGACGGATCGAACTCACCGAGGTCGGGCTTTTTTCCGACGGCACGGCGGTGAAGCTGGTGGGGCAGGAAACGTTCCGACTGTGCAGCCAGTACCTCGACGAGGTGATGCTGGTCGACACCGACGAGGTATGCCTTGCGATCAAGGATATCTATCAGGACACGCGACGTTTCGTTGAGCCGGCGGGAGCGCTCGCCGTCGCGGCTGCGCGTCGCTACGCGACCCAGGCCACCAACTCGGGAGCGGTCGACCACCCGCTCACCCTTTGTGCCATCGTCTCCGGCGCCAATCTCAATATCGACCGCATTCGCTTCATCGCCGAGCGCGCCGCGGTTGGCGAATCGCGCGAAGCCTTGTTCGCGGTGAGCATTCCCGAGGAGCGCGGCAGCTTCCTGCACTTCTGCGAGCTCGTAGGCGAGCGCAACGTGACGGAATTCAACTACCGTCTCGGCACCGATGAAAACGCAAGGATCTTCGTCGGCCTCCAGGTAGACGACCCGGTAGACGAAGCGTCGCTTACAACCGTCTTCGAGGCAGCGGGATTCGCCGTCGTCAATCTTGGCAACGATGAGCTATCGACGCAGCACATCAGGCATATGGTGGGCGGACGCTCGACAGCCGCACAGGGCGAACGATTGTTTCGCTTCGAGTTCCCCGAACGACCGGGCGCGTTGATGCGCTTCCTCCGTTCGATGTCGCCGAGCTGGAATATCAGCCTGTTCCATTACCGCAACCAGGGTGCCGATTACAGCTCGACGCTGGTCGGCATCCAGGCGGAAGCGACGGACGAGGACGCGCTCACGCGGTTCCTCAACCGGCTGGGCTATCCGTATCGCGAAGAGACCAGCAATCCCGCCTACCGACTGTTTCTGAGATAAACGAGGGAAGCAGGAGCGCGCGAGCGCTCCTGTGAAACAACGGCACGTGCGGATCAATGAGCCTTTGACACGACCAGGTCGATCGATCCCATCGGCGAGAGGTTCCCCGCTTCGTCCGAGCCTTTCGCACACACGCGTAACGGGCCTTTGGCCTTGGGCAGACTGATGAACGACGAAGACAGCGTGCGGTACTTCGCATCGTCAGCGCATTCGGTGGAGTCGAGGCGCCCCACCTTCACGATCGGCGGCGCGACGTAAGGGCTACGGATCTCCACAATCCATGCAGCATCCGTTTCATCGCGAACGGCGGGTACCGGTACCGCGGTAGGCGCCGTATCGTCGATCACCCGAAGCATGACGCTCGCATGCTCCGGCGCCTGCCAGTCGTTATCGATGCCCAGCTGTCCGATGACGCACATGGCGTACACGCCTTCGGACGGTCCGACCGGCAGACGGTCCAGCGGCTGCTCGCGGGCATACATCGGAGCGCTGTAACCCTCGGGGCTGGCGCAATCGACCGTCGCGGCATCACCGTGCTTGTAGCGGACCCAACGGGTATCGTCATTCACCAGCACGCCCCACCGCGCGGGTACGAGATCCCCCTCTTCGTCGATCTGGCTGCGCGTGTACTCACCGACGGTGCGATCGAGCTTCACACCGTTACCCGCGTCGAGGGCACTGGCGTCCCAGCCGCCATCGGCACGAAGTGCCGAGAGCAGCGGCGCCGCAATGCTCTGGTAGCTCGCGCCGACGCGCGACACCGGCTGCCGCCCGGTGAGTTCGCACGGGCGGTCGAAACCGCATCCGTCAAAGCGCGGATCGACCTTCGTACCGAGCACGCCGACAATATCCGACGTGCCGTGGCGCAGCACCGGGGAGCCCGACGAACCACCCGATACACCGGCGCAATCGGTCGCCGATTCACGCAGGAAGAAGCGTTCGCCCTCGAAGAGGCGGACAGGCTCACTGGCCTGACAGGTTGCGAGGCGAAGGAAGCGGTCATCTTCCGGCACGCCAGTCACAGGTACCTGAACCAGGTCCACGGGGAGCGCCCCGACAATCGCTGGCGCAGTCGGGATCAACGGAGCGACACCGAGTGCCGACAGATCGGCATATGAGACGTCCAGGCGGAGCACGGCGATGTCCATGCCCTTGGTGGTCGCGTAAAGAATTCGCTCGACTCCAATCGGTCGATGGACCGGCTGGGCATCCTGAAAATAAGCGGGCGTAAAGCGGTAACCCGATGGCACCACCTCGTCGATCATGACCTGATTGGGAATGAGTTCAGGGCCGAGCACGCAGTGCCCGGACGTCAGCAGCAGCGCGGGTCGATGACCGTCCGGGCTGGCGGACCCCGCGACGAGCGAGCCGGTACAGGTTCTTCCGTCGAGCAGATCGAGCTGACCGACAGCGCGGAAGCGCGGTTCGCTGGACGAAGGAAGCAGGTTTGCGTCGCTTGCTAATGCACCGACGGCGTAGCCCATCGACAGGAGCAAGAGCGATGCACGCGACAAACGAGCGGATACTCTCCGATTCATAAGCACTCTCCATGTGTTTGCGTTTTTCAACGGCCTTCACTGCGAAGGCCGATGCCGACTTTAGCAACGCCGTTGGAGAGGAAACATGTCAGAAAGCCCGGTAGATCTGTAGGCGTAAGCCGAAGTCAGCCCCGTTCCGACAACGGCGACTTCTTCCAGCGTCCGTGGAGCCACTCGTACTCTTGCAGCACCGTCGGGGAAAACCGCTCGCGGAGTTTATTGACGAGCGGTTTAGCCCGCTCCCAGGACGTAACAACAGCCGAGTACCAAGTCTTCTTCAGCATCTCTTCGTCGTAAATTCCGGCCTGAATGCCGATACTCACCGCCTCGAAATGATTGAGGAAGTACCGAATGCATACAGCTTCTTCCGACTCGATATTTTCCGGCGAGGCGAGGCAAGCCACATTTCTGTCGTTCGCGTCGACGAAATACTCCAGCTTCCTGGCGCCATTCTGGAGGATGACATCGTTCCGACTCGCAAATAGAAGATCCGCGCTTTGCTTTTTCCGCGCGATGCTGCGCGCGGTGAGAACCGACGCAACGGCAACACCGACGCCGCTGGCAACCAGAAGATTCCTAAAGAGGCCAGAATCGACGGTATCGAAAATCCACTGAAACACTAAGCTTTCCTTCGCATTTCTTGTCCCTGAAAACAAACTACCCGCCAAGGGGCGGGTAGTTCGGTGTGGCTCACAGGCCGCCAGCGGTGTCATTCATGACTGTCTCCTTTGATGGCAAGACCAGTCTAGCTTGTGCTCAGATCATCCGTCCGTAGGAAAAATCTGAATTTCAAACAGAAAAAACTCAAAGCACGTAAACAAACAAGAACAGCGCCAGCCACACCACGTCGACGAAATGCCAGTACCAGGCCACCGCTTCAAACCCGAAGTGATCGTCCTTCGTGAAGTGTCCCTTCGCGCAGCGCAGCCAGATGATGGCCAGCATGATCGTGCCCAGCGTCACGTGCATGCCGTGGAATCCGGTGAGCATGAAGAACGTCGCGCCGTACACGCCGCTGCCCAGCGTCAGGTTGAAGTGCTCGTACGCCTCGGCGTACTCGTGCGCCTGGAACCAGAGGAACAGGCAACCCAGCAGCACGGTGGCGCCGAGGCCGATCAGCAGCGCCGTGCGATGACCCGCCTTGAGCGCGTGGTGCGCAATGGTGATGGTCACGCCGGACGACAGCAGGATCAGCGTATTGAGCAGCGGCAGGCCCCACGCGGCGATGGTCTGGAACGAGCCACCGATCTTCTGCGGACCGCCGCCGCCGTTGGCGCCCCACGAGGCTTCATAGCCCTGCCAGACGAACTGGTGGGTGAGCACGCCGTGGCCTTCGCCGCCCAGCCAGGGCACCGAGAAGATACGGGCGTAGAACAGCGCACCGAAGAAGGCGCCGAAGAACATCACCTCGGAAAAGATGAACCACATCATCCCCATGCGGAACGAGCGATCCACCTGGCCGTTGTAGCTGCCTGCCATGGACTCGCGGATGACCGAGCGGAACCAGCCGAAGAACATGCCCAGGATCATCACGATCCCGATCCAGAACAGCGGTTTGCCGAACGTGCTGCCCTCACCCGGTTGCGAGTTCAGCCAGTGCGCGGCACCGAACACCGTGACGAACATCGAGACCGCGGCCACGATCGGCCAGTAGCTCTTGCTCGGTACATAGTAGACGTCGTGTTGCTGGTGACCCATGGTGGTTTCCCGTGGATATCGCGTGTTTGGCCGGTCAGACCCGGAGCATCTGAACGATCGAGAGCAGGAACACCGCGACCGCGAAACCGCCCGCGATCATGGCCGTCCTGCGGGCGCGTTTGCGACGCGCCTCCGTCCCGGTGTCCGTCATGCCCTGCATCGATCAGTGATCCGTGTTGCCGTGGGCGAGCTCGTCGTCATGGATGACCGGCGGCACGTCGAACGTATGGAACGGCGCGGGTGAAGGCACCGTCCACTCCAGACCCTTGGCGCCTTCCCAGGAACGGTCGGCGGCTTTCTTCTTCGAGAAGAACACGCAATGCACGACCACGCCGAGGAAGATCAGCTGCGACGCGCCGAACCAGAAGCCGCCGATCGAGCTGATCATGTTGAAGTTCGCGAAGGCCACGTTGTAGTCGGGGATACGGCGCGGCATGCCGGCCAGACCGAGGAAGTGCTGCGGGAAGAACAGCACGTTGACCGAGATGACGCTGGACCAGAAATGGATCTTGCCCCAGGTCTCGCTGTACATGTTGCCCGACCACTTCGGCATCCAGTAATAAGCCGCGGCCATGATCGAGAACGCCGCGCCGGTCACCAGCACGTAGTGGAAATGGGCGACCACGAAGTACGTGTCGTGGTACTGGAAGTCGGCCGGGGCCAGCGCGAGCATCAGGCCCGAAAAGCCGCCGATGGTGAACAGGATGACGAAGGCGATCGAGAACAGCATCGGCGTCTCGAAGGTCATCGAACCGCCCCACATCGTCGAGACCCAGTTGAAGACCTTCACGCCCGTGGGCACCGCGATCAGCATGGTCGCGTACATGAAGAAGATCTCCGCGCCCATCGGCAGGCCCACGGCGAACATGTGGTGCGCCCAGACGATGAACGAGAGGAAGGCGATGGAAGCGATGGCGAACACCATCGCGCGGTAGCCGAAGATCGGCTTGCGGGCGAAGGTGGGGATGATCTCCGAGATGATCCCGAACGCCGGCAGGATCATGATGTAGACCTCGGGATGCCCAAAGAACCAGAAGATGTGCTGGAAGAGCACCGGGTCGCCGCCGCCGGCGGCATTGAAGAAGTTGGTATGGAAGTACTTGTCGGTCAGCAGCATGGTGACCGCGCCGGCCAGTACCGGCATCACCGCGATCAGCAGGAATGCCGTGATCAGCCAGCTCCACACGAACACCGGCATTTTCAGCAGGTCCATGCCCGGCGCGCGCATGTTGAGGATGGTGGCGATGATGTTGATCGCGCCCATGATCGAACTGATGCCCATCAGGTGGACCGCGAAGATGGTGTACGCGATGGACTCGCCCTGCAGCGACAGCGGCGGGTACATGGTCCAGCCGCCGGCCGGGCCACCGCCCGGCATGAACAGCGTCGACAGCAGCAGGATGAAGGCGAACGGCATGATCCAGAACGACAGGTTGTTCATGCGCGGCAAGGCCATGTCCGGCGCGCCGACCATGAGCGGAATCATCCAGTTGGCCAGGCCGACGAACGACGGCATGATGGCGCCGAAGATCATCACCAGCGCGTGCATCGTCGTCATTTCATTGAAGAAATACGGCTGCACCAGCTGCATGCCCGGCTTGAACAACTCCGCGCGGATGACCATCGCGAAGGCGCCGCCGATGAAGAACATCGTCAGCGAGAAGATCAGGTAAAGCGTGCCGATGTCCTTGTGGTTCGTGGACATCACCCAGCGCTGGAAGAACCCCTTCGGGGCCCCGTGGTGATCGTGGTGGTCGTGGGTGGCTGCGTGGGCCATAACCTTGAACCTCTGCCGGATACTTGAGCGGGTTAACCCTGGGGGACCGGGGCGGGGGCGTTCTGGGCGGTCGCGGCAGCCTTCTGCAGCCTGGAACCGTCTTCCTGCGTCGCCAGCCACTGTTCGAATTCGGCCTTGGGCACGGCCTTGACCACGATCGGCATGAAGCCGTGATCCTGGCCGCAGAGCTCGGCGCACTGGCCGCGGTAGACGCCCGGCTCCTTGATCTTGGTCCAGGCCGCGTTGGCGATGCCCGGGATGGCGTCCATCTTCCAGCCGAGCGCGGGCACCCACCAGGAGTGGATGACGTCGCCGCCGACGATGATGAAACGGATCTTGGTACCGACAGGGACGACCAGGGGCTTGTCCACGTCGAGCAGATAGGTCTGGTAGCCGTCGACCTGGATCTTGCCCGGGTCGAGGTTGGAATGAAGCTGGCGGGTACGGTCGGAGGACTCTTCGAGCTTGGAGATGAAGCCGACCTTGTCGACCCCCTTGCCCTTGTAGTCGACGTAGTCGTAGCGCCACTTCCACTGGTAGCCGGTGATCTTGATGGTCATCTCGGCGTTCGTGGTGTCGGCGAACGAGGTCAGACCGCCCGTGGCCAGATGGGCCAGGAAGATCAGGATGATGACGGGTATGACCGTCCAGACGATCTCGAGTCTGGTGCTGTGCGACCACTTCTCGGCGACCGCGCCCCGCGACTTACGGAAGCGGAACATCGCCACGAACATGGCACCGAAGACGATGACGCCGATGACCACGCAGACCCACAGGGCCACCATGTGCATCGCGTAGGGCGACCATTCGCTGACACCCTTGGTCATGTTCAGCTGGTTGGGTTCCGGGTTGGCCCATGCCGCCCCGCCGAACAGGGCGAGGGCAACCGCCACCCACGCCGCTTTCCATCGTCCGATGCCGCCAGATGTCATGTCTTGCACCTTTAGTGAACCTACCTGCGCGTCTGGCCTGAGACTTCGGACAGCAGCACCATGAGTTTCCTGGACGCCTCGACCCTTTCCTCTTCCCCAAGGAACGCGCCGATTTCGAGCTGATTGCCGTGTGACCTGAGCAACAGACGCTGACGCCCGTCCCCCGATGCCAACCCTACCCGTACCCAGTACGTCTGGAAACGGACGATCCGACGACCCGGCACGGCACGCACCTCCAGCGTGTCGGGCCCCACCACGATCCGCTCGCCCCGGCCGCCGGCCCGCCAGGCCGCGCCAAGGGCGAACCCCACGACGAAAGCCTCCGCCAGGGCGAACACGGGAGCGAAAACATTCCCCTGCCACGCACCGAGCGACGCCGTCGCCAGGGCCATCGCCGCGAGACCCACGATCAGTCGACGCAGACCGCGCCTGTCCAGCGCACGGTTGGGCCGGAGCCACAACACGCGCGGCTGACCCGCGGCGGTCGGTCGAAGCACGATCATGCGAATCCCGCGTGCCTTGAACGGACCGATGATAGGGCGGCGGTCAGAATGCGGCAAGGTTGGGAAGCGGCGTGATGCCGCAGGGCAGGCCATCCCGCAAAGCAACACACATGCAGGCCCTGCGTCCCATACAATGCGCGGTCTCCCCCGTCCCGACCCACCCCAAGTGAACCCACAGATCCTCCGTCCCGAACTCCCCACCGGCGCCGAGCCGGCACGCGCGCGTATCACGTCCGCCTGGTTGCGCGACGAAACCGAGGCCGTGAACGACCTGCTCGCCCAGGCCACACTGCCCCCGACCGAGCGGGAGCACGTCATCGACGTGGCCGCCGGCCTGGTGACCCGGGTTCGCGCCCGCGCCAAGGACCAGAGCGCCGTCGAATCCTTCATGCGCCAGTACGACCTGTCCTCGGAAGAGGGGGTTCTGCTGATGTGCGTGGCCGAAGCGCTGCTGCGCATCCCCGACAAGGCCACGGCGGACAAGCTCATCCGCGACAAGCTGGGCGATGCGGACTGGAAGAAGCACCTGGGCCAGAGCGAGTCGGTATTCGTCAACGCCTCGACCTGGGGCCTGATGCTCACCGGCCACCTGGTCAACCTGGCGGAAGAAACCCGCCACGACTTCACCTCCGCGCTGCGCCGCCTGGTCGGCCGCGCCGGTGAACCGGTGGTGCGCCTCGCCGTGCGTCAGGCCATGCGGATCATGGGCCACCAGTTCGTGATGGGTCGCACCATCAAGGAAGCGCTGGACCGTTCCGCCGAAAAAGAGCACGCGGTCTACCGCTATTCGTACGACATGCTCGGCGAGTCGGCGCTGACCCAGGCCACGGCTGAGCGTTACCAGCAGGATTACCGTGACGCGATCAACGCGCTCGGTGGCCGTGGTCCGTTCACCAGCAACCTCGAAGCGCCGTCGATCTCGGTCAAGCTGTCGGCGCTGCATCCGCGCTACGAAGTGGCCAACCGCGCCCGCGCACGCGCCGAACTCGGCGCCAAGCTCCTCGAACTCTCGCAGCTGGCCTTCAGGAACGGCATCGCGCTGTCCGTCGACGCCGAAGAAACCGATCGCCTCGAGCTCTCGCTCGACATCATCGGCGACGTCTTCGAGCATCCGTCACTGCAGGGCTGGAACGGCCTGGGCATCGTCATCCAGGCGTACCAGAAACGCGCGCCGTTCGTGATCGACTGGGTGACCGAGAAGGCTCGTACCACCGGTCGCCGCTGGTTCGTACGCCTGGTCAAGGGCGCTTACTGGGACGCCGAGATCAAGCGTTCGCAGGAAAACGGCCTGTCGGGCTACCCGGTGTATACGCGCAAGCCGAACACAGACGTCTCGTACCTGGCCTGCGCGCATCGTCTGTTCGCCGCCGGCAGCGACGCGGTCTATCCGCAGTTCGCCACGCACAACGCGCACACCATCGCCGCGATCCACCACATCGCCAGGGGCCGTCCGTACGAAAACCAGCGCCTGCACGGCATGGGCGCGGACCTCTACGCGGAAGTGATCGGCAAGGACAAGCTCAACGTGCCCTGCCGCGTGTACGCGCCGGTGGGCAGCCACGAAGACCTGCTGCCTTACCTGGTCCGCCGCCTGCTCGAGAACGGCGCCAACACCAGCTTCGTCAACCGCGTGGTCGACGAAAGCGTGCCGGTGCGCGACCTAGTCGCCGACCCGTGCGAAACGGTGCGCGCCTTCACCTCCATTCCCCACCCCCGCATTCCCCTGCCGGTCAATCTCTACGGCGAACTTCGGAAGAACTCCATGGGCATGAACTTCGCTAACGACAATGAGCTCAACGAGCTCGCCGACGCCGTCAACCGCCACAGCGGTCCGTGGACGGCCGCGCCGCTGGTCGCCGGTGGCGCCGCCGCCGGTACGAAGACCGAAGTGACGGATCCGTCCGACCGTCGCCGCATCGTCGGCACGGTCGAGAACGCCGATCCGGCACTGGTCGACAAGGCGCTCGCCGCCGGTGTGAAGGCGCAGCCGGGCTGGGACCGCCTACCGGCCGCGAGCCGCGCCGCGATCCTCGAGCACGCCGCCGAGCAGCTCGAGCACAACCGCGCGGAGTTCATCGCGCTGTGCGTGCGCGAAGCCGGCAAGAGCCTGCCCGATGCCATCGCCGAGATCCGCGAAGCCGCCGACTTCCTGCGTTACTACGCCACGATGGCGCGTCGCCTGTTCGGCCAGCCCGAGCAGCTGCCGGGCCCCACCGGTGAGAGCAACCAGCTGTTCCTCAATGGCCGCGGCGTGTTCGTCTGCATCAGCCCCTGGAACTTCCCGCTGGCGATCTTCCTCGGTCAGGTGGCCGCCGCGCTCGCCGCCGGTAACGCGGTCGTCGCCAAGCCCGCCGAGCAGACCTCGCTGATCGGCTACGCCGCCGTGAAGCTGCTGCACGCCGCGGGCGTGCCGGCCGACGTGCTGCAGTACCTGCCGGGCGACGGTGCCACGGTCGGTGCCGCCCTCACCCGCGACCCGCGCGTCGCCGGCGTCGCCTTCACCGGCTCGACCGACACCGCCTGGGCGATCAACCGTGCGCTGGCCGCGCGTAATGCGCCGATCGCCGCGCTGATCGCCGAGACCGGCGGCCAGAACGCGATGATCGCCGACTCGTCCGCGCTGCCCGAGCAGATCGTCAAGGACGTCATCAACTCGGCGTTCCAGTCGGCCGGCCAGCGCTGCTCCGCCGCGCGCGTACTGTTCGTGCAGGAAGACATCGCCGACAAGGTGATCGACATGCTCGCCGGTGCCATGGCCGAGCTGAAGGTCGGCAACCCCGGGCTGCTCTCGACCGACGTCGGCCCGGTCATCGACGAAGATGCGCGCCAGATCCTCGTCGAGCACGCCGCGCGCATGGATCGCGAAGCGAAGAAGATCGGCGAAGTCGCCCTGCCGGAAGCCACGACGCACGGCACGTTCTTCGCGCCGCGCGCCTACGAGATCCCGTCGCTGGACGTGCTCACGCGCGAAGTGTTCGGCCCGGTGCTGCACGTCATCCGCTGGAAGGGCGCCGACCTGGAGAAGGTCGTCGACCAGATCAACGCGACGGGCTTCGGCCTGACGCTGGGTATCCACAGCCGCATCGACGACACCATCGATTACATCTCCAGCCACGCGCGCGTCGGCAACTGCTACGTCAACCGTAACCAGATCGGTGCGGTGGTCGGCGTGCAGCCGTTCGGCGGCGAAGGCCTGTCCGGCACCGGCCCCAAGGCGGGTGGCCCGCACTACCTGCTGCGCTTTGCCGGCGAGCGGACGCTCACGGTCAACACCACCGCCGCCGGTGGCAATGCGTCGTTGCTGACGATCGGCGAGTAATCGCCGGCCTGCGTCAGCGCTGGCCATTCGAAGCCGCGCCCCTGCGAGGGCGCGGCTTTTTTTCTGCGCGCAATTCCGGCAACTCGCCGGCAACTCTTTTGGGGGACGGTGGAAGATCAAATGCCCGGCCCGTTGCAGCCCGGACACGCCAGTCCTAGGCTGAAGCATGTCAGGACACGACGTCGCTGACCCATCGTGCCGCGAGGGAACCACCGATGAACCACAGGATGTGGGCGCGTATCGTCGTTGTGCTGATGCTGGCGTGGTCCGTTGCAAGCCACGCGGCACCCGGGCGCGCGAAGAGCGAGCTTTGTCCGGCGCCTTTCATTTCGGACGGGCAGTGGAGCGTGGGGCCTTATGGACCCATCCTGACACTGCACACGACTCTCTGCGGACGTCTGGCGGATGGCTACGATCTGGCCTCCGTGTATGTCGAGGTGGTCAAGCGCTTCAGCGGCAATCCGCTCTGGTACAACCCGCAAGGACTGCGCGACCAGGTTCGCTGCCACTTCGCGCTCTTTCGTCAGGATGTCACGTTCGAGATCGAGCCCAGCCTGCCTTACGTCGGCGAAGCCCGGACCATAACGTCGCGGTGTAAACCGAAAGTCGCCGACCCCGATCCGCCGGCAAAGAGCTGAACCGACATGAAGACGAGAACGTGCCATCTCACCGCCTTCATCACGCTCGCCTGCGGTGTGGTGACCGCCTGCGCTTCCACACCGGACCCGCGGGACACAACGTCATCGCCTGCCGTCAAGGCTCCGCCCTCCGACTGCCCGCCCCCTTTTGTCGAGAAGGGCGAGTGGACCATCGACGAATACGGCCCGATCCTGCATATCACACCGACGGCGTGTGGGCGCCAGGCGCGAGACCGGGATCCGACGTATGTCGACGTTTTCGACGACGAAGTCATCAGCAAGTTTTCGGGAAACCCTCTCTGGGATATGGGGCATAACACCAGGGGCTTGCTCGACCAGCTGGAGTGTCACGTCCGGCTCTATCCCGACAAGCCGACCTACAACATCGAACCGACGCGGCCCTATGTAGGGCGCAGGAAGACCGAGCAGGAGCAATGCAACCCGTCGGTGTACGATCCCGATCCCGCGCCCAAAACCTGATCCGCCGCGCTACGCCTCACGGCATATTGCGCAGTGCCACGGCGTGATGCAAGAGTTGCCATACTTCGCGTCGGCCGGTACCCGACGTCCATCCCCCAGAGGAGGACAGCGACATGACGTCGCCCGGTACCGATTGCCTGATCCAGCAAGACCGCGGCCATGCCCGCACGATCACCATGCGGGCGCCCTCACCAAAGGGACACCTGACGCCGCTGCAACACATACGCTCGCACAAGGAACTCATACATCTGAGCTTGCCGCAGGGCAACGAACAAGCCAGTGAGCGTCAGGTGCTGTCGTTTGCCCATCTCGATGAAGGACAGTTGCCGGCTGATGTGCCATTTCGCCTCCCGGGAGCCTGGATACTTCCTGTCGAAAAGGACGCCTTGATCGGCGTTCTCGAAGACGACGACGAAAGTCGCGTCGTGTTGACGGCACGACGAGGGTCGAAGAACGAGTGCCTCGTATTGTTCGATGCCAGTTACCGGAAGGTATGCGTCAGCGTCCTGCAGCCGCCGTCGACCCATGAAGCGACCATCACGTTTCTGCGTCATACGACGTTCGCGCGTCTGTACGCGGCGCACTATGAAAAGAGCGGCAATGGGTGCATCGAACGGATGGACAAGCTCGCTGCCCAGAATCTGCACGAGATCCAGGGCATCGTCTGGCGCGGCATGGCCATGGGCATCGAGCGAATCGAACTGATCCCGTGAGGCACTCAAACGAAGACGGCCTCCTTGCGGAGGCCGTCGATCAGGCATTTTAAAAATGCTTATTTGAGACCGCGATCCTTCAGCATCGGCTCGATGCTCGGCTCCTTGCCGCGGAAGTCACGGTAGAGCTTGCCGAGTTCTTCCGTGTTGCCCTTCGACAGGATCTTGTCGCGGAAGATCTGGCCGTTTTCGCGGGTCAGGCCGCCGTGCTCCTTGAACCACTCGAAGGCATCCGAGTCGAGCATCTGCGTCCACAGGTACGCGTAGTAACCGGCGGCATAACCGTTACCCCAGATATGCTGGAAGTAGCTGGAGCGGTAACGCGGCGGCACCTGCGCCAGCGTAAAGCCGGCCTTTTTCAGCGCATCGGCTTCGAACTGGTCGACGTCCTGCTTCTTGTCGCTGGCCGGCAGCATGTGCCACTGCATGTCGAGCAGCGCCGCCGAGATCAGCTCGCTCATCGCGTAGCCCTGATTGAAGCTCGAGGCCTTCTTGATCTTTTCGACCAGCTCGGCAGGCATGGGCGCGCCGGTCTGGTAGTGCTTGGCGTAGTTGGCGAAAACCTTCGGGTCGGACGCCCACTGCTCGTTGAACTGCGACGGGAACTCGACGAAGTCGCGCGCGGTGTTCGCGCCCGAAAGCGACGGGTACTGCGAGTCGGCGAACATGCCGTGCAGCGCGTGACCGAACTCGTGGAACATGGTGGTGACGTCGTCGAACGAGATCAGCGCCGGCTGGCCCGGGGCGGGCTTGCTGAAGTTGGCGACGTTATAGACCACCGGCTTGTTGCCGAACAGCTTCGACTGGTCGACGAGATTGCTCATCCACGCGCCGCCGTTCTTGTTGTCGCGCTTGAAGTAATCGACGTAGAACAGCGCCATCGAGGTGCCGTCCTTGTCGAACACCTCGAACACGCGCATGTCCGGCTGCCAGGTCGGGATGTCCTTGCGCTCTTTGAACGTGATCCCGTAGAGCTGGTTGGCGGCGTAGAACACGCCGTTCTGCAGCACGTTGTCGAGTTCGAAATACGGCTTGACCTGCGACTCGTCGAGATCGTACTTGGCCTTGCGGACCTTCTCGGCGTAATGGTCCCAGTCCCATGCCTGGACCTGGAAGCCACCCTTTTCCTTGTCGATCACATCCTGGATGTCCTTCGACTCGCTCTTCGCGCGGGCGACCGCCGCAGGCACCAGGCGCTCCATGAACTTCTCGGCGGCCTCGGGCGTCTTCGCCATCTGGTCGTCGAGTTTCCATGCGGCGTAATTGGGGAAACCGAGCAGTTTGGCGCGTTCGGCGCGCAACTGAGCGATGCGCGTGATGGTCTCGCGCGTGTCGTTGGCGTCGCCGTGCTCAGCGCGCTCCCACGAGGCCTTGAACAGCTTCTCACGAGTGGCGCGATCGTTCAGGGCCTGCAGGGCGGGCTGCTGCGTGGTGTTCTGCAGCGCGACCACGTACTTGCCGTCGAGCTTGCGATCTTTGGCGGCATCGGCGGCGGCGGCGATGTCGCCGTCGGACATGCCATCGAGTGCTTTCTTGTCATCGACCACCAGCGCGCCAGCCTTGGTATCGGCGAGCAGCATGTTGGTGAATTTGGTGCTGAGGGTCGACTCTTCCTTATTGAGCTCTTTCAGCCTGGTCTTGTCGGCTTCGGAGAGCTTCGCGCCTTCATGCACGAAGTCCTTGTAAGTGACCTCGAGCAGACGTGCCGATTCCGGATCGAGCTTGAGCGAATCGCGCTTCTCGTAGAGCGCCTCGACGCGCTTGAACAGCTTGTCGTTGAGGTAGATGGCATCGCTGTGCGCGGCAAGTTTGGGCGACTCTTCTTCGTCGACCTTCTGCAGCGTGTCGTTCGTGTTCGCGCCGGTGAGCGCGCTGAAGACACTCTGCGCGCGCTTGAGCAGCACGCCGGACTTCTCCATCGCGACGATGGTGTTGTCGAAGGTCGGCTCGTCGGCCGAATTGGCGATCGCCTCGATCTCGGCGATCTGCTGCTTCATGCCTTCTTCGATGGCCGGCTGGAAGTCGCCGTCGACGATCTTGTCGAAGGGCGGCGCCTGGAACGGCAGCGTGCTGGCGACCAGCAGCGGGTTTTCGTGCGCGGCCGGGGCGGCGGCGGTCGTAGCCGCGTGGGCGGGGGCCGTGCCGGCGGGTGCCGGGGCGGTGGCCTTATCGGCGTCGTTCGACGACGAGCAGGCGGCGGTAAGGGCGATCGAAGTGGCGATCACGAGGCTACGGACCTTCAGCATGGGTGGGTTGTCCCCTGGCGGTGAGCAAAGCGCCGACTCTAGCGGCGTAAGCCCGGCGGGGACAACCGCCATCAGTCAGGGCAAGAGTTTTCACCGGGTGTCGCGCAGCTCCCAGCTGGAGCCGATGAGAAGATTCAGACGATGTTTGACGATCCGCATCGGCAGCGACGTCGTCAGCTGAATGTCGGTGCGGTCGTTGGACAGCTCACCTTTTGCCGAAGCGGTGCCGTCGGTCACGCCCAGGCTGGGATCGACCTCATCCGGTTCGGGCTGCCTGGCGCGCCAGCGCTGGAACAAGCCATCGCCGCGCATGGCGTCGGCGATGTCCGTGGCGAGCTTGTCCGGGCCGATGCCCTCGAACGAAAGCTCCGGGTCCGGACCTTTCGCCCGGCTCATGTCTTTGATCGAAAGAAAGTACGTGGTCATGACGTCCTAGTTACGTCCGCGCGCGTGAAGCCGCCGTCAGCCCAGCGGGGAGAGATCGAGAAACATGGCCGCATCGGGTGGGGCCACGCGGTAAGGCAGCACGCCAAGACAGGGGGCGGCCAGGCTCGCATGGAGCGTTGCGATGTTCTCTTCCAGCAGCGGCATCGTCGGCTCGATGATGTTGGCGATCCAGCCGGCGAAGCGACAGCCGTCGGCCTCGATCGCCCGTGCGGTGAGACGGGCATGACTGATGCAGCCGAGGCGGACACCGACCACCATCACGACCGGCAGGTCCCAGCGACGGGGAATGTCCTCAGCCGAGATGCCGTCCCCCAGTGGCACCAGCCAGCCGCCGACGCCTTCGACCACCACACGCTCGTAGTCGGCGGCCAGGGACTGAAAGGCCGCGTCCAGCGGCGGCCAGGTGACGGGTCGTCCGCTGCGCAGCGCAGCCAGATGAGGGGCCACGGCCTCCTCGTAGGCGAGCGGGTTGACCAGCGCATACGGGGGCGGGGGCGCGCTGGCGCCGATCAGATCGAGCGCGTCCTGATTACGCAGGCCCTCCTGGCTTCGCGCCGAGCCGCTGGCCACCGGCTTCATGCCGGCGACGCGCTCGCCCGCCTGACGAAAGGCATGAACCAGAGTCTGGGCTCCGTGCGTCTTGCCGATGCCGGTGTCGGTACCGGCGACGAAGAGGTGTCGCGACATGCTGTGACGGCCTTGCGGGGACAGGGTCGTGGCACCATACACGTCTTCTTCCGATCACGAATCCCCTGGATATATCGCCATGTTTGAAGCCAAGGCGCTCGCCACCGACGACAAGGCCACCCTCTACGCCGAGCTGCTGCAGCAGGCGAAGGGGCTGATGCACGGCGAGACGAATACGATCGCCAATGCCGCCAACTTTGCCGCACTGATCTACGACGCCGTACCCGATCTCAACTGGGCCGGGTTCTACCTGTTCGATGGCACCGAGCTGGTCGTCGGCCCGTTCCAGGGCAAGCCTGCCTGCATCCGCATCGCGCTGGGTCGCGGCGTGTGCGGGACGGCCGCGCAGACGCGGCAAACCCAGGTCATCCGTGACGTGCACGACTTCGACGGCCACATCGCCTGCGATGCCGCATCGAATTCGGAGATCGTAGTGCCGCTGGTCAAGGCCGACGGCAGCCTGTTCGGCGTGTGGGACGTGGATAGCCCGTCGGTGGCGCGCTTCGATGACGAGGATCGTCGCGGGATGGAGGCGCTGTGCGAGGCTTTTATGGCCACCGTCGCCTGATACCTTGATCGCGCGCGGGGCGCGCTCCTACCTGGAGGAGCGCGCCCCGCGCGCGATGTTTTTATAGTTCGTGCGGTCGCGGCGTAGCCAGCAACTCCATCACCCGCGCCCGCGCTTCCTCGATACCGGTCTTGGCCAGCGACGAGAACATCTGCACGGTCCCCGGCACGTTGTTCTTGCGGAAATCCTTGCGCAGGGTTTCCAGAGCGGCTGACGCCTGCCCGCGCGACAGCTTGTCGGCCTTGGTCATCAGCACGTGGCACGGCAGGTCGGTGGCCGCGCAGAACTCGATCATGGTGCGGTCGAAGTCCTTCAGCTCATGGCGAATGTCCACGATCAGCACGATGCCGCGCAGGCTCCGGCGCATCTTCAGGTAGGCGTCGATCTCGCCACGCCAGTGCTTGCGCATGGCTTCGGGCACCTTGGCGTAGCCGTATCCGGGAAGGTCGACCAGGCGCGCGTCCACCGGCGACTCGCCCTCGATCTTCAGTGGCGCCAGGTCGAACACCACCATCAGCTGCGTGCGCCCCGGCGTCTTCGACGTGCGGGCCAGGCCGTTGTGCCCGGTCAGCGCGTTGAGGGCGCTCGATTTGCCGGCGTTCGAGCGACCGGCGAACGCCACTTCGGCGCCCTGGTCATAGGGCAGCTGGGTGATTTCATTCGCGGCCAGGACAAAGCGGGCGCTGTTGAGGGGGTTCGAAGACATGTTCGGCGGGCCGGAGAGCGTATACGACAGTCCGGCAGTGTATGCGATAGCGCGCGGAGCCGCGCGCCGCACCGGTTTGACCGGGCTCTCTCCCGCCCCCCATAATCTTTTGATCGCGGCGCGCTGGGGAGTTCGCCCGACTCGGAAGCATCCCTCCTGGAGATAGCTATGAAGTTTCGGCACGCCGCCGCTGCCATTACCGCGATGCTCGTCATGAATCTCGCCACGGCTCAGACCGCGGCACCCGCCAGGGCAGGCACCGCCCCGGCGGCGGCAGGCACCGCCGCGACACCGGGCGCGAATCCGGCGACCGATCCAGCGACACCGGGGATGCCGAAAACCGAAACCAGCGTCGCGCCCGTCGGCGGCACTACCGCCGCGCTCAAGCCCGGTGACGCCACCGCCGGTCAGGGCAAGGCCGCTGCCTGCGGCGCCTGCCACGGCCTCGACGGCAACTCCACCGATCCGCAGTACCCGCGTCTGGCCGGACAAAGCGAGCAGTACATCGCCGCGCAGCTCGCCGACTTCAAGTCGGGCAAACGCTCCAATCCGATCATGGCGGGCTTCGCCGCGCCACTGAGCGAACAGGACATGCACGACATCGGTGCCTACTTCGCCACCAAGGCGTCGCTGCCGGGCGTGGCCGATCAGGCCTATGTCGATCAGGGCCAGAAGCTCTATCGCCAGGGCGATGTCGATCGCGGCATTCCCGCCTGCATGGCCTGCCATGGGCCGGACGGCGGCGGCAATCCGGGCGCACGCTACCCGCAGCTGACCAGTCAGCACGCGAAGTACGTTGAGTCGCGGCTCAAGGCCTGGCACGAGGGCGGCACGCCCAACGACGACCCGCACACGAAGATCATGGTGACCATCGCGCAGAAGCTCGACGACAAGGATATCGCCGCCGTCGCCAGCTATATCGAGGGTCTGCACACGAACGAGGCGACGCAGGCCGCACCCGCGACGCCCTGATGGCGTTAAAGTTGGAAGATCGAACGGGCCCCTTCGGGCCCGTTCTCGTTTAAGAAGGTAAGAAAAGGAACCCTGATGCGTATGCGCCTTCCCCTCCTCTGCGCCGCCCTGATCGGCCTCGCGGCCTGCAGCTCCGGCAACAACGATGCGGCCACCGCGCCGCCACCCGCCGCCGCTTCCACCGCCGCGCCGGCTCCGGCCGCCGCGCCGGCCGCACCGTCCACCGCCAGCGCGCCAGCCGCCACGGATGCCGCCGCTTCGGCCGCCCCGGTCGCCGCGCCCAGCGACGCCGACGACAAGCGCCCGCCGGCCAAGCCCTTCGTCGACGACGGCAAGTGGGTCGAAGGTAAGCACTACTTCCGCATCGATCCGTCGCAGCCCACCAGCACCCCGGGCAAGATCGAAGTGACCGAGGTGTTCTCGTACGGCTGCCCGGCCTGCTTCCAGTTCCACGGCATCGTCGACCAGCTGGTCAAGGACCTGCCGCGCGGCACGGTCATGACCTTCACGCCCGCCTCGTTCCGCCCGGATGAGAACTGGCCGCTGCTGCAGCGCGCCTATCTCACCGCGCAGGCCTTCGGCGTCGACAAGCAGAGCCACGACGCCATGTTCGACGCCGTCTTCAAGAGCGGCGAGCTGGGCATCATGGATCAGCAGACCAACAAGCCGAAGCCGCAGTCGGCATGGCCGACCATCGACGACGTCGCAAAGTTTTACGCGAAGTACGGCGTCAAGCCGGAAGAGTTCGTGGCCACGGCCAACTCCTTCACGATCAACACCAAGATGAAGCGGGCGGATGAACTGATCCGCGCCTACGAGGTCGATAGCACGCCGACCATCGTAGTGAACGGCAAGTACCGCTTCACGGCGATCACGGCCGGTGGCTATCCCCAGGCGATAGAGCTCGCACAATGGCTCATCAGCAAGGAAGCCGCGGGTAAGTAACCGCGTTCTCGACCCCTCACGGAGATATCCATGTTCAAGCGTCTCTCGCTCCTTTTCGTCGGCCTCGCGCTCACCGCCGCGTGCAGCGCCAAGCCGGCCGAAGGTGCGCCCCCCTATACCGAAGGCCAGCAGTACGTGGCCACCACCACCCCGCAGCGCCTCGATCCGAAGGACGGCAAGGTGGAAGTGGTCGAGGTGTTCTCGTACGGCTGCATTCATTGCGCCCATTACGAGCCGTACGCGGAGACCCTGCAGAAGAAGTTGCCCAAGGGCGTGACGTTCCGCGTCATTCCGGCGGCATTCAACGATGCATGGCTGCCGTACGCGCAGGCTTACTACGCGGCCAAACAGCTTGGCGTGGCCGAGAAGGCCCATGCGGCACTGTTCAAGGCGATCCATACCGACCACTACCCGATCGCCACGATCGACGAGCTGGCCGACTGGTACGCGAAGAACTACGGTGTCGACAAAGCCAGGTTCCTGCAGCTGGCGACCAAGGACGATGCCATCCGTCAGCGGATCCTCGCCGACGGCAAGCTGATTCAGAACTGGGGCATCGACGGCACGCCCACGGTCGTGGTCGACGGCAAGTACCGCAGCGCGCAGATCAAGGACTTCGACGAGCTCAACGGCGTCGTCAGTTACCTGGTCGACAAGGAACTGAAGGGCGGCAAGTAAGCCCTGACGATCGCCTGCCCTCCGTTCACACGACGGAGGGCATTCTCTGGCGTTATCGCCAGACGAGACCCGACAAAGCCCCTCACATGACCCGCTTCACGCCGCCACCCATTCTCGCTCCGGAGCGCACCCTGCGCCTTCTGAGCTGCAACATCCTCGCTGGCGCGAGCGTCCAGCGGTACACGGACTACGTCACGCGCAGCGTGAACGCCGTCCTTCCGGGCCGCTCGAAACTGGCAAACCTGGACTCGCTCGCCGAGCTCCTTCACGAATTCGATGTGGTCGGTTTGCAGGAAGCCGATGCCGGCAGCCTGCGCTCCGGCTTCCTCAACCAGACCCGTTACATCGCGGAAGCCGCCGGCATGCCCTTCTGGAGCCATCAGCCGAACCGGCCGATGGCACGCGTCGCGCATTCCGCCAACGGCCTGCTCAGCCGCATCGAGCCCACCGAAGTCATCGACTATCCGCTGCCCGGCCGCATCAAGGGCCGGGGCGCGCTGTTCGTGCGTTTCGGCACGGGGGCCGATGCTCTGGTGGTGGTCATCGCCCACCTGTCTCTGGGCGCCGCGGCACGCATGGGACAGCTGGGTTTCATCGCGGAATTGCTCGCGCCCTATCCGCATGCGGTACTGATGGGCGACCTCAACACCGAGCCCACCTCACCCGAGATGCAGCGCCTGTTCGAGAAGACCGCCCTGCAGATGCCGACGATCAGCACACCGACGTTTCCCAGCTGGAAACCGCGCCGTGCGCTCGACCACATCCTCACGTCGGCCGACATCAAGCTCGAGCGCACGTGGACCTTGCCGCGGGCGTTCTCCGATCATCTGCCGCTCGCCGCCGAAATTCGCCTGCCGCTCGCGCTAGCCGAAGCCGCTGGCGCCGCAACCCCCTGAGGTAAGTCGTCCATGAAATCGAGCCTGCGCGCCGCCCTGCCCTGGGCCGTCATCGTTATCGTCGCGTTCGCCGCCACGGTGCTGCGTTACGGCTTCATCGAGCCGGCCGATGCGGCGCATGCCTGCGACGGCGCGGGCGGTCCGTGGTGGTGCGGCACGCGCAACCTCATCGTGCAGGGCTTCCTGACCTACGCCTACGGATACGCGGCGGTGCTGATGGCGCTGGTGGCCCTGTTCTGGCGTAGCACCGTGTCGGCGGTGCTGGCGGCATCGCTGGGCGTGATCGCGCTGCAGCTGTATTGCTACGAGGGCGGCGCGGTGGCGCTGCTGATCGGCTCGCTGCGACTGGTACGTGCGCAGTTCGGTGGGGCGGAGCCCGCGGAGGCCTGACTAAAGCCGCCGCGCCCGCCGCCAGGCCGTCAGCACCGGCCACGCCAGCGCCAGATTGAGCAGCAGCCAACCCCAGGAGACCGCGTTGACACCGGTTTCCTCGACGACGACCGCGATACCCAGCAGCGGAATCCACACCGCCATCAAGCGCTCCTCGACCAGCGGCATCAGACTGTCCTCGCGCGTGCGCAGCAGCCCCAGCAGGAAGAACCCGATGCAAGGCAGCGCGAACAGGCCGATCGGGAAATCGCGATAGCGACCGTTGAAGACCTGCAGAATCCCGTACAGGGTCAGTACGAACATCCAGAAGAAGCGCTGCGGCGTAAACGCGTCCGACCACGCGATACCCAGGCGACGGCGCTCGACCGGACGCGGTGCGACCGCCGCCAGATCGATCGGCGATGCCAGACGCGCGGCGATCGCACGCGCCAGCGAGAGCGCCGTCGCCAGTGCGACGACTCCGATGATGATGCCGGTAGCCCATTCGACGTTGTCACGCGCGGCGAAGGACAGGAGCCGCGCGTGCGCCGCCAACGCCGTGCCCGAGGCAAAACCGGCGAGCGCCAGCGACACCCAGCCCGACGCGCCGTGCCAGCGACGGCGAATGGCGCCCGCAAGCAGGAACAGCAGCGCACCGACGCCGCCGATGCCGAGTGCCCAGGTCCAGCGCGGCTCTTCGACGATCGGGCCCTGCATGGCGAACTTCGGCTTCGCATCCACGTCGAAGATGCCCCAGTAGCCGCCGACCGTGCCTTCCAGGTCGCGCTTCCACGGCTGATCGAAGGCCTCGATCACGTTGTAGGGCATGTCGACCGTGGCGGCGTAGTTGAGGAACTCGCGCATGTAGCGTGCCTCGTTGACCAGGCTCGCACTCGCGTGCCGGCGCGTACGGCCCTGGCTGGGCCAGCCCGTCTCACCGATCATGATCTGCTTGCCCGGGAACTCGCCCTTCATCTTCTGGTAGACGTCGGCCACATGGCGCACGGCGTCTTCCGGAGCGACGGGCTCGTCTTCCCAGTAGGGGAGAATGTGAATCGTGAGGTAGTCCGTGACCTTGGCCAGTGCCGGGTGCTTCTGCCAGAACTCCCACACGTCAGCGTAGGTGACTGGTACGTCAGTCGCTTCGTTGACGCGGGCGATGTAGGCCGCGAGCGCCTTTTCCGACAACTCGCCCCGGAGAAGCACCTCGTTACCGACGACGATGCCCCGCAGACTGTCGTGATCCCGACGCGCGGCCTCGATGCCCAGCTTGATCTCGCGCTCGTTGGCGACGGGGTCGCGCCCCAGCCAGATGCCCATCAACACCTTCATGTGGTATCGGCCGGCGATGTCAGGCACGGCGCCCAGTCCCTGCCCCATGGAATACGTGCGCACGCAGTCGAAACGCGTGGACAGCGCCTTAAGGTCGGCATCGATCCGCTCGGGCGGGATAAACGCGTTGAGGTCGAACGGCGTCTCGCCCTTGAGCCGGAAGGGCGCGTAGGACACGCAGGCGATCTTCGCCGTCGGCGAATCCGGCAGGGCGATCGGGCGGCCCAGCACAAACCAGTAGCCAGCGCCGAAGACGGCGGCGGCAACGAGCACGAGCCATGCGAGCGGTCGCGCGAATCGCGCGTAAGGAAGATGGGGCGGCATGCCGTTCCAGTTCGAGAGCGTAAAGGGGGAAGCCGGACAAGCTTAACGGGCCGGGCCCGCGAGGGCGATTGCCGCTGCATTGGCTGCGTTCATCAAGCCTGCGCACACGCTTCCCTTACAATGATGCGGTACGTACACGTGAAGGAATCCCGATGGTCTCCGCCCCGGCAACGCGACGCGCCGCCCGCTCCATTCGCCTCCTGGCCGGCCTCGCCTTTGCCGCCTGCGGCCTCGCCGGTAGCCTCCGGGCCTCGGCGGAAGGTTCCGACACGGAGCGCACGCGCTTCCGCCAGGCCTACGCAACGGCCCAGCAGGGCGGCGATGCATGGCGCGCCCAGGCCACCGGACTCGAACACTACGTGCTTTTCCCGTACCTGGAAGCCGCGTCGCTGGAGCATGATCTGCGGACGCTCGATCGCGCCCGCGTCGATGCCTACCTCGCCGCCAACCCCGGCCTCATCCCTGCCGCCGACCTGCGCCGCGACTTCCTCAACGAGCTGGCGCGCCGTAAGGACTGGGTGACTTTCACCGCGATGTACCAGCCCGGTCTCGGGGACGGACTGAGTTGTTTCGCCCTGCAGGCCAAGCTGTCGCGCGGCCAGCCGCTCGTCTTCGAGACCGACCTGGCCGACCTGTGGAAGAAGGCCAGCCTGCCGAACGCATGCGATCCGGTGCTGAGCGCCGCGCATGACCAGGGCCTGCTGACGCCCGATCGCCTGTGGACGCGGATCCAGACCGCCGCCGATGCGGGCAAGGGCGGCACGGTGGCCGGACTCGCCGCCTGGCTTCCGCCCGAAGATGCCGCTGCGGGCCAGCGCATCGCGCAGGCCCTCAACGACCCGACCAGTGCGCTGCGTGACGCGGCCACCTGGCCGGATACGCAGCGCCATCGTCAGGCCGTGACGCTCGCCCTGCAGCGCATGGCCCGCAAGCAGTCGACCGTGGCCGACAGCGCATGGACCTCGCTGGCGCCGCGCTTCTCACTGAGCGAGCAGCAGAAGGGCGCCGTTCTCAACGCCCTCGCCCTCTTCCACGCGACCGATTTCGACGAGTCGGCGCTCGATCGCCTGGTCGCGCTGCCGCCGGGTGCGCAGACCGACGCGACGCGCGAGTGGCGCGTGCGCGTCGCATTGGCCCGACAGGACTGGCCGGCGGCACTCGCCGCCATCGACGCGCTCGCGCCTGCGCAGAAAGACGACGGCGAATGGCGTTATTTCCGTGCGCTGGTGCTCGCAAAGCTCGGACGCCAGGGCGAGGCGAAGGCCATTTACCAGAACGTTGCACAGGAGGCGACGTACTTCGGTTTCCTGGCCGCCGACCGGATCGATGCCTCGTACGCCATCTGCCCCGCGACGATGGCCACCGATGAGCGTCGTGAGGCCGCGTTGTTGACGGAACCCGGCGTCGACCGCGCTTTCGAGCTCTATGCGGTCGGCCTCCAGAAGTACGCGCGCCGTGAATGGACGGCCGCGCTGGCAGGGCGGGACGCCGATACCCAACGGCTCGCCGCCGACCTCGCCTTCCGCAAAGGCTGGTACGACCGTGGCGTCTTCGGGCTGTCGTCGGGCGAGGCCCTGCGCTTGTACGAACAGCGCTTCCCGCTGGCACGCCAGGATGGTGTGGTCGAACAGGCCAGCCAGGCTGGCATCGAAGCACCCTGGGCCTACGCCATCATCCGCGCCGAGAGCGCATGGATGACGGACGCCCGTTCCGGCGCCGACGCGCGAGGGCTGATGCAGCTGTTGCCGGGCACCGCGTCTCTCGTCGCCAGGCGTAACGGGCTTGCGTGGAGCGGCGGCGACAGCCTCTACGAACCGACGACCAACATCATTCTCGGCACGCGTTATCTCTCGCAGATGGCCGCCCGCTACAACGGGGCGCCCTGGCTGGCGAGCGCCGCCTACAACGCCGGGCCGAACAAGGTCGACCAGTGGGTGAGCGCCCGTGGCTCGCTGGACCCCGATCTCTTCGTCGCGAGCATCCCCTACAAGGAGACGCGCGAATATGTCGCACGCGTGATGGCCTTCGCCGTGATCTACGATTGGCGGCTGACGGGTAATGCGCTGCCGATCGGGTCGCGCATGACACGGATCGGCAGCACGTATGCCCTGCCTTCCCCTGGCGCCGTACGTAGACCGGTCTCCTGTCCGGCGCCTTTGGTCGCCAGACCCGCACCACCCACGGCGCCGGCTGTCACCCAGCCGGCGCCCGCCGAGGCGACTTCCGCTCCGGCCCCACAGGAACCCCAGAGCTGATTCGCTTGGCGTCGGGCGCCAAGCGGCCTAGGCTGAACTCATGAACGCTCAACGCATTGTCATCCTCGGCGGCACCGGCTTTGTCGGCGGCACGCTCGTACCCCGGCTTGCCGCCGACGGACACTCGCTTCTGTTGCTGTCACGCAACCGGGAAAACCGCCGGCACAGCGCGGTGGGTCGGCAGGTCACCACGGTCAGCGCCGATGTCTACGATCCCGCCGTCCTGCGCAGGCACATCGCGGGAGCGGATGCCGTCATCAACCTGGTGGGCATCCTCAGCGAAAGCGGTCGTCAGACCTTCCAGCGGGCGCACGTCGAGCTGACCCGCCTGATCATCGAGGCCTGTCAGGCCACGGGTGTCCATCGTCTGCATCAGATGAGTTCACTCAAGGCCGGCCAGGGGCTGTCCAGATACCTGCGTTCGCGCGGTGAGGCGGAGGCCCTGGTCAAGGCGTCGACGCTCGACTGGACCATCTACCAGCCCAGCACGATTTTCGGCCCGGGCGACGGACTCGTCACACGCTTCGACAAGCTGCTGCGCGTCGCGCCCGTGATGCCGTTGCCGCGCCCGCAGGCGAAGATGGCGCCCGTCTACGTAGGCGATGTGGCGGAAGCCATCGCCCGCTCGGTCGCCAACCCGGCGATCGGCGCCTTGCGCACGTTCGAACTGTACGGGCCCGAGACCTTGACGCTGATCGACATCGTGCGTGCCATTCGCGATGCGCGCGGCCGCCGTCGTGTCGTCATCCCCATGCCTGACAGCCTCGGCCGCCTGCAGGCGGAGTTCGCGCAGTTCGTGCCGGGCAAGCCGTTCACGCCGGATAATTTTCTCTCGCTGCGTACGGATTCCGTCGGCAAGGTCGACGGCCTCGCGCAGCTCGGCATCGCGCCCCAGTCCTTTTCCGCCTGGTTGCCGCGTCTGCTCGGCCAGCCCGTTCGTCAGCGCCGCCTGGATGAAGCGCGCACCAAACGTCGGCCCTGAACGATCTTATGGATATCTACCTCGTCGGCGGCGCCGTCCGCGATCAGCTGCTGGGCCGTCCGGTCGTGGATCGCGACTGGGTGGTCGTCGGTGCCACGCCCGAAGCCATGCTCGCCGCTGGCTATAAGGCCGTCGGCAAGGACTTCCCCGTTTTCCTGCACGGAGAGACGAAAGAGGAATACGCCCTCGCTCGTACCGAGCGAAAGACGGGTCGCGGATATCACGGGTTCGCGTTTCACGCCGATCCGTCCGTCACGGTGGAGCAGGACCTCGAGCGCCGCGACCTGACCATCAACGCCATCGCCCAGCACGAGGACGGCACGCTGGTGGACCCGTTCGGTGGCGTAGGCGACATCGAGACACGTACGTTGCGTCATGTATCGGATGCCTTCGCCGAAGATCCGGTCCGCCTGCTGCGCGTCGCGCGCTTCGCCGCACGTTACGCTCCGCTGGGCTTCACCGTAGCGGAGGACACCATGGCGCTGATGCGACGCATGGTCGACGACGGTGAAATCGACCATCTCGTTCCCGAGCGCGTATGGGCCGAGACCCGCAAGGCACTCGCCGAACCGGCGCCGTCGGTCTTCGTGCGTATGCTTCGCGAGAGCGGCGCGTTGCACGTGCTGTTCCCGGAAGTGGACGCGCTGTACGGCGTACCGCAACGTCCCGAATACCACCCGGAAGTCGACACGGGCATCCACATCGAAATGGTGCTGGATGCCGCCGCCGCGCTCGCGCCCGGCGACGCTCTCGTCGGCTTCTGCGCCCTCACTCACGACCTCGGCAAGGCGCTGACACCGGCGGACGTCCTGCCTCGCCACATCATGCATGAGCAGCGCGGCATCGAGCCCGTGCGCGAGATCTCCGCGCGACTCAAAGTGCCCGCGGAATACGCCTTCATGGCGGAGATGGTCTGCAAACACCACCTCAACGCACACATGGCGCTCGAGCTGAAGCCGACCACGATTCTGCGCCTGCTCGAAGCACTCGGCGCGCTACGCCGACCGGAACGTCTCGAGACCTTCCTCCTTGCCTGCATGGCCGACAAGCGCGGCCGCGGCGGCAACACTGATGCTCCCTACCCGCAAGCCGATTTCCTGCGCGCCTGTCGCCAGGCCGCCTCGGACGTTACCTCACAACCCTTCGTCGAAAAAGGCCTGCAAGGCCCGGCGATCGGCGAGGCCATGAAAAAAGCCCAGGCATCGGCCATCGCGTCGGTGCTTAAGCCTTAAAGCCGAGCCCCCTGATCCGCCGCCAACACCGCTTCCGGCAATGCCGCCGGATCCACGCCCTTGGCGAACATCATCACCTGAAACCGCTCCCCCATCTGATCGGGCAGGGTCAGCTTCTTCACTTCCTGCGACAGACGAAAGCGCGCCGCCTCATCGCTGAGCCGCAGATAATCGTCCTCGAAGAACTCCTGCATCCCCGCCGCGATCAGAAACTGCGCCTGAGGAAGATACGCGGCGACACCGAACCCGGCGTTATTTCCCGCCTCCGCAAGCGCCGTGAAGTCGACCGACGCCGTCAGATCCTGCAGCCCCGGAAGAAAAAACGCATCGCCATGCGCACGATGCCGATAAAACGCACGCAGCGTCCCGTCGGTGCGCTCAGGCAGGTAGTACTCACTGCGGGTGTAGCCGTAGTCGGCGAACACCATCGCGCCACGGCGCAACGTGCCCGCCACCGCCTGCATCCAGTACGGCAGCTGCGGAAGAATCTCCGTCCGGTAACCCGCGTCGAATTCGCGTCCGAGGTCACGCTCCACGTGACGGACGGCGCCGCCGACAAGCGCATCCGCCGGACGATCGCTGCGCATGAAGCGGCCATCGCCGTCGAGGATCACGTATTCCTCGTAGATTTCTCCGTCGCGCGCGGTAAACCGCGTCGTCGGCAGCGCATCGATCACCTCGTTGGCGAAGATCACGCCGTCCCACTCCTCCTCGAGCGGACCGTCGAGCCATACGGCACGTGCCGCAAGCCCCGCGGGAAGGTTCGCATGCAGTCGTTCGCGCTGACGCTCACGCAGGTCGGCGCTGGGTTCCAGGATCATGAAGCGGCGTGGCACGACACCCGCTGCCTCGAGCGCCAGCAGGGCCGCCTCGGCGAACGCGCCGCTGCCACCACCGATCTCGAGAAAATTCGCCTCGGGGCCGAGCGACGCCAGCACCGGCTCGAACGCGCGCACGACGCAACGGGCGAACAAGGTCCCCAGTTCCGGTGCGGTGACGAAGTCGCCGTCCGCGCCGAACTTGGTCTTGCCGGCGCTGTAATAACCGAGGCCAGGGGCGTAAAGGCAGCGCTCCATGAAACGAGAGAACGGCATCGGCCCGTGGGCCGCGATCTCCTCGCGCAGGAGGCTGATCAGATGCTCGGAATGAGCGCGCTCGTCGGCGCTGGGTTCGGGAAGCCGGGTATTCATGCCTTCAGGATAATCGAAGGCATGCTCCCGTTGCAGGGGAGCGCTTCCCGGGGATGCGAAGCCCCCGGGAAGCGCCCGGACTCAGAAGTCCTGCTGTAGCGACAGGAACACGCCGCGCCGCGGACCGAATTGCGGCGCACCGACGCCGATGCCGGAACCGTCACGGAGTTCGTACGTGCGATCCAGCGCATTGACCAGAGCCAGCTGCGTGTGGGTAGCACCGAGGCTAGTGAGGTTGAAGTCGTGCGCCACGCTCAGGTTGAGCTGAAAGTACGACGGCATCGTGTCGCCGTTGGGCACGAGGCCGTCGCGGCGCAGGCCGGAACCGAACAGGTAGTCCGCACCGATGCGCGTGCTGTCGGCGAACGCGTAGCTGATGCCGCCCGACGAGGTGTACTTCTGGTCGTGATCCAGGTGGATGAAGTGGTCCTGGATGTAGGCGAGATCGTCCGGATCGAAGTTGTACTGACCCGTGATGATGCGCTTGCCGACGGAACGGTTGTACGCGAAGTTGAAGTACGCGGTCAGTGCGCCGCCGTTGTAGTTCAGGGTGAACTCGTCGCCCTTGACCTTGCCCTGGTCGTAGTTGAAGGTCGAGTAGACCACGGCGGCGCCGAACTGGCCTTCGTCCTGGATGCGCGCGACGTGACGCAGATAGCTGTCGATGCCGACGGTCCACTGGTCACCCAGCTTCTGCGAGATGCCCACGTCGTAATAGCTGCTGCGCTCGGCCAGCGGCGTGTCGTTACCGTCGTCCGGCAGCGCGTTGGTCGTGCCGTTGAACTTGGCGATGGAGGTCGGGCTGATCGACTCGCTGGCCGGCGGCGTGAAGTAACGCGAGTAACCGGCGTGGATCGTCGTGCCGTCGGTCGGCTGATAGACGACACCGAGGCGCGGGCTCAGCTGGCTTTCCGGCTTGAACGCATCGTAGCGATCCGCGCGCGCACCGTAGTTCACCGTCCACTTGTCGCCGATGCTCCACTCGTCCTGCAGGTACAGGGCATAGGTGCGGGCCAGGATGCGGCTGCTGTCGAGGATGTTCATCGGCGTGGTCGACGTCTGATTGCCGTCGGCACCGGCCGGGAACACCAGCGCATTATTGCTCGACGTCGCGCGTTCGAACTCACCGTAAACGCCGTAACGCAGCGTGTGGTTGTCGCCCAACGGCGTGGAGAAGTCCGCCTGCAGCGTGGTCGCGCGGTTGGCGCGGTGGACGTCCGATGCGACGCCGTTGAACATCAGGTCGCCGATGTCGTCCGGCGTGAAGTTCAGACCGCTGTAACGTTCGCCCGCCGAGACCTGGTAGGCGGTGTTACCCATCTTGCCCTGCAGGCTGAGGATGCCGAAGCGCGTCTTCTCCGACTGACGCTCGTTGAGCTGTGCCGAGTCGAAGTCCGTCACGTCGAGATAACCGAACTGCGGCGACTGGCCGGGATTGTTCGGGATCTCGAAACGGTTGTTGGTCGCGCCGAACATGAAGCTGAGGCGCGTGTCGTTGTTGATCAGGTACGAAATGTCGCCGAACGCCTTCACCTGGTTGGTGTGGTCGTGGACGGCCTTGCGGCTGGAGGTCGGGTTTTCGATACCGACGTCGTTCTCGAGGTAGTTGGCGGTGAGGAAGAAGCTCCAGTCGTCCTTCTTGCCGAACAGCGTGGCATTCGGGTTGAGCGTGCCGAACTGGCCGCCGGTGATACCGACACTGCCGCCGATGCCGTCCTTCGCGGTGCGGGTGGTGATGTCCACGATGGCCGCGGTGCGCTCGCCGTACTGCGCGGGCAGCGCGCCGGTGAGCAGCTTCACGCTGTCGATCATGCGGGCATCCAGCGTCTGGCCAAAACCGCCGATGCTCTCGGGGATCAGCACGCCGTTGATGCGGTACTGCAGGTTGGCGTGGTCGCCACGCACATGCAGCTGGCCGTAGGAATCCTGCACCACGCCCGGCGCCTGAAGGACGACCTGGTTCAGCGGCGTCGAATCACCCAGCGGCAGCGCCTGGATCGTCTGGCGATCCATGACGTACTGGCTGCTGCCGGTGTCGGGCGAAAGGCTGTTACGCGCCGCGTCGAGCTGCGCGCTGACATCCACTTCGCCCAGATTCGTGGTTTTTTGCGGCGGAGCCGGGTCGTCGGTCGCGAAGGCCGGAGCGGCGGACAAGGCAAGGGCGATGCAGAGTGCAAGGCGAACGGGGGTCATCAGGGACTCTTCTTGGCAATGTTATAACGTAACTACCTGCGGCCGCAGGAAGGGGGAATTGGGCGAGGCGACTATGAGGTCTGCACCTTTCGAGCCGCTTTCATCCTTGAGATTTACCTCAAAGCATACACCCGCCCGCTGCACCGCAACATGCGGCCCATCGTCCCGCCCCGATCAAACCCGGCTCCTTGTAGGAGCCAGCCCTGCTGGCGACCCACCCCGCCTCAAGGCTTCATGACCGACTCACGCTCCCACCCCCACCATTACTTCCATCGAACCCCAGGGAGCCCCCATGGCGAAGAAAGACGCCACCTCCACCTCGAAAGAAATCATCGCCGTCGTCGCCGACCGCGCCGAAAGCCCCGTCGCGAAAGCCATTCTCGAGTTCGTCAGCCGCATCCCCGACAGCGACGTCCCCCGTGCCGCAAAGGGCACCGTCGAGGACGAGTGCCGCCGCCTCTCCAGCGCAGCGGCGAACAAGGCAGGCCTGACAGCCGGCTCCCTCGCCCTGCCGCCGGGCCCCCTCGGCTGGCTGACCGTTCTCCCCGAACTCGTCGCCATCTGGCGCATCCAGGGCCAGCTGGTCAGCGACATCGCCGCCGCTTATGGCAAAACGGCGAAGCTCGGTCAGGAACAAATGCTCTGGTGCCTGTTCCGCCACACCGCCGCGCAGGCCTTCCGTGACATCGCCATCCGTGTCGGCGACCGCCTCGTCTTCCGTACGGCCGCCACCAGCGTTCTCCAGCGTCTCGCCGGTCGCATCGGCGTCAGCGTTTCGAAGCGCGCCGTAGGCAAAGGCATCTCCCGCTGGCTGCCCATCGTCGGTGCACTTGGCGTCGGCGCCTACGCCTACTACGACACCGGCCAGGTCGCCAAAACCGCGATGGAACTGTTCAGCGGCGAAATCCACATCGAAGGCGACGACACCCCGGACGGCAGCGGCAGCAAGAAGTCCTCGCGCAACAAGCCGAAAGGCGAGCCAGCGCCACACACCTCGGGCGCCGCCGGCCCGGTGGCAGCCAGCTCCGCTGGCGAAACCCCGCCTGGCCCCACCGCCAGGCGAGCCGCAGCCTCTGCAGGAGCCGGCCCTGCTGGCGATGCGCCCAAAGGGCACTCCCGCAAGGCAGCGACAAAAAAAAGGGCCACCCCCAAACGCGCCACCGACAAGAAATCCGCCGCCCGCAAAGCCACCCCCACCAGGGTCGCCAAGGCATCCACCAGGAAAGCGACAAAGAAAACCGCCGCCCGCCGCGCGCCCGCAAAGAAACCAGCTGCCCGCAAAATCAAACCCGCGACGTGACGACAGCGCCCGTTTACGGCAAGCTCCCCACCGATAGAACAGGGAGTCGCACGTGAACAAGCAACCGGTCGTCCTCGTCACCGGAGGCGCACGCCGCGTCGGCGCCGCCATCGTGCGTCACCTGCACGCGTCAGGCTGCGACGTCGCTATTCACTATCGTCAATCGGCAGACGAAGCCAAAGCTCTGTCGCAGGAGCTCAACGCTGCGCGCCCTGAGAGCGCCGCCATCTTCGCCGGCGCTTTGGAAGACGACGCCACACCCGACACACTCATCGCGGCCGTCACCGACCGCTTCGGTCGACTCGACGGACTGGTCAACAACGCGTCCGCGTTCTACCCGACACCGATCGGCGCTACCACCGCCGCGCACTGGAACGACCTGTTCGCCGCCAACGCGCGCGCACCGTTTTTCCTCGCACAGGCAGCGACGCCCGCCCTTCGTAAAGCGCGCGGATCGATCGTCAACATCGTCGACATTTACGCCGAACGTCCGCTCGCCGGACACGCGGTGTACTCGATGGCGAAGGCGGCGCTAGCGATGCTCACGCAAGCGCTGGCCAGGGACCTCGCGCCCGATGTCCGCGTCAACGCCGTCGCACCCGGCGCCATTCTCTGGCCCGAGTCCGGCAAGCCCGAAGAAGCCGCCGATGCGCTCATCGCCAAAACACCGCTCGGCCGCAAAGGCGAGCCCGCCGACGTCGCCGAAGCCGTGCGCTGGCTGCTGATGGACGCGCACTACACCACCGGCCAGGTCATCCGCGTCGACGGCGGCCGCGCACTCAACATCTGATTCGCGGTAACGCAAGGGCTACGTGATAGCACCGGCAGGGTCCGCTCCCACCGGCATCGGTTGGCTTCCAGCATCTACAAATGAAGAAGGCCCCGAACGTGGTCGGGGCCTTCCTCGTCATCACAGCGGTGCCTTAGTTCTTCTGACGAAACGCCGATTCCAGCAGAGCGCGGTCGAAGCCCTGACCCGGGTCGCCTTCCGTCGCGAAGCGATACAACGCAGCGGAGTACACGCCGTGCATCGCCGCCTGGAACAGGCTCAGCGCGACGAGGCTGACGACCGCCGCAACGCCGACCGTGATCATCAACGCCACCGAATGCGTCGCGACGGCACCGAAGAACAAGACGGCGCTGGCGAAGATCAGGCAGAAGGTGAGGATGCCACCGGCGAGGCCGATGCCAGCGTTGCCGATCAGGTTCTCGCCCCAGGTTTCCTTCAGCAGCGAGGTGCTGCGCTTCACTGCGTCCACCGGGCCGATGTCCTGCGCGGCGAGCACCGGCACGACGAGGAAGGTGGCGACCGTCCAGCCGAAGCCGAGGATACCGGCGACGATGCGGCCGACGAAGCCGAGACGTTCCTGCAGCGCACGCAGGATCATGCCGACCGTGGCGGCGATCAGGGCATATCCGATGATGTTCGGCAGCTTGCCCATCGCGGCACGGAGGCCGTCACCGAGCGTCGGGTTGCCACCGTTGAGACGGATCATGGCGGCGGAGGCGAGCGCGACGTTGAAGAAGATCACGACGCCATACTGCACGAAGTAAAACGCGAAGCTGACCAGCATAAAGAGCGGCGAGACGTGATGGCGCTGGCCTTCGAGATCGACCTGATTCGATCCGATCATGGCGATCACCGGCCAGGCGAAGGTCGCGATGACCAGAAGCGAGGCGAGACCGGCCAGGAGTGGAAAGAGCATCAGCTCCTTGTCCTGGCGGAGGATCGTGGCGCTGGACTTCATCAGCGCCCAGCTGCGTGCGAACTTACCCATATCCTTTCCTTAGAACCCCTTGGTGGAACGCGTTGTATCACCTTGGCTGGCCAGCCGCCACCGTAGGCTGTCTGTCACGGGACAGGACGTCCGGACCGACGGCTTTCTCAGGCAACGGCGACCGTGCAGGCCTCGTCGACCACCAGCGGCTCACTCTCCGCCGGAAAGGCAGCCCAGAGTTCGCCCAGCGTCCGTCCATCCACAGGGTGGCGCACGTCCGGCGCGATATCCGCCAGCGGTTTAAGCACAAACGCATGCCGAAGCTCGCCCCGTGGCAGCTCCAGGTGCCCCTTCCCGCTCAGGACCAGATCGTCATAAAGGACGATATCGACATCCAGCGTCCGGTCGGCGTAACGCTCGCCGCCCCGGACCCGTCCATGCCGATCTTCAAGCGCGTGCAGCCAGTCATTGAGCGCTTCCGGCCCCAGGTCGCTGTCCAGCGCCACCGCGAGGTTGAGGAAGTCCGGCCCGTCAAAACCGACAGCGGCACTGCGGTACACCGGCGAGACATCCAGCGCACCGAAGCGCGCCCGCAACTCGGCGACCGCCGCACCCAGCCAGCGCGCAGCGTCGATGTTGGAACCGAGACTCAGATACGCGCGGCCCATGTCAGTCCTCCGCCGCGACCGGCGTCACCACGGCGGCCGACCGCATGGACGCGAAGCCCTCGCGCAGATCCCCACCCGACGGCTGCTGGAACGGCCGCAGCCCGAACTCGGGAAGGATCGCAATCAGATGATCGAAGATATCCGCCTGGATGCGCTCGTAGTCGAGCCACACCACCGTATTGGTGAACGCGTAAATCTCCAGCGGGATGCCCAGGGCACCCGGATCGCGCATACGCACCATGCGGGTCATCTTGTCGTGCACATCGGGATGCGCCTTGAGGTATGCATCCGCGTAAGCACGGAACGCCCCGATGTTGGTCTGGCGACGGCGATTGACCGGCAGTTTGCCGGCGTCACCCAGCGCTTCGTTCCAGCGACGGATGTCTTCGCGCTTGCGCTCGAGATAGGCGGTCAGCAGATGCATCCTGCCGAAACGCTCGAGCTCTTCGTCCTCGAGAAACCGCACACCCGCGGCATCGATGAACAGCTCGCGCTTGATCCGCCGGCCACCGGAATCCTGCATGCCGCGCCAGTTCTGAAACGACTCGGCGATCAGCCGCCACGTCGGCACCGTCACGATGGTGCGATCGAAATTGCGCACCTTGACCGTATGCAGCGTGATGTCGATAACGTCGCCGTCGACACCGGCGGACGTCATCGTGATCCAGTCGCCGACGCGCAGCATGTCGTTGGTGCTGAGCTGGATCCCGGCGACGAAGCCGAGAATCGTATCCTTGAAAACCAGCAGCAATACCGCCGACATCGCGCCGATGCCGGACAGCAGCAGGCCGATGCTCTGATGGGTGAGTTTGGTGATCACCAAAACGAGGGCGACGATCCACAGCGCCAGCTGGAGCAGCTGCACCACGCCTTTGATCGAACGCTTACCTGCGGGCGTAGCGCTGTACAGCGATTCGAATGCGATCAGTGCGCGACCCAGCGACGCGATGACGCAGACGATCATCCAGCAGACCGCAAGGTTGCGGATGAAGGCACCCATGTCGTCGTCGGCGATCGAGAGGAACATCCCGATGCCGTAATAGACGACGATGGCCGGTAGCATGCGCGCCAGCCAGCGGAACGCGCCGTACTCATAGAGCGCGTCGTCCCAGCGCCAGGCGGTATGACGGGTGGCGACACGTACGACGCGATGCAGGAACACGCGGCCAAGCAGGCCAACCAGCCAGGCCACGACGAACAGGCCTGCGACGAAAGCCACCCGCTTCAGCTCGGGCGACGCGACAAAATCTTCCATGACGGTCAATGTTTTCTCGAAGTGGATCATTCCGGTCGGGTGCCACGCTCGATGCGGACACCCACGGCCTTCGCCCCGCGTACGGCACCGGGCTTGGACAGCTTCAGGCGAACCCACGACACGCCGAACTCCTCACGGACGATCTCGGCGCAGCGCTCGGCCAGTGTCTCGACCAGGCCGAAGCTGGACGACTCCACATACGTCTGCAGGCGTTTGGAAATCGACTTGTAGTTCAGCGTCTCGTTGATGTCGTCACTGGCGGCCGGCTTGCGGTTGTCGAAAGCCATTTCGAGGTCGAACGACAGCGTCTGCCGGATCCGGCGCTCCCAGTCGTAGATGCCGATGACCGCGTCGATGCGCAGGTCTTCGATGAAGACGATATCCATGAGGGGTTCTGGTGGTGCGAAGGGGCGTACAGGGTCGGCGACCGGGGCGATTTGTGCAACATACGCCCCGGGGGCGATCGCGCGCGGGGCGCGCTCCTACATGAGCCTTAGGCGGCTGGAAGGGTTTCGAGACTCCACCGCGGGTGCACCTGAATCGTGCGGTCCTGCTGCTGACCTGCCGCGAGGCGAATCGCTCCTGCCAGAGCGATCATCGCGCCGTTGTCGGTGCAGAACGCCAGCCTTGGGAAATACACCCGGAAACCGTCTTTCGCACCGGCTTCGGCCAGCTGCTCGCGCAGACGCTTGTTGGCGCCGACGCCGCCCGCGATCACCAGCCGTCTGGCACCGCTGGCCTCGAGCGCCCGGCGACACTTGATCGCCAGGGTGTCGACGATGGCTTCTTCAAAGGCCCGCGCGATATCGGCACGGGTCTGATCCGTCTTGTCCGAGGCCTGCCAGGCCAGCAGGACCTGGGTCTTAAGGCCGGAGAAACTGAAATCGAGCCCCGGGCGGTCGGTCATCGGCCGGGAGAAGCGGAAACGCCCCGGCGTGCCCTGCTCCGCCAGCCTGGCCAGCGCGGGACCGCCGGGGTACGGCAGACCCATCATCTTGGCGGTCTTGTCGAAGGCCTCACCCGCCGCGTCATCCAGCGTGTCGCCAAGAATCCGGTACTCGCCGATGGCCTTCACCTCGACCAGCATCGAGTGGCCGCCGGAGACCAGGAGCGCCACAAAGGGCGGTTCCGGCGGGTCATCCTCCAGCAAAGGCGCCAGCAGGTGACCTTCCATATGGTGAACACCGATGGCCGGCACGCCGAGCGCCCAGGCCATGGCGCGGGCCGCCGACGCGCCCACCAGCAGGGCACCCACAAGGCCGGGACCCGCCGTGTAGGCCACGCCACCGAGATCCGACGGTGTCAGACCCGCGTCCTTAAGTGCTTCTCGCACAAGGGGAAGTAGCTTACGGACATGGTCGCGACTGGCCAGCTCGGGCACTACGCCGCCGTACTCGGCGTGCAGGGCGATCTGGCTGAACAAGGCATGGGAAAGCAGGCCGCGGCCCGGCTTCTCCGGGTCCCAGCGCAGCAGGGCGACGCCCGTTTCGTCACAGGACGTTTCCACACCTAACACGGGCTTTGAATTTTTCGAATCGATCACGTTATAATCCACGGCTCACCCGGGTAGACGGGTCAGTTTAAACAAGTGGAGTTTCCATGCCGAGCGTTAAAGTCCGCGAGAACGAGCCGTTTGAGCTTGCCCTTCGCCGCTTCAAGCGTACGTGCGAGAAGGCTGGCGTCCTGGCCGAAACGCGCAAGCGCGAATTTTACGAAAAGCCCACCCAGGAGCGTAAGCGTAAGCGCGCTGCTGCCGTGAAGCGTCACCTCCGCCGTCTGTCTCGCGACACGACGCGCCGGACCCGCATGTACTGATTGCCTCCCCGGCCTCACGGTCGGGTGTTGGATCCGCGGCTGGCGCGTTCGCCCGCTGCCGCCGCAATCAGGCGGAAAACCGAGCCGGCTTCGCCGAAAGGTGGAGCCGGCTTTTCGTCGTCCCGGAGAAATGCCATGAGTCTGAAAGCCAAGATCACCGAAGACATGAAGGCCGCCATGAAGGGCGGCGAGAAAGACCGTCTGGCAGTTATCCGCCTGATGCAGTCCGAGATCAAGCGACGCGAAGTCGACGAGCGGATCGAGCTGGACGATAACCAGGTCCTGGCCGTCCTCGAAAAGATGCAGAAGCAGCGCCGCGACTCGATCGAGCAGTTCGACAAGGCGGGTCGTACCGACCTGTCGACCATCGAGCGCTATGAGATGAGCGTCATCGAGGGTTACCTCCCGGCCAAGCTCACCGACGCCGAGCTGGACGACGTGATCACCGCCGCGATAGCCGAGACGGGTGCGACGACCGCCCGGGATATGGGCAAGGTCGTGGCGCTGGTGAAGGAAAAGGCCGCCGGGCGTGCCGATATGGGCGCGGTGGCCGGTAAGGTTAAGGCCAGACTCGCCTGAGCCAGTACTTGTAGGAGCGCGCCCCGCGCGCGACCCGAGCCCGACGCGGAGTGGGCTTCGCGCGCAGGCGCGCTCCTACATGCCTCGCCGTTTCACGGCGAGCCTACACATTTGTGAGCATGCTCCGCACCGCGGCTGGCAGGACGTTCCTCCGGCGCTCGACGGAGAGATCCCATGCTCAAATACGCCATTATTTTCGGCCTCATCGCCCTGGTCACCGGCGCCCTCGGCTTCAGCCGGATTTCGGGCATCGCCGGCACGATCGCCAAGGTCTGCTTCGCCATCTTCCTGATCCTGTTCGTGATCGCGATCCTGGCGGTCATCGGCGTCTTCCACCTGGCGTTCTGATCGCCCGATAAGGGAATGCGGACTCCATACGGAAGCGGATGCGTGGCATCCTAGGCGACTGATGCGTGGCCGTATTCCCGACAGCTTTATCGATGAACTGCTGACCCGCGTCGACATCGTCGACGTGATCGAGCGGCGCGTCCCGCTGAAGAAGGCGGGGCGCGAATGGACGGCGTGCTGCCCGTTTCACAACGAGCGATCGCCGTCGTTCTACGTCAGCCCGCAGAAGCAGTTTTTCCACTGCTTCGGCTGCGGCGCCCACGGCAGCGCGATCAAGTTCATCATGGACTACGACCGGCTCGAGTTTCCCGACGCGATCGAGGAACTCGCCCAGTCCGCCGGCCTGAAAGTGCCCTACGAGGGCGGCCGTGACGATAAGCCACGGGAAGACCGCAGCGACCTCTACACCCTCCTCGACGAAGCGGCCAGCTTCTACCAGCGCGAGCTGGGCAGCAGCCCCGAGGCGAAGGCCTACGTCGACGGCCGAGGACTGGACGAGGAGATCGTCAAACGCTTTCGCATCGGCTGGGCGCCCGCTGGCTTCGACGGCGTGATGAAGGCGCTGGGCACGAATGACCGTCGGCGCCAGCTGCTCAACGAAGCGGGGATGGTCGCCAGCAACGAGCGCGGCAACAGATACGACCGGTTCCGCGAGCGGGTCATGTTCCCCATCCTGGATCGCCGCGGTCGGGTCATCGCCTTCGGCGGCCGCGTGCTGTCGTCCGAGCAGAGCCCCAAGTACCTCAATTCGCCGGAGACCGCCCTGTTTCACAAGGGCAAGGAACTGTTCGCGCTGTGGCAGGTGAAACAGGCGCACCAGCAGGTCACCCGGATCATGGTGGTCGAGGGCTACATGGACGTCATCGCCCTGCATCAGGCCGGCCTGCCCATCGCCGTCGCCACGCTGGGCACCGCGACCACGCCGGACCACGCGGAAGTCCTGTTCCGTGCCGCCCCCGACGTCTATTTCTGCTTCGACGGTGACCGTGCCGGTAAGGCCGCCGCGTGGCGAGCGCTCGAATCGGTGCTGCCGCGCATGCGCGACGGCCGCCAGGCCCACTTCCTGTTCCTGCCCGACGGGGAGGACCCGGACACCCTGGTCCGCAAGGAAGGCAAGGAAGGCTTCGAGAAGCGCATGAAGGACTCCATGCCGATGTCGGAGTACTTCTTTGAGGAACTGGCCCGGGACGTGGACGTGACCCGCCTCGACGGCCGCGCCCGCCTGGCCGAGCGGGCCCGCCCGCTGATCGCCAAGCTGCCCGATGGCGCCTTCCGCGATCTCATGGGCCAGGAGCTGGAGCGCCGCACCGGCGCCCGTGCCGTACTGGAGCCTGAGCCGCCGGCCCCGCGCCAGGACGCCAACCGCCCCACCAACGTCCAGCGCAGCCTGGTCCGCAGCGCGATCACCCTGCTGCTCGCCCAGCCCGATCTGGCGGCCGAGGTGGAGCCGCCCTACCCGTTTCTCCGCCTCGACCGGCCTGGCGTCGCGCTGCTGGCCGAGTTGCTCGATGTGGCCCGCGCGCGTCCCGGCATCCGCCCGGCCGTGCTGGTCGAGTACTTCATGGAGCTTCCGGAGTACGCCTCGCTGCAGAAGCTGATGTCGGCCGAGGTCATCGGCGAGCCGGAGATGCAGCGTGTGGAGTTCCACGACGCGCTGATTCAGATGGAGCGCCAGGCGACGACACAACGCCGCGAGTATCTGATCTCCCGGGTTCGCGAAGGCGTGCTGGACGACACCGAGAAGGCGGAACTGCGCGTTCTCCTGGCGGCCCGCGCCGCGCCGGCCCGCACGGCGGGCGAATGATGCGGCGCACCGCTCTCATAACACGATCCATGGGATCATCCCCGCCTCGTTCCTCGAAGGGACCGGCCCCAGCCGGCTTTACGCGCCACTGATGGATCTACTCAACGACCTCGTCGATTTTTTCGGAAGGAATGGCTACGCCGCCGTTTTCTTCGCGCTGATGCTTTGTGGCGCGGGTATCCCGCTGCCCGAGGACATCACTCTCGTGGCCGGCGGCATCATCACCGGGCTCGGCTACGGCGACGTCCACACCATGGTGGGCGTCGGCATGGCGGGCGTGCTGTTCGGCGACTCCACGATGTTCCTGCTCGGCCGGCATTTCGGCGGCCGGATCATGAGCTGGCGTGTCGTTGCCCGCCTGCTCACCCCCGAGCGCTATGCGAAAGTGCAGGAGAAGTTCGAGAAGTACGGCAACCGCATGATGTTCGTGGCCCGCTTCCTGCCGGGTATGCGTACCGCGGTGTTCATCACCGCCGGTGCCACTCATCGCGTGGGCTTCTTCCGCTTTCTGCTGCTCGATGGCCTTGCCGCCGCCATCAGCGTGCCGATCTGGGTCTACCTGGGTTACTTCGGCGCGCATAACCACGAATGGCTGTCGATGTGGATTCGTCGCGGGCAGACGGGGATTTACCTGGCCATTGCCGCGGCCTTGATCGGCCTGGGCGTCATCTGGTGGCGAAAGCACAAATCGGCCGACGAGCGCTAAGCCTCCGTAGTGATTCGCGGCGGGTCACCTACAACAAACGGTCTATATCACTGCCTGAATGCAACTGCTAGCGTCCTGATACGCGACGTTCCGTCGCCTTAACCAAGGGAAGGATCCCTGATGAGCAGCGACAGCGACGTCACGAATGCTCAATCCGCCACCATCGACGCGGCTACGTACAGCGCACTCTTCGCCGAGAATGCGAATCTGCTGACGGTGGCAGGAGCCGTCGACGACGAGACGGGCCCGGTGGCTTATCTCAGCGACTTGTTCACGTTGAGCAGCCGGCTCGAAGAGGGCGCCGCCCCCGAAAAAGCCTGCCTGCTCGCGATGCGACGACCAGACCTCCCCGACCTCGCTCTCGATAGCGCGGCGCTCCGTCGGGAATATTCCACGCTCGATCTCGTTAACGAGCTGCTGGAGAAGCGCATTGTCCTGTGCACCGGCAGCTCCACGAGCGTCCAGGAGCGCATGGTCAGTGCCACGACACCCATCGGGCTCCCCTATGACGCGCCATGGAATCGCGTACTCAGCATCCTCCACCTGCGCGGCATCCCGCTATGGCGGGCAGTGCGCCATTCGGATCCGGAGTTCCCGGCATTCGTCGCCACGGAGAAACCCAGTAAAGGCTTGCGCGACGCAGTGACAATGGGCTGCGGCTTCTCTCCAGCCGTGCGCAAGATGTTGATCGGGCCAGCCGTGACGACGGATGCGTCCGCGGCAGCGTTGTTCAGCAAAAAAGCTGGCGCCACCGTTGGCGAACTGAGCGCGGTGAAGACGCTCATGGAAGCCGCGGGACTGAAACGTCGTGATGTACGCCATCTTCTGGCCGTAGACGGCGTTGCCAAGGAAGCCGATGCAGCCACCGCTGTGTCTCTCGCCCGATACGCTCCCGACGGCACGGGCAAGCCGTCCAGCAAAGCGTATGGGGCTGCGTTTATCAATGCAGGCGCCGGCCCCCTATGGATACAACAGCGTGCCGGATCCGCCGACGCCATGGATACGGAAATCGCCGGACTAACAGCGAAGCACATGGATCGCATGCAGCGCCTGCTGCAGGTCCGCACGCGCCTCAACGTTTCGTACGCCGAAGCCGATCTGCTGCTTCGCAGCGCGCTCGCTGCAGAGAAGGCAGCGGCGGATAGCTTACCGACCGAGCAGACGCTACGCGCGCTAGGCCTCTACGGCCATCTGAAAGCCAGCACAGAGATCACCCCGGACGGGTTCGCCGCGCTTATCGGGAACCTCCCCGTCTATGCAGTCGGTCGTACGCCTGCGCTGCTCGACAGCCTGATCAAGGTAACCAACAAGCCGTTCACGGCAGACGACACCGCCGCGTTCGCCACCGCACTGCGCATCGATACCACGTTGCTGGAACAACTGTTGCAACGTGTCGAAGCGGTGCAGAAAACAAGGGCGTGCACGCTGCCAGTGATCTCCGCCTGCTACCGCCTGACGTCGCTACCGCGTCTGCTCGGCCTTAGCATCGAAGAAGGGCTCGCCATGTTGGACCTGCTCGAGCGGCAGACCAACGGTTACAACGCCCAGATCGCGGGTAACCCGTTTATAACCAGCTCGCTGGATGCTTTCGACATCCTCGATGTCATACCGGCCCTCTGGAACGCGGCCGACTGGGCCCGGCAGCACCATCTTTCGTTTATTAAGCTCGAGCCGCTCTGTGACGACACGGCGCCGACCACCGCCACCAACGCCTGGTTGGCGGCTCTTGCCGATGCTGCCCAATCGCTGTCGACCAGTCGGCTGGATACGCTGACGATCAAGAAGCTCATGCGAGACACCGAGGTCGACTACGACCTCGGTGGAAAAGCGTGGAGCGAGGTCCTGAACGAGTTCGTGGACAACAACGGACTGATCCTTCCCGTCGCACAGGCCATGCAGAGTCCAGCCCTGCGTATCAAGCTGTCCGGGCTTCTGACGAAGCTGAAAAAGCGTGACACCGTATCGCCCGTCGAGGACTACGTGTCAAAACTCGGCAATGCGATCGCCGATACCGCCGCGTCTCAGAACGAGGTCGCGAGTCAATTGCTGCGCACGGCATTCGCACTTGACGTCGCCCAGGCCCCGGCCGTCCTGACCTGGGCCGGCGTCAGCGGTTACCAGTTGCTCGGCGACGCCATGATGGCTCTAAACAACCGCGTCGATGGTGCCGCGGACGCAAGCACATTCTCCAGCGACATGACGCAGCGCTGGCATCGGGTTCACCGTATCGCTTCGGTGGTCCGCATGTTCGGTCTCAGCGGCACGTGTCTCGATGGCCTCGTCGCTCATCCGGAATGGTTCAACCTGCGGAGCTCTGACGGCAAGCCGACACATTCGATCAGGCTTGACATGCTCTATCGTTTAAGCCGCTACCGGGACTGGGTGGGAATGCTTGCAACTGGCTTCGACGAGCCAGATGCATTGGCGTACCTGAAGCGCACCCATGAAAAGGAGCCGCCTGCCATTGACGAAGCGGCAGCGAACCTGGCCAGACTGCTTGGCGCCACCCCCACGGAGATCCGCGAGCTCACCAGGAGCATCGGAAAAAAGGCCGTTGCCGGCATCGCGGGAGACGTGGCGGACATCGACTATGTCATGCGTTTGCTGACCTTGCAGCGGGAGCTGGGAATTTCGGTCGCTACGCTGAAGGATCTCAATGACATGAAAGGGACGCCGGACGCGCCGCAGGTCGAGCGCGTGGCTGCGGGCCTGAGTACCACCCTGGACGCCTCCCAGCGTACCGTGCTGGATGGCACGCTCGCGGAAGCCTGGCGCGACGCACTCTGCACGTGGCTTTTGCATTTCGGAAGCTCGCAGCCCGTACCACTGCCGGAGATGGTGCGCCGTGTCGACCTGTCCGCCTACCTGCTCATCGACGTCGAAGTGGGAAGCGAGCCTCGTACGACGCGTGTCGCCGCCGCCATCGCCAGCCTGCAGCAGTACATCCATCGCGTGTATGCGCGCCTGGAGGATGGCTATGCATGGCAGGAACACTTCGTCAGCGAACGCAAGGCGTGGCGCGCCTGGCGCAGCCAGTTCGGCTCATGGCAGACCTATAACACGATGAAGCGCCAGCCATCGGGCTTTCTCGATCCATCCCGCCGGAGCAGCAAATCAAGCCTGTTCGAGGCTTTTGAAAAACTCGTGGGGCAGGGTAAGTTCGCTGCCGACGAGATTCAGACCGCTATGCTGACTTACCTGGCCGGCTTCGAGCGCGTCAGCAATATCCAGCCGCTATCCGCGTATCACGACGGGGTGGATCCTCAGAACGACACGTTTCACTTCATCGGCCGATCAAACGTGGAGCCGGCGGAGTATTACTGGCGCACAATGGACATGTCGATACGGGACACCCGCGGCGCACCCAGCATGCTGGCCTGGGGAGAATGGCAGAAGATCACGCTGCCCGCCACGGGCGTCATCGTGCAGACACCTCTCAACAAGGAAACGAGCGCCAACTTCGGCAACGACCCGCGAACCTCGATCGATGCGGTTCGCCCGGTCGTCATTGCAGGGCGCCGATACGTCGTGTGGCTGGAGCGTGACGGCACCGCCGCGAACTTCGACAACAAGACAAGCGACGTCTATGTCTTCCGGCTGTGTTACGCCTACCTGCAGACCGATGGTCAATGGAGCACGGCCAACGAGCTTATTCGGCTCGACGGCACCGATCCGGCGGGTCGGCCTGAACGGTGCGGTGGCCAACCTGACAAGACCCTGATGAAAACGCTGAGTTACCAACCCCGCATTGTCGTGATGGTGGACGAAAGCGGCCCACGTACGGACGATCCCTGGCTGGTCGCTCTACTGGTCACACGCGATACCGACGTGTCCTGGAAGAAGAAAAAGGCCACTTACGCGCGCAACAACGATTACTATATCGCCGCAAAGGATCTTCTTCTCGTCGAAACGCGGGAGATCGATACAGACGACCCGGTCGGACGCCCACGCGAGGCAAAGCTCGTCGACCAGTGGAGCAGGATGTTCGACGACCCCAGGGTCATTCAGCATCGATATGTGGGAGCTACCACCATCATACGCGACGAGTTAGCTGGCGAAAGCCAGAACGTCATTGCGGATGAAAAGTTAAATCGGACGTTGACGAAACTTGAAGATGAATGGAGGGCAGAAGCCGAAGCGATTGCGAGCACGGATAAAAAGGATAAAGAAGCTCTTCTTGAGAGTTATATCAAAGGTCCTGTCTCAGAACCTCTTCACATTCCTTTTATCAAATTAGATCCCGCGGCGAACGGGGATCGGATACGTGTCTCGTACGGGATAGAAGGGAACATGGCGTTACCGTCTTTACCTAGCGATATGCCGTCTACCGACAGCTACGATACCAACCTCTGGCTCTCACCGTCGAAGCCTGGCTACCTCCAGCTGAGAAGATACAGCAGAGCACCCGGCAAAACGGCCGAATTGACTTTCTCGGACGGATCGAGCCGCTCACTTTCCTTCGCAAAGTGGTCCGGTAACTTTGGTTACTATTCTTACCAGGAAGCAAAAAGCTTGCTGGGCTCGGTAAGTGTCTATAACCGGGACTTCCGGTATTCGATGGGGCGGTGGGAGTGGAACTTTCCAACCTCCGGGATTGCTTTGGCTGACACGCTCGTTCGCGTTACCGATAGTAAGGGTGCGGAACTTGCACAATTCGTATGTAAGGCTGGTGACAGTCTCGCCGCGTTGACGAGTGAATTCTTCGTGGAGCGAAGCAAGCTCAACGATCCATTCGAAATCACGGTGACGCTCAGCCGCCTGAAGCCCGAGTCGGAACCATATGCCACGCGAACTGCGCGCCTGGCGATTGTCGACCTGCTGGCGGACGAGCTTCAACCCGACGATGGTGTGCCGTCGGTCGTCATGCGATGCAATGCGTCCCGCATGCATAGCCTGGACTTCACCGAGGCGAATCGTAAGGCGCAAGGAGGGAGCACGCTGCCACCGACAGCGATTCCCCTCAGCACCCTTTTCGGCAAGCGCCTCGTTGCCTTAGCCACACACTCCGTTCAGCGCGTGCTCGCCTGGAGCACGCAAACGATGGAAGAGCCTGGCGCGACCAGCGATGCCTCGTCGTCGCCTATCGACTTCGGTGGTTGCAACGGCGTGTATTTCTGGGAGCTCTTCTTCCACGTCCCATGGCTGGTCGCATGGCGTCTTCGCGAAACAAGGCAATTCCGTCTCGCTGAGGAATGGTGTACGAGGCACCTGTTCGATCCGCAGCGCGGTTTGCCTGATGGCGGTAATGGTATGTCGAGGTACTGGAATGCCGTGCCGCTCACCCTCAAGGGCGGTGCGCTCGCCAGCCAGACCTATGTGCAGGATCCGGACGCATTGGCCGACTTTAACTTCGACCACTATCGCCGCGCGACGTTCCTTTTCCTCGTCGAGCTATGGCTCGCCGAAGGCGACAGTTTCTACCGACAAATGACGCGCGACGCACTGGTGGAAGCGTGGCTGTGTTACGAGAAGGCAATGCGTCTTATCGGTCGGCTACCGGAACCGTTAGCCCCGGAGCGGTGGCAGGTAACCGAACTGAAGTCGCTGTCGATGGAAGCCCTGCATGCCTCGCCAGACCGGCGGATCACGCAGGCTCACCGGAATCTCGTACGTCGCATGGACAACCTACGCCATGGCTTGACCCTCGACGGCAAACCCGGGTTACTTCCCCTGTACGCGGGCGAGACCTCACTCAATTACCTGCTCAATCCGCGCACGGGCTCATCGAGCCAGGGCAGACCATCCCGGACGCTGACCGCGCCGGGCTACCGATATGGCGAGATCATGCCCAAGGCCCGGGAGGCGGCGGCTTGGTTGACGGAGATGGGCCAGCAACTGTTCCACGTGTATGAGGCGGAGTTCGACGCCGACCTGGCGGTCATGCAGCAGAAGAACCTTATCGATCTTCACCGCTTCACCATCAATCTTCAGAACAACGGGCTCACGTCCGCACGAGCCGAGCGACTAAAGCTTGAGCGCGGTCGTGACCTTCTCCTCGAGCGCAAGAAGCATTTCGAACAGTTGGTGGACAATGGCCTTTACCACAACGAGGCCGCTGGCTTCGTGCTCGGCACGACGGCCGGTTTCTTGCGCACCCAGGCTGGGGTGTTCGGCAGCGTCGAGAAAGGGAGCGAAGTCTATCCGACCATCTTCGGGGTGGCCTCAGGGGGTGCTAAGCCAGGAGCCATCGCCGGCGCAGTGAGCCAGGCCGTGAAATACGCGGCCGACATGATGGACGTGGCGGCGCAGGCGGCTTTCAAAGAGGCCGAGTTCGCTCGCCGCACGGCGGAATGGAAATTTGAGATTGCGACCGCCAAGGCCGAGTTGTCGGTCTGCGACAGCGAGATAGCGGTGCAGGACCTTGCGGTGGCGGCGGCGGGTCTTGCGCTGGAGGAAGCCCAGACCAAGCTGCGCCTCATGGATGAGGAATACGTATTCATGACGACTGGCTTCGCCATCGGGCCGACCTATCATTGGATGATTTCCCAACTGACATCGATTTATTCGATGGCATATGACGCGGTCTTCGCACTGTGCCTGGATGCGGAGGCTGCTTACCAACGCGACACGGGCGATTTCACCAGCGAGTTTGTCAGTTCCGCAGCGTGGTCCGACAAGTGGAAAGGCATGCTGGCCGGCGAATCGTTTCAACGCGACCTGTTGATGATCGACTCCGCTTACCTTCGCAAAAACGAGCGGCGGATACTGATGGAGCGAGATATATCGCTTGCGGGGCTGAAGGGTGGCGATGACGTGACGGCGCTGCGCCAGGGACTGTCCGGCAGGGGCTTCGTGTTCTCGCTGCCGTCGCTGTTGTTCGATCAGGATTATCCGGGACATTACCTGCGCCAGATCCAGCATGTTTCGGTCACGCTCGTCCTGAATGGCGTGGACGCCGTCGATCCCACGTGCCACGTACCCGCTTTACTCACACAGATCAGCAGCACCATTCTTACTGAGGCGGACACGAAGGCACTCGAACGCCTCTACAAACCCGAGACCGGCACACACGAGGCGCTACGCACCTCTGTGCGGGCCAATCAGCAGACCGCGGTGTCGACACGGACCTCCGACGCGCTGACGGCGGAAGGTGAGAGCGTGCTGGCCTCGCTGCTCTTTGACGATTGCCGGCTACTGCCCTTCGAAGGCACGGGCGCCATCTCAACATGGCGACTGGAGCTGCCCGGCATCAAGACCGGGTGGGAGACGGTGCTGGGCAAAGGCGCCTCGCGACTCACCGACGTCATTTTCCGCGTCAAGTACACAGCTCGTGATGGGGGAGCCGCATTCGCGGCCGCAGCCAGCGCCCTTGCGAACACCCCCGGCAGCAAGGTTCTGGGCCGGTCTCCGCTGGCCAGCCCGGTGGCGACATATCAGGAGAATCCAGCCGAGATCGACCCAGCGATAGCGGTGGCTTTCTTTAAGAACTTCTACGAGATCATCGTTGGCACCACGAAGTTCGGTCCCCAGGCCAAGGCTGCCAGTGTTGCCGCTTACTACCGAAAATCCATGCCGGATGCCATTGCGAACGATACGACGCTGGCCATCCTCGGCTCGTTAACGTCGCGCGTTACCGGGCAATACGCCATCTTCGATATCGTCCTGGCCATGGTAAGCGAGGACGGGAAGTTGCTGGACGAAGCTTCGACCGATACCAGGGAAGGGGTATACGACCGCGTTGTCGTGGACATCTCCGGTGCGGAGTGGAAAATCACCGAGCACGCTCGTTCGAATCATCCCCTTGACGAATGACCCGAAGCCGATCGCGAACACTGGCGGTACCACGTCACGGCGTGGATACCGCTCATGTCCCGACCGACACTTCGGAGAACAACCAGTCGCGAAAGACCATCGTCTCCTCGCGCGACGCCGCATCGCGCGACACCGCCAGGTAATACGTGTGCTGCAATGGCAGCTCGATCCGGAACGGCTCGACCAGTCGCCCGGCGGCGAGGTCATATGCGACCAGCAGTTCCTGCGCCAGCGCCACGCCCTGCCCCTCGATCGCCGCCTGCAGCATCATCGTGCCGTCACCAAAGCCCATGTCGCGCGCGATGGCTCCGGGCTCGATCCCCGCGCGCTCGAACCACTGATCCCAGCTCGCCGCGGCCGCCGAGCGGCGATTGGACCGCTCATGCAACAGCATCTGGTCGAGCAGCGAGGCAGGCTCCCCGACACGAGCCGCCACAGCGGGCGAACACACCGGCGTGTAGCCGCTGCTCGCCAGGATGACCTGCTCGAGACCCTCGCCCAGCCGATCGTCGATCGCGAGGTCCCAGCCACCCTCCTCGGCACCCTCCGTCACGACCTCGACAGCGATCCCGGGATGCCTTCCGAAAAATCGGAACAACCTCGGCACCAGCCATTTCGTACCGAACGTGGGCGGCACCGAGACCCTCAACGAGGCCGGACGCTCCCCCATCACCTGGTCCGTGGCATGTTGCAGCGCACGAAACGCGTCACGAACGCGGGGAAAATAATTCTCACCGGCCGCCGTCAGCGACAGCCGATTGTTGCTCCGCACAAATAACGGCGTACCGAGATACGACTCCAGCAATTTGACCTGGGCGCTCACCGCGGCCGCCGTCAGAGAGAGTTCTTCACCGGCCTTGGTGAAGCTCAAATGCTGCGCTGCAAGTTCGAAGACGCGCACGGCATTGAGGGGTAGGGAGCGCTTCATTGCGAAGTCATCAAATTTTTTTTGGGGAAGACCCCGACAAATTCTAGTTTGCCTGCCTCGTTCGCGAACGCCAAGAATCCGTGGCGCTCTTCCCACGGACACTCGATGAACATCCTCACCATCGACACAGGCACGACCAACACGCGAGTCACCGTCTGGCAGGACGGCAAGGTCGTTGGACACGGTGCCCGGCAGGTCGGCGTACGCGACACCGCCATTACCGGCAATACGCGCAAGCTGGAGGAAGGCGTCCGCGAGACCATCGCCGAAGCTCTCGCCAACGCGAAGCTCGAAGCCGGCGACATCGGCCGCGTACTCGCCTCAGGCATGATCACCTCCAATGTCGGGCTCTGCGAGATTCCGCACGTACCGGCACCGGCGAGCATCGACGACCTGGCAAAGGCCATGCGCGAGTCGCTGCTCGAAAACGTATGGCACGCGCCGATCTGGTTCGTGCCGGGTGTGCGTAACGCCGTCGACCACATCGGCCTGCACAACTGCGAGGCGATGGACATGATGCGCGGCGAGGAGACCGAATCCTTCGCGCTGGTCGAACGTCTGGGCCTCGACGAACCCACGGTCATCGTGCTGCCGGGCTCGCACTCGAAGTTCGTCAGTATCGACAAGAACGGGCGCATCGACGGCTGCGTCACGACGCTGGCCGGTGAGCTGCTGCACGTGATCTCGCACGACACGATTCTGGCCGGCTCGCTGAAGGAAGGCTTCGCCAAACGCATCGATCCCGAAATGCTGCTGGCGGGTGCCGCTTCGGCGAACAAGATCGGCCTGGGCCGTGCGTGCTTCAGCGTGCGTATCCTCGATCAGTTCGCGGTGTACGACGCCAACGCGCGCGCCAACTTCCTGCTGGGCGCGGTGCTGGGTTCCGACCTGCTCACCCTCAAGAATTCCAGCGCGATCCGGATGAGTCCGGGTACGCGCTTTGTCGTCAGTGGCAAGCCGATCCTGCGCGAAGCGATCGCGCGACTGGTCGAAGGCGACGACTTTTTCTCCGGCACCGTGACGGTGCTGGGCGACGACGACCAACGCGACCTAGCGGGAGCCGGCGCGATCGCCGTGGCCCGTCGCCGTGGGCTGGTCGACCATGAGTAATCCGAGGAGGGAACGCATGAAAACGAAAATCGCACTGGGCCTACGTGTCCTGGCTGTCGCACTCGCTATCGGCTCGGCACCGGCATTCGCCGCCGACGAGCCGGTCAAGATCGGTTTCGTGGTGAAACAGCCCGAGGAGCCCTGGTTCCAGGACGAGTGGAAGTACGCCGAACAGGCCGCCAAGGAAAAAGGCTTCACCCTGGTCAAGATCGCCGCGCCCGATGGCGGGCAGGTGCTCACCGCCATCGACAACCTGAAGTCCCAGCATGCGCAGGGCTTCGTCATCTGTACGCCGGACGTCAAGCTCGGGCCGTCGATCGTCGCCAAGGCCAGGATCGACAAGCTCAAGCTGATGACCGTCGACGATCGCCTCGTCGACGGTTCGGGCAAGCCGATCGAATCCGTGCCGCACATGGGCATCTCGGCGACCAAGATCGGTGAGCAGGTCGGTCAGGCGATCTCCGACGAGATGAAGAAGCGTGGCTGGAAGCCGGAAGAGACCGGCGCGCTGCGTATTTCGTACGACCAGCTGCCGACCGCCAAGGACCGTACGGACGGCGCGATCGCCGCGCTCATCGCCGCGGGTTTCCCGAAGGCCAACGTGATCAACGCGCCGCAAGCCAAGACCGATACGGAGAACGCGTTCAACGCCGCCAACATCGCCATCACGCAGAACCCGAAGTTCAAGCACTGGGTCGCGTTCGGCCTGAACGACGAAGCCGTTCTCGGTGCCGTACGTGCCGCCGAAGGTCGTAACTTCCGTGCCGACAACATGATCGGCGTGGGTATCGGCGGCAGCAAGTCGGCACTCAACGAGTTCGCCAAGGCCCAGCCGACCGGCTTCTTCGGCAGTGTACTGATCAGCCCGAAGCGTCATGGCTATGAGACCTCGGTGAACATGTACGAATGGATCAAGAACGACAAGGCCCCGCCGCCGCTCACGCTGACCACCGGCAAGCTGGTCACGCGCGCCAACGTGACGGAAGTTCGCAAGGAAATGGGTCTCTGATGATGAGCGACACGCCACGCCTGGAATTTCGCCACATCGGGAAAACGTTCCCGGGCGTGCGCGCGCTCGGCGACGTGGGTTTCGCCGTGCGTGCCGGCACCGTTCACGGACTACTCGGCGAGAACGGTGCCGGCAAGTCGACGATGATGAAAATTCTCGGCGGCGAGTACATTCCCGACGAGGGTGAGGTAGCGATCGACGGTCAGGTCATGCATTTCCGCAAGGCCGCCGACGCTATCGACGCCGGTGTCGCCGTGATCCACCAGGAACTCCAGTACGTCCCGGAGCTCTCGGTCATGGAGAACCTGCTGCTCGGTCGGCTGCCCACGCGTTTCGGGCTGGTCGACCGGCGCAAGGCGCTGGCCTGGACGCGTGAGCGCCTCGACGCACTCGGTGTCGACCTCGACCCGCGTGCGAAGCTGAAACAGCTGTCGATCGGTCAGCGGCAGATGGTCGAGATCGTCAAGGCGATCCTTCGCGATGCGAAGATCCTCGCCCTCGACGAGCCCACCAGCTCGCTGTCGCACCGCGAGACCGAGGTGCTGTTCCGCCTGGTCAACGACCTGCGTGCGCAGGGCAAGGCCATGATCTACATCTCGCATCGCCTCGATGAGATTTTCGAGCTTTGCGATGCCGCCACGATCTTCCGCGACGGCCGCAAGGTCGCCGACTTCGACACGCTCGAAGGCGTCACCCGCGACCAGCTCGTGCAGCGCATGGTGGGTCGCGAGATCAGCGATATCTTCGGTTATCGCCCCCGTGCGCACGGCAAGGTGCGTCTCGACGTCAAGGCCGTCACCGGCCGTGCCGTGCAGCTGCCCGTGAGCTTCGAGGTGAAGGCCGGCGAGATCGTCGGTTTCTTCGGTCTGGTCGGCGCGGGTCGCAGTGAGGTGATGCGCGTGATTTACGGTGCGGATCGCCGCACCGCCGGGGAAGTCGCGGTGGACGGGCGTGCGGTGAAGCCATCGCACGTGCGCGACGCCATTCGTCACGGCCTGGTGTTCTGCCCCGAGGACCGCAAGGAAGACGGCATCATCGGCGTGCGCTCGGTGTCGGAAAACATCAACATCAGCGCGCGACGCAACCATCTCACGGCGGGCCTGTTCGTCAACGACCGCAATGAGGCGCGCACCGCCGACACCTTCATCGATCGCCTGCGCATCCGTACGCCGCATCGTCGGCAGGAGATTCGTCTGCTCTCGGGCGGCAATCAGCAGAAAGCCGTGCTGTCGCGCTGGCTGGCCGAGAAAGACCTCCGCGTACTCATCGTCGACGAACCCACCCGCGGTATCGACGTCGGCGCCAAGAACGAAATCTACAACGTGCTTTACGAACTGGCCGACCGTGGCGTCGCCGTGGTGATGATCTCGAGCGAACTTCCCGAAGTGCTCGGCGTCTCCGACCGCGTCGTCACCATGTGCCGCGGCCGCATCACCGCACAGTTCGACCGCGCCCAGGCGAATGAGGAGAACGTCCTCGCCGCCGCGCTCAATGAAGGCGCCAGCGCCATTCCGACGAGGACCGTTTCACCATGACCGAACCCAACGCCGCCGCCATCGGCGCGACGCGCGAGACACGCGACGACCGCCGCCGCGCCCTGCTCTGGCAGGCCATCGACGACTACAGCCTGATCGGTATCTTCATCGTGCTGTTCGGGGTGCTGAGCGTCACCGTGCAGTACTTCTTCTCGTGGGACAACATCGTCGGCCTGGCCTTGTCCGTCTCACAGATCGGCATGGTCGCCTGCACCATGATGTTCTGCCTGGCCTCGCGGGACTTCGATCTTTCGGTCGGTTCCACCGTGGCTTTCGCCGGCGTGTTCTGCGCCATCGTCTCCAACGCCACCGGCAGCGTCACGCTGGGTATCGGCGCGAGCCTGCTGGCCGGTGCGTTCATCGGCTTCATCAACGGCGCGGTCATCGCCAAGCTGAAGATCAACGCGCTGATCACGACGCTGGCGACGATGGAGATCGTCCGCGGTCTGGCCTTCATCTCGTCTTCGGGCCAGGCGGTCGGCGTCACCAGCGAGGCGTTCTTCACCCTGGGCAGCGCGGAGCTGTTCGGTCTGCCGGTGCCGGTGTGGGTCACGCTGGGCTGCTTCGTCCTCTTCGGTGTACTGCTCAACAAGACGATCTACGGCCGCAATACGCTGGCCATCGGTGGCAATCCCGATGCCGCGCGTCTTGCCGGTGTGCCGGTGGACCGCGTGCGGATCCTGATCTTCCTGATTCAGGGCCTGGTCGCCGCACTGGCCGGCATCATCCTCGCTTCGCGCATGACCAGCGGTCAGCCCAATGCGGGTGAGGGCTTCGAGCTCAACGTGATCTCGGCCTGCGTGCTGGGCGGCGTGTCGCTCATGGGCGGCCGGGCAAGCATCAGCGGCGTGCTCGTTGGCGTTCTCATCATGGGAACTGTGCAGAATGCGATGAGTCTGATGAACATCGACGCCTTCTACCAGTATCTGGTCCGCGGCACGATCCTCCTGATCGCCGTCCTCGTGGACCAGCTCAAGAACCGCAGGCAAACCCGCTGATGACCGATTCGTTCAAACCCTTGTCCCCGCAGCGTCAGGCCCATGGCGAGGGCGTGATCTGGGACGACCTGATGGGACTGGTCCGCTGGACCGACATCTCCGCGTCAACGATCTACGACTACGACCCTGCGACGGGCGTGGTGCGCGAGCACGTGCTCCCCGCCCGCGTCTGTTGCTTCGCCCTGACCCATGAGCCGGGCGTACTGCTGCTGGCACTGGAGAAGCAGCTGGCCCGCTTCGATACGCGCGACGGCAAGCTGCACGTACTCGAGGACATCGAGGCGGATATCGCTGGCACCCGCGCCAACGACGGTCGCTGCGACCGGGGTGGCAACTTCATCTTCGGCACGCTCAACGAGCGCGGCCCCGAGCAGATCGCCTCGTTCTGGCGTTACACGCCGGCGGGCGGGCTCAGCCGCCTGTCGCTGCCCAAGGCCGCCATCACCAACAGCATCTGTTTCAGCCCCGACGGCGAAACGATGTATTTCACCGATTCGCCGACGGCACGGATCATGGCCTGCGACTATGACGACAGCACGGGTGAGGTCGACCGTATCCGTGGGTTCGCCGAGCTCGGCGCCGGTCACGAGCCGGACGGCTCGACCATCGATGCGGAAGGCTATCTGTGGAATGCGCAGTGGGCGGCGTCCCGCGTGGTGCGCTACGCACCCGACGGTCGAGTGGATGCCACCATCGACCTGCCCGCACGCCAGCCCAGCTGCGTGAGCTTCGCCGGTGCCGAGCTGGACCGGATGGTGATCACGTCCGCGTACAAGGGTCTCGACGAGGCCGTACTGAAGGACGAGCCGCTCAACGGTGCGATCTTCATCGGCACGCCCCCGCGCGGTCGCGGTCTTCCCGAAGCCCGCTACGGGCACAAGGTCATCACGTGAGCGCTGTCATGACCGCGGACCCGCGCACGACGCCGCTTCCCCGCCTGTCTGGGAAGGTCGCCATCGTGACAGGTGCGACGCAGGGCATCGGTGCGGCGACGGCGAGGTTGTTCGCGGCGCATGGGGCGAAGGTCGTGCTCAATGTGCTCGAGGACAACGCGCAGGCACGTGAGACGCTGGCATCGCTGAACACCGACGACGCCATGCTGTTTCAGGCCGATATCACCGACGGGGAGGCCATCACGCGCATGGTGGCCGCCGCGACGGAGCGCTTCGGCGCGCCCGACGTACTGATCAACAACGCGGGTATCAACGTCTTCAACGAGCCGCTGTCGCTCACCGATGACGAGTGGGCCCGCTGCTTCGAGGTGGACCTGAAAGGCGCGTGGAACTGTGCCAGGGCCGTTCTGCCGGGCATGCTGTCGCTTGGTCGCGGCAGCATCGTCAACATCGCCTCGGTGCATGGGCACAAGATCATTCCGCACTGCTTCCCCTACCCCGTCGCCAAGCATGGCCTCATCGGCCTGACCAAGGCACTCGGTATCGAGTACGCGCCGCACAACATCAGGGTCAACTCGATCTCGCCCGGCCTGGTCCTCACCGCGATCGCGGAAGCCGGCTTTGCCGCCGCCGCCGATCCGGTGGCCGAGCGCCGCAAGCAGACCGATATCCTGCCCAATAAGCGCATCGGCGAACCGCTGGAGATCGCCTATACGGCGCTGTTCCTCGCTTCCGATGAGGCCCGCTACATCAATGCCGCCGACATCCGCATCGACGGCGGTCGTTCGCAGCTTTACCACGAGTAATCGTCATGGCCTGGCCTACCGCTCTTCCCCTTATCGCGATCCTGCGCGGCATCACTCCCGACGAGGTCGTCGACCATGTCGAGGCGCTGATCGAAGCCGGTTTCGATGCGATCGAGATTCCGCTCAATTCCCCGGACTGGCGACGCAGCATCCCGCTGGCCGTCCAGGCGGCCGGCAAGCGTGCCCTGGTGGGCGCGGGGACCGTGCTGTCGCCCGAGCTGGCATCCGAAGTGGCCGATCTGGGCGGCCATCTGATGGTCACGCCCAACACGGATCCGGCGACCATCCGCAAGGCGCGCGAACGCAACCTCTACACGGCGATCGGTTTCATGACGCCGAGCGAGGCGTTCGCAGCCCTCGCCGCCGGAGCGCAGTCGCTGAAGCTGTTCCCGGCGACCAACCTCGGACCGTCGTACATCAAGGCGATTCGTGCCGTGCTGCCACCCGATGTGCCGCTGCTGGCGGTGGGTGGGGTCACACCCGATAATCTCGGACAGTTCCTTGACGCCGGTTGCATCGGCGCGGGTCTGGGCGGCGACCTGTATAAACCAGGACAGCCCGTCTCCCGCACGCGCGACCAGGCGGCCGCCTTCGTCAAAGCCTATCGTTCGGTCTGAGCATGAAAGTCACCAAGATCACCACCTATCGCGTTCCGCCTCGCTGGATGTTCCTCAAGATGGAGACCGACGAAGGCGTCGTCGGCTGGGGCGAGCCCGTGGTGGAAGGCCGCGCGCGCACCGTCGAGGCCGCCGTGCAGGAGCTGTCCGAATTCGTCATCGGACAGGATCCCGCGCGCATCAACGACATCTGGCAGGCGATGTATCGCGGCGGCTTCTACCGCGGCGGCGCCGTCTTCATGAGCGCCATCGCCGGCATCGACCAGGCGCTCTGGGACATCAAGGGCAAGGTGCTCGATGCCCCGGTCTACGAACTGCTCGGTGGGCGCGTGCGCGATCGCATGAAGACCTATTGCTGGGTCGGCGGCGATCGTCCGGCGGACGTCATCGCGCAGATTCGTGAACGCCTGACCCATGGATTCGACACGTTCAAGATGAACGGTTGCGAAGAAATGGCGATCATCGACTCGAGCAAGGCGGTGGATGCCGCGGTCGCCCGTGTCGCCGAGATTCGCGAGGCCTTCGGTAACACTATCGAGTTCGGTCTCGATTTCCACGGTCGCGTCTCCGCGCCGATGGCCAAGGTGCTGGTGAAGGAACTGGAGCCGTTCCGCCCCCTCTTCATCGAAGAGCCGGTGCTGGCCGAACTTGCCGAGTACTACCCGCGCATCGCCGAACAGACGTCCATTCCGCTAGCGGCGGGTGAGCGCATGTACTCGCGCTACGAGTTCAAGCATGTGCTCGAGCGCGGCGGCATTTCAATCCTGCAGCCCGATCTGTCGCACGCGGGCGGGATCACCGAGTGCGTGAAGATCGCCGCCATGGCCGAGGCCTATGACGTGGCGCTCGCCCCGCACTGCCCGCTGGGCCCGATCGCCCTGGCCGCGTGCCTGCACGTGGACTTCGTCAGCTGGAACGCCACGCTGCAGGAACAGAGCATGGGCATCCACTACAACAAGGGTGGCGAGGTGCTCGACTACGTCCGCAACAAGGATGCGCTGAAGCTGGACGACGGCGGTTACGCGCAGCCGTTCACCGGTCCGGGTCTGGGTATCGACGTGGACGAGGAGCGGATCATCGAACGCAGCCGCGAGGCCGCGGAGTGGCGGAATCCGCTGTGGCGGCATAAGGATGGGTCGGTCGCCGAATGGTAAGCCATTGCGCGAATTGACGTTTCTGAGATTATCCATAATTATTCAAGTTTGAATAATTATGGATAACTGGTATGGGCCTGTCGTTCGAACTGCCGTACTTCCCCCGGAAAGGACTCGTTGAGGACGTCCTTCAGATCCTGACCAGCGGACTGAAGCAAGGGGTGACGCTGTTTGCCCCTCGACGGCAGGGTAAGACTTCCTTCGTCCGGCACGAGCTCATCCCGGCTGCTCATGAGCTCGGCTGGAAGACGCTGTATATCGATCTCTGGAGGCGAAGAGGCGAGCCGGAACTTGCGCTCGTCGAGGGCTTGGAGGCTTTCCTCGAGGCAAGACGCAGCGGCTGGAAGCGACGTCTACGTTTCAGGCAGCTTCGCGCCAAGGCGAGCGCCGGCGCCGCCGAAGTCGAATCGACACTCGAGCCCGTGAGTTTCACGCCCGATGCCGTTCTGGAGAACAGGCTCGACTTCGCCCTGTCCGCGCTCGCGGAGAAAGACGTCACCCTCCTCGTGCTCGACGAGGTCCAGGCGCTGGCCGGAGCAAAGCGCGAAGACTTCGTCGCGGCACTACGGACGGTCATCCAGAAACTGCAAGGGCGACTACTGGTGTTTTACACGGGATCCTCCCGCGAGGGTTTGAACCATATGTTCCGCCAGCAAAGAGCGCCACTGTTCGCGTCTGCGATGCCCGTACAGCTGCCCGACCTTGGCGACGACTTCATCGAAGACCGAATGGTTTTTCTCGCGGAACGTACCCGTGCCCGGATCGACGAGGCATCGCTCAGAAACGCGTTCGAACGCCTCGGCCGGACGCCCGAGTTCCTCAACGAAGTGATCCTGCACCTGTTGATCGCGGGCAACGGCAATATCGATGCCGCGATGGCGAAGTGGATGCAGTCGCACACGGAGACGGGTGCGGGCGCGCTGCTCGAAGAATTGCGACCACTCGAACTCGCCTTGATGAACATGCTGGCGCAACCCGGTCACCCATCGGTATACAGCACCGAATCCGTCGCCTGGCTGAGCCGCTGGCCTGACATCGACGCGAGCCTGACGACTGCGAAGATCCAGGCTGCGCTCAAGCGACTGACCAGAATGGAACTCGTCGCACCCACGGGCAGGCAAGGTGACTATGAAATCGAAGACCGTGCCGTGCTGCTACACCTCCGCGCAGGCACGTGAACGTAAGGCCGAAGATGTCGCGCGCGGGGCGCGCTCCTACCTGGAAGAACGCGGCTCGATGACCCGGACCTCGCCCAGGCCTAGCCCGTCCAGGCGATAGTCACCGATCGCTTCGCGGATAAGCCGCAAGGTGGGGAGGCCTACCGCCGCCGTCATCCGCCGCACCTGACGATTACGCCCTTCGCGCAGCACGATCCGCAACCATCCGTCCGGCACGGTCTTGCGAAAACGCACCGGCGGATCGCGCGGCCACAGCCACTCCGGCTCGTCGATCGCCTCGGCCCCCGCCGGTAGCGTCGGCCCGTCGTTAAGCATCACACCGCGACGCAGGCGCTCGAGGGCTTCCTCGGAGAGCACACCCTCGACCTGCACGACATACGTCTTCGGCTGCTTGTGCTTCGGGTCGGCCAGGCGATGCTGCAACTTACCGTCATCGGTCAAAAGCAGCAAGCCTTCGCTGTCGTGGTCCAGTCGCCCCGCTGCGTAGACTCCCTTCTGCGGCACGAAGTCGGCCAGCGTGCGCCGGCCGGCTTCGTCGGTGAACTGACAGAGCACCCCATAGGGTTTGTTGAGCGCGACCAGCACCTTACTTCGCGGAAGCGGGCTTCACGAAGCGCAGCGTCATGCGATCGGACTCGCCGATCGCCGCCCACTTCGCCTTGTCCGTCTCGCCCATGTCGTAGGTCGGCGGCAGCGTCCAGACGCCCTTGGGATGGTTGTGGTCATCCTTCGGATTGGCGTTGATCTCGCTCTGCGCGTCCAGCTTGAAGCCGGCGTCGGTGGCGAGCTTGATCACGTAGTCGGTCGGCAGGTAGCCGGAGTTGACCACGTCGTCGAGCTTCTTGCCCGCGTCGGCGCGATGGTCTTCCACGCCGAGCACGCCGCCGGGCTTAAGTACCGTGAAGAACGACTTGAACATCGCCTCGGCGCTGCCATCGGCGGCCCAGTTATGCACATTGCGGAAGGTCAGCACCATGTCGGCCGATCCCGGTGCGCCCAGCACGGGGGCCTTGTGGTTGAACTCAACGATCTTTGCCGTGCCGTACTGTGCCGGGGCGAACGAGAACTTCTTCTGCATCGAGGCCACGCCCTTGGAGCCGGTCTCGATCGCGCCGATGTAGTGGCCGCTGTCGTGCAGGTACGGCGCCAGGATCTCGGTGAACCAGCCACCCGACGGCCAGATTTCGATCACGGTCATGTCCGGACGGATACCGAAGAACGTCAGCATCTGCTTCGGATGACGGTAGACGTCGCGCGCCTTGTTCTCCGGCGAACGCCAGCTGCCGGCGATCGCCTTGTCGAGCTGGGCCGAGCTGAGCTGACCGGCGCTGGCCGGCGGCGTGGTCTGGGCAGGCTGGTCGACGTCGGCGGCCAGCGCGGTGTGCGAGAGGGCCAGACCGAGCAGTCCAGCGCAGGCGAATGCGAGCTTCTTCATGGCGACACCGGGTGTTTGTGGGAATGTGGCCGGGAAGGCTAGCACGGCGATCCGGCCCTGCCACCTGCCTTTCCGTTCGTCTGCGGCGGACCGGTGAAAGCGCGAAAACATCCGTGCCGTTACACTGGGCGCCTTCTGCATTGCAGCATTTGTTCCGCAGGGATCCTCACACATGCGCTCTTTCCCCCTTCGCCCGCTCGCCGCTGGCGTACTCCTCGCGCTGGCCGGCAACGCCGCCGCACAGGAAGCCACGCTGGCACCGGTCGTGGTCACGGCCACCCGTACCGCCCAGTCTCCCTACGATATTCCGGCGGCGATCGACGTGGTGACGACGCCTCCCGATGGCTCGCTGGACGTGAATCTCTCGGAGCGCGTGCAATCCATTCCCGGCATTATCGCCCGTGACCGCCAGAACTACGCGCAGGACGCCCAGGTGTCGATTCGCGGCTTCGGCGCGCGTTCCACCTTCGGCATCCGCGGCATTCGCCTGTACACCGACGGCATTCCGGCGACCATGCCGGACGGCCAGGGCCAGGTGTCGCACTTCAACCTCGATTCCTCCGACCGGATCGAAGTCTTGCGCGGGCCGTTCTCGGCCCTCTACGGCAATGCGTCGGGCGGCGTCGTGCAGATCTTCACCGCCGACGGTACCGAGACCCCGGAGCTGCGCTTCGGTGTGGCCGGCGGCAGCAACGGCAACTTCCGCAGCTCGGTCAACGCGCGCGGCACCGAAGGCCCGGTGGACTACAACATCGACTTCAGCCATTTCCGCACCAGCGGCTATCGCGATCACAGCGCCGCGCGCCGCGAGTCCGGCAACGCGAAGATCGGCTGGAAGATCGACGACGACAGCAAGCTGACGCTGGTCGTGAACACCGTCGACGTGCCGGATGCGCAGGATCCGCTCGGTCTGACCCGGGCCCAGGTGAAAGCCGACCCGCAGCAGGTCGCCTCGGTCGCGGAGACGTACAACACGCGCAAGTCGACCGATCAGCAGCAGGCCGGTCTGATCTGGGACCAGCGCATCGACAGCGCGAACAGCCTGCGCGTCATGGGCTATTACGGCCAGCGCAGCGTCACCCAGTACCTGTCGATTCCCAAGGCGACGCAGGCGGCTCAGCCAGGCAACTCCGGCGGCGTCGTCGACCTGGATAACGAATACGGCGGCGGCGACGCGCGGTGGACCTGGAGCGACACGCTGGCCGGCCGGCCCTTCGAGGTCGCCGGTGGCATCAGCTACGACAACCAGGAACAGCATCGCCAGGGTTACAACAACTACATCGGCAATTCCCTCGGCGTACAGGGCGCGAAACGTCGCGACGAGATCGACCGCGTGTTCGACTTCGACCAGTACGCACAGGCCACGTGGCGTGTCGCCGAGGACTGGAGTCTGATGGGCGGCCTGCGCCACAGCGAGGTGCGCTTCCGCTCGACGGATCGATACATCGCCGCGGGGAACCCGGATGACAGCGGCACGACGAAGTACAGCGCGACCACGCCGGCTTTCGGTGTGATGTGGCGTGCGGCGCCGTGGGCACATGTGTACGCGAACTGGGGTCGCGGCTTCGAGACGCCGACCTTCTCCGAGCTCGGTTATCGCGCCGATGGCGGTGCGGGTCTCGCCTTCGACCTGAAGCCCTCGCGCTCGCACAACGGCGAAGTCGGCATCAAGCTTCAGCCGTCCGACCACACCGAAGCCGGCCTCGCCGTGTTCCGTGCGGACAGCGACGACGAGCTGGCCGTGGCGACCAACCTGGGGGGTCGCACGACCTACCAGAACATCGCGCGTTCGCGCCGTCAGGGGCTGGAAGCATCCTTCCGCACCGAGCTCGCCCCGAACCTCGACTTCGTCGCGTCGTACACGCGCCTTCAGGCGACCTTCCGTACGCCGTTTCTCACCTGCGTGTCGACCGGTTGCTCCACGCCGGATACGCCGGTGGCCGCGGGGACGCGCATTCCCGGCGTGCCACGCTCGAACGGTTATGCCGCGCTTAAGTACGGTGCCGAGCGTGGCTGGCAGGTCGGGCTGGATATGAATGCCATGGTCTCGACCTCGGTGAACGACCTGGGGACCGAGTCGGCCGCGGGATACGCGCTGTTCGGTCTGTCCGGCGGGTACATCGTCGATGACGGCCCGTGGCGGATCAACACGTTTGCGCGGGTGGACAACCTCGCCGACCGGCATGTGGTCGGCTCGGTGATCGTCAATGACGGCAACGGGCGGTATTACGAGCCGGCGCCGGGACGGACGTTCCTGGTGGGCGTGGACTTGCGCTGGCGGTAAGGCAGGAGCGAGTCAGCCCGAAATCGCCAGCCGCTCCGACCGGTACAACATCGCCGCGGCCCACACGGCCACGAGCGCCGCGGCAAACCCACCGGCAAGGCAGGTACCGATCTGCCACGCCGGCATGCCGTCGCCACGCAGCAACTGCACGATCCCCAGGTTCTGCCCCAGCAAAGGCACCGCATACATCCACGGTTCCGCGCGCACCGGAATCACCGACAAAAGCACGCTGGGCAGAATCGGGATCATCATCAGGATCGACAGGTACGTCTGCGCTTCGCGGTAGCTTTTGGCCATCGCCGACACCAGCGACTGCAGCGCGGCCATCAGCACGATCAGCGGCAGCATGATCAGCGCCACCTGCGCACCGAAGCGAGGCCCCAGATCGAGCGCGATGCCCAGCTTCTCCGTCGGAATGAAGAAGGGCGCGGTCATGAACGCGGCGATCGTCAGGAACAGGCTGACCAGCGAGAACGTGCTGATCGCGGCGAGCTTGCCGGCGAGGATCTTCCAGCGCGCGACGGGGTTCACGAACAACGGTTCCAGCGACTGCCGCTCACGCTCGCCGGCCGTCAGGTCGATGGCGAGGTACATGCCACCGAGAAACACCGTGAGCGTGAAGAAGTAAGGCAGGAACGAAAACATCAGCGCCGAACGCGACTGCGAAGTCGCCTGGTCGCGCTCCGCGACCTGCACCGGCCACGCCGTGGTCGGTGAAAGCCCGCGCGCGATCAGACGCATCGCGCCCTCACGACGTCCGTAGCTCTCGACCACGCTGCGCACACGCATCACGGGCGTCGATGCATCGCGTCGCGAGGAGTCGTAGATCAGCTCGACCTGGACGCTCTGGCCTTTGTTCCATGCCCTGGCGTAATCCGGCCCGATACGGATGACGACATCGGCACGCTGTTCACGGACGGCGTTCTCCGGATCGCTCATGCCGGGATCGGCGTTGATGCCCGCACCTTTCAGTGCCGCCATGAGGTTGGGTGCCAGCTCGGCGCCGATCACCGGCACTTCGATGTTGCGGTCCGCTTTGGCCAGTTCCCGGTTCACCATGACGTTCATCAGCATGATGAAGATCACCGGCCCCAGCAGCGGGCCGGTGATCAGCGCACTGACCAGCGTCCGGCGATCGCGGAGGTTCTCGCGAACTTCCTTCCAGTAAACGGCGGAGAAGGCGCTCATGCGGCAAGCCCCTCGTCGGTACCGATGATTTTCACGAAGGCCTCCTCAAGGCTGGTCTCGCCCGTCTGCTCCAGCAGCGCGGCCGGTGTTTCGTCGGCGACCACGCGACCGTGCGCGATCACCACGATGCGATCGCACAGCGCGGCCACCTCCTGCATGATGTGGCTGGAAAAAAGCACGCAGCGGCCCTCATCGCGCAACTGCCGCATGAAACGCCGCATGGCGCGGGTCGCCATGACGTCGAGGCCATTGGTGGGCTCGTCGAGCAGTACGTTACGGGGATCGTGAACCAGTGCCCGGGCGATGGCGGTCTTCACGCGCTGGCCCTGCGAAAAACCTTCGGTGCGACGATGGGCGATGTCACGCATCTCCAGCGCATCGATCAGCGCTTCGCGGCGGCGTGCCAGAAGCTCCGGCGCCATGCCTTGCAGACGGCCAAAGTAATCGATGTTCTCCGAAGCGGTCAGTCGCTTGTAAAGACCCCGGGCATCCGGGAGCACACCGAGCCGGCGACGCACCGCCAGCGCGTCATCGTAGGCATTCACGCCGTCGACCAGCACCTCGCCGGCGTCGGGTTTCATCAGGGTGTACAGCATGCGCAGTGTGGTCGTCTTGCCTGCCCCGTTCGGACCGAGCAGGCCCGTGATCTCGCCGTCGCGCGCGGTGAAGCTCACACCGTTGACGGCATGCACGTCGCCGAACGACTTCCGCAGGTTCTTCACCTCGATCATGGCGTCGCTCCGTTGAATCCGACAAAGACCGGCAGCGGCTGCAACCGATCGAGGCAACCGACGTCGAGCGTCTTCGCGCTGGCGTCGTCGACGAAGTGGTCGAGCACGCGTGGCATGCAACCGCGCGCGATCACGTTATGGCCCTGCCCTTTCAGCACGACGTGGCGACCGTTGGGAAGTCCCTTGAGCACCTCGTCACCGTAGCGCGGCGGCGTCACGGGATCGAACTCGCCCGACATCAGCAGCGTGGGAACGTCGCTCCTGAGCGGTTCGTGAAAGTCGGCCGGGCGATGCCCATGCGGCCACACCGAACACGCCGCACGGAATGCCTCAATCATCGTTTCACCGAGAATCGTGTCCTTGTCCTGCGGACGTGACGTCAGCAGGTCGCCGTCCTCGCTGCAGATCACGGAATACTGCATACCGCCGTCCATGGTGTCGCCGAGATCGCCGGTGAGCAGCTTGGCCTGACCGAGCAGCGGACCGACATCGCCGCGCGCGGCGGCGTCGATGGACAGCGGCAGCAACGCCGCCGTCTCCGGCGAGTAGGCGAACATACGAACCACCGTAGCCAGGGCGTGCTCGCTGAGTACGCGCTTTACCGACGCGTAGTTCTGCGGGTCGCGGAAGCTCACGGTATGCGGGTTGGCGCGCAGCGCATCGCGCAGCTGGAACAGCGTCTGATAAGGGTCGCTGAAACGGGCACGGCAGGCGTCGTCCGCTTCGCAGCGGGCGAACTGCGCTTTCAGCGCCGCGTCGAGATTCACCGCGAAGTCTTCGCCGAGCACCAGCGCGTTAGGCGCCACGCCATCGAGGACCAGGGTGCGCAGACCGTCGGGGTGCCGCATGGCGTACTGCTGGGCCACACGCGTGCCATACGACACGCCGATCAGGTCGAACTTCGGCGCCCCCAGCGCGTGCCTGACGTCCTCGAGATCGGCGACGGCGTCGGTCGTCGTGTAGAAACGTACGTCCGCGTCCTGCGACAGCTGGTCGAGGCAGTGCTGGGTTTCCTTGCGCACCGCGGCTGCGTCGAAGCCGTGAGGTTCGTCGTCACTGGCGGGCACACCCGGTTCGTCGTCGCGACAGCTCAGCGGATGCGAGCCGCCGGTACCGCGCTGGTCGAGCAGGAGCAGGTTGCGATGCGCGAGCAGCGGCGCCATGGCCGGTGCGATCGCCGGGTAGCTCTCGGCGGCCGACTGGCCCGGGCCACCCGCGATGAAGGCGAGCATGTCGTCGGCGGGCACCTGGGCGCTGCTGCGAACGACGGCCAGGCGCAACGTGATCTTGCGCCCCTGAGGCCGCGAGCGGTCCTCGGGAACCTGATAGGGCGCGCACCAGGCGGCGGTCGAGAGGCCCGAATGCGGTTGCGCCAGTTCGCACGGCGTGAGCTCGACCGAGCCCAGATGCCAGACGCGCGGCGGCGCGGGACGGGTCGCCGCCGGCGTCGCCGCGTGAGCCCCGTCCTCGGACGCGGACGGCTTGACGAAGTGTCGGCCGGAGAGCACGGCGGCAAGGATCGCAACGATGATGGCGATGCGTGGCGGTCGTTTCATGCCGTCATTCCTCGGGAACGAAGATGGATTCGATGGACAGGTCGAACAGGCGGGCGATCTTGAACGCCAGCGGCAGGCTCGGGTCGTATTTGCCCGTCTCGACGGCGTTCACGGTCTGACGCGACACGTCGAGGCGGTCGCCGAGGTCGGCCTGCGACCAGCCCAGCGCGGTACGGAGTTCTCGGACGCGGTTATTCATCGTGCGCGGTGGTAGTACAGCCTGAACGCACACTTGGCCATGCCGAAGACGAACATCATCACCGGCATGACCCAGATGGCGACGGCCTCGGCGGGCGGCGCGGCCAGCACTTTGGCGTTGAGCAACATGCCGAAGGTAAAGAAGCCGAAGCTGCCGATGCCGCCCGCGACCGCGAGGGCTTCAAGATCGATCCGGCGCTCGAACTCGTCCTGGTCGCGGATCACCCGGACCATGGCCCGGATGACGAAGGCGACGGGGATGGTGGGCAGCAAGGTCACGACGGTGCGCGCCACGGTGCCTTCGAGCGTTTTCAGCCAGCTGACCGACAGGAGGATCAGCAGCACGTAGGCGAACATTGCCGGAAAGAACTCACGCAGATAACGCTTGTGCACGGCACGCATGGCCATTCCCCGTCTCCCCGGTCGTGTCAGGTCGAAACGTGACGTGCAACGCCATCACGAATCGTTCGGCAGCAAAAAGATGTAAAGCACCCTTGACATGCATCGTGATCCCTCCGGAGCGCCATGTCAAGCAGCCTTGACATAATGGTGAGCACATTCGGCATCGCTAAGTCGTTCCGGCACGGCGCGACGTCATCCACTCCCGTGACGTCCTACCTTCCCCGATCCTTGCTTCCGACGGAGACACAGCTCAGCGACGCGCCGGCAATACGACGCATCGAACCTCACAGGAGAGCATCATGTCCTTCCGCTCGATCGCCGCCACCGCCTCCCTGCTCGCCGCCTCCGTCGCCGCTACCTCCGCCCAGGCCGCCACCGCGACCACGACCTTCAACGTCCGTATCACCATCACCGCCGCCTGCGACATCAGCACGACGGCACCGACGGACGTCAACTTCGGCACCGCGCCGTCGACCGCCACGAACGTCGAGAACCAGGGCGCGCTCAACGTGAACTGCACGCCCAGCGCGCCGTACACCATCGCGCTCGACAACGGGCAGAACGGTACCGATGCCAACACGCGCAAGATGAGCAGCGGCACCGCACAGGTGCCGTACCAGCTCTATCGCGCCGCGACGCGCACCGCCGCCGACGTCTGGGGGAGCACCACCGGCACCGGCGGTAACGTGTATGCGGCCACCGGCAGCGGCACCGTGCAGGCCGTCCCCGTCTACGGCCGTGTGCCTAACACCAATTTCCCGGCGGGCAGCTACGCCGACGTCATCACCGCCACGATCACGTACTGACGGTGTGCCCGTGGCCGCTCCGCTGGGCGCTGGCCGTCGCGCTGGCCGCCGCGGCCCTCGCCTCGCACGCGAGCGGCCTGCAGGTCTCACCTATCGGCCTGCGGCTGGTCGCCTCGGCGTCGGCCGAAGCCATGTGGCTGACCAATACGGGCGCCGATCCGGTCCATGCCCAGGTACGCGTCTTTCGCTGGACGCAGGTGGATGGCAAGGATGTGCTCGAGCCATCGCGCGATCTCGTGGTGAGCCCGCCGATGGTGACGATCGCACCGGGCGACCGACAGCTGGTGCGCGTCATCCGTCGGGTGGCGCCGCCCACCGATGGGACGGAGACCGCGTACCGGGTGCTCGTCGACGAATTGCCGGTGGATGCGGGCGACACGCCCGGGCTGAAGTTCGTCCTGCGCTATTCGGTGCCGGTCTTCGTCGCGCCCACGGGCGATCCCTCGATGAAGGCGACGCTGCAGGCCACCTGGGAGAACACGGCGGAAGGTCCCCGACTGCGCGTGACCAACACGGGAAATGGCCACGCGCAGATCGCCGACGTGACATGGCAGGGCGCCAACGGCCAACGAACGACACTCCTGCCGGGGCTGGTCGGGTACGCGCTCCCCGGCGCGACGATGAGCTGGCAACTGCCGGACAACGCACGGCACGCGGGTGGTGCCGTGCGCGCAAGGATCAACGGTGAGCCGGCCGAATCGACCCTGGTGGTGGACGCGGACGGCCGCTAGCATGCTCGCCTTCGACGCCGCTGCCGCGCATGCCGTGGAGCGAGGAACCGAGCCCGCACCGCCACCGGCGACGGTCACGCCGCGCGTGCGCGTCGCGGGCGAGGACCTCTATCTCGAAGTGGTGCTCAACGGCACGCGAACCGAAAAGCTGGTGCACTTCACCCGTCACGGTGAAGCGCTGTGCGCACTGGCGCCGGATCTTCGGGGCCTCGGCTTCGTTCTGTCGCCGGGCGAAGACGAGCGCTGCCTGCCCGACCTTCCCGGCGTGCGCTACACCTACGACGTCGCACAGCAACGCGTGAACATCGACGTGCCGACCGGTCAGCTCAATTTGCCGACACAGATCCTCAACGCCCCGGAGCACACCGGTACCCGGGCATCGAGCGGCACGGGCATACTGATCAACTACGACATCTACGCGGCTCACGGCGGTGGTCTCAGCAATGTCAGCGGCCTGGCGGAACTGCGTGCTTTCAGTGACGGACTTGGCGTACTGAGCAACACGTCGCTGACGCGTCGCTATCAGACCCCCGCCGATGGCTGGCAAGGCGATACGGTGCGACTCGACACGCAATGGCGACTGTCGTTCCCCGACCGCGCACAGACGTTGGCTGTCGGCGACACCTTCACCGGGTATCTTTCGTGGTCACGCGCCACGCGCATCGGAGGCATCGCCTATGGCACTGACTTCGCGCTGCAGCCTTACCGCGTCACCACGCCGCTGCCGCAGTTCTTCGGCCAGGCCGCCGCACCCTCGTCCGTTGAGCTCTATATCGACGGCTTCCGCCAGTATTCGGGCAAGGTCCCCGCCGGCCCTTTCCAGCTCACGGCCGTGCCCGGTGTGGATCAGGCGGGTCAGGCCCAGGTCGTGCTCACCGACGCGCTCGGTCGCAGCAGTACGGTCACCTTTCCGTTTTATGCCGCGCGTCAGCTGCTTCGTGCCGGCCTCGACGACTGGTCGGTCGAACTCGGCACCGTTCGCGAGGCATACGGCATCGACTCCTTCTCGTATGGTGACGCGCCCGTGGGTAGTGCGACGTGGCGGCGCGGCATCACCGACCGGCTCACACTCGAAGCGCATACCGAGGGCGGCGACGGACGAGGCACCGCAGGCGCGGGCATGGTGTGGAACCCGGTCGGGGCCTTCGTCGTGAACGGGTCGTACGCGCGATCGCGCGATGCCGGCGCCCAGTACGGCGGTGGCTTCGCATGGAACGGGCGCTACATCAACGCATCCGTGGACACCCTGCGCAGCAACTCGCGCTATAACGACATCGCCAGCGGCTACGGCTCGCCCCCGCCCCGCGCCAGCGACCGCGCGCTGATCGGCTTCAACGTGCGCGAGTCGAGCTTCGGCGCCAACTATGTGCGCCTGCGCTATGGCGGACAGCCGGCAACGCGCTATGCGGGGCTGTTCGCGCTGCGTAACTTCGGTCGCGGGATCTCGGTGAACGTCAGTTACAACCAGAACCTGGATCTGGCATCGGACCGAAGCTTCTTTCTCGGCATGACGATGTCGCTCGACGCGCGCACGACATGGAGCGCGTCCGCGCAGCGCGACCGCGAACAGACCTTCGGCATCGTCGATGCGAGCCGTCCGATCGACGGCGACGGCGGTTTCGGCTGGCATGTTCAGGGACGGACCGGCGATACCGGCGGCGGACTGGGCGAGGTCGGCTGGCTCGGCAACAGTGGACAACTCACGGTCGGTGCGAGCGACTTCGGCAGCACGTCGTATGCGTATGCCGACGCGAGCGGAGCGGTCGTGCTCATGGGTGGGCATGCCTTCGCCGCGCGACGCATCGACGACGCGTTCGCGCTGGTCACGACGGAAGGAACCCCGGACATTCCGGTACTCCTCGAAAACCGGCGCACCGGCGTCACCGACAGCAGCGGACTGTTGCTCGTGTCACGACTGAACGCATACCAGGACAACCGGCTGGCGATCGACCCGATCGACCTGCCCGCGGATGAGCGTGTACAGCGGGTCGAGACCATCGTCGCACCGTCCGATCGCGCCGGCGTCGTGGTGCGTTTTCCCGTGAAGCGCGTACGTGCGGCGTCGGCGATCCTCGTCGATGCCGGCGGCCAGCCGCTGCCCGTCGGCGCTAGCGTCGCGACGGGTGATGCGGCTCCCGCCATGGTCGGCTATGACGGCCTGGTGTACCTCGACAACCTGCAGGGGGGCGATACGCCGCTGAATGTGACGCTGCCCGGAGGGACACACTGCAAGACGACGCTGACGTACCCGGCACATGCGCGCGACCTGCCGGAACTCGGCCCGCTGATCTGCCGCACGGTAACGCCATGAAGTGGTTCGTCCTCATACTCCTGACCATCGCGGCAATGGCCGCCGCGCCACGCGTCGAGGCCACAACCACCTGCAGCATCACCAGCATTACCAATCTGGCCTTCGGCACGGTGGATCCGACCGGCACCGTCGTCAACACGCAGGCGACCGTGAACTACAGTTGCAGCTACTCGGGCGTGCTCGGTGGCCTGTACGGCAGCTACATCTCGGCATGCGTCAGCCTCGCACCGGACGACCTGGGAAATTTTGCTCCACGAACCCTGCTCAACACCGGTAATACCGACCGCATGCAGTACCAGGCGTACAAGGACGGGAGTTACAGCACGATCTGGGGGCGTGTGAACAATGCGACGTATACGCCGCAAACGTTCACCCGAAACTTCGGCTTGCTGTCCAACAACGTGACCATCACCGGCAGCCTCACGATCTACGGTCAGGTACCGGCGCTGCAGAGCGGCCTTTCGCCTGGCAACTACAGCGGCACGCTTGCCGGGTCGCTCACAGGCACGTCGATCACCTGGAGCTACAACGAAGTTCTTCTGACGCTCGGTACCTTCCCTGCGTCATGCACCAGCGGCGGAACCGTAGCGGCACAGACGGTGGCCGGTCCGGCACTGACCGCCACCGCAAACGTGGCCGCCAAGTGCACCGTCGGCACGGCGACCGAACTCAACTTCGGCAGCGTTTCCGGCCTGCTTCGTGTCAATACCGACCAGACCTCGCTGGTACGCGCGACCTGCACCCATCGGGCGGCGTACCAGATCGGTCTGGACAACGGAAAGAATGCGTCGGGAACGACGAGGCGCATGACCGATGGGACGCATTTCGTTACGTACCAGCTGTTCACCGACCCAGGACGGACGACGCGGTGGGGCAACACGCTCAACACCGATACCGCCGCGGGAACCGGTTCCGGGTCCGAGCAGACGCTCACTGTCTACGGTCGCGTACCCATACAGCCCGCACAACCGGCAGGTTCGTACAGCGACATCGTGACGGTGACCGTGACGTATTGAGATCGCGTGGCATCAGAACGCTATCGCGGCACCCAGGCGTACACCGAAGGAGGAGTCGCCCCGGCCGCCGATCCTGACTTGCCGGTTGATGTCGCCGGAAAGCGTGATGGCCCGGCGAAATGCCAACGTGGTACCCGCCGCCACGTGGAGCGCCCGGCCGCCATGTCCCGTTGCGAAGCGGACGCCCGACAAGGCCAGCGCCGCACCGGTGTCCCGTGTCGCTTCGATACGACCGTCAAGAAACGCGGACCACGCACTCACCCGCTGCCCCTGCACCGGAAAGAGACGCGTAGCTCGCGCTCCGACACGCGCCGTCATACGTTCCGGACGCCCGGGCTGCAGGATGATGCCGTCGCGGTCGGTGACCTTGCCGAAGCGAAGACGCTGCCAGAGCACTGATATTCCCGGCTCGACGACGACGTTCCGTGGCGCCGCCCAGCGGAAGCCCGCGGACAACGATGCATCGCTGCTGTTCACCCGCAACCGGGCGAGCGTCTCGCCGCGTCGCGGCGTTCGCACGGCGACCCGGTAATGCGTAAAAGCGTAGGCCGCGCCGATACGCCATCCGTCATCGCCGCTGGACGTGTGGGTGATCGCCAGGCCGCGACCCTGCGCCCGGGCGTCGCTCGCGCCGTCGACGGCACGAGGGGTGACCTGCGTGCTTCCGAGACTCGCGGACACACCCGAGCGCATATGCCACGTCCCGGCATCGAACGACGCGAGATCGCCACCTACCTGCAGGCCGCGGTCGCGGCGGATGCTGTCGAAGCCAAAGCGCGTGAAACCGAGCGAATTGCGATAGCTGGCGTTCCCGCCGAAGCTGCGTGCGCGGAATGTCGGCCCGCCGTCGTTGGCGAAAGTGTCGGCTCCCGCGGCATCGATGGCGACCCGGCCGTAGCCGAATAAGGCCCCGGCAAGCACCAGATAGGAAGGCACCTGCGGCGCCAGTGCGTCGCGGGCAGGCATGGCCGGCGAGGTCGAATCCGCCGCGCGCCCGAGCACGTCACGCCAACGCCCCTGCGAATCGATCCTGGTGCTCTGCAGGCGGTAGTCCCAGAAGCCGGATCCGTTCTCCGCGACGAGTCGCTGCGATGCATCCGACTCGCCGGGGCCGTATGCGTTCAGACCGTAACGCCATGGTCCCGCCACCACGTAGTCGCCGGCGAGACGGAACGATGTGTCGCTGGCCGAACCGTTGACCTGCACGAGACTGATACCGCCAGAGCTACCCGGCGCGGTGCCGGCACCGCCACCCTCCACGGCCGCGACCTCGAGCCGTGTCGTTCCGTCGACGTTGCCGTCGATCAGTAGCCGGTCCGTACCCTGCCGCGAGAGGGCGCCGCCGGCATCCAGGCGCGTACGCAGACGGATGGCGGCGTCCCCGCCCTGGCTGTCGAGGTGGCTCACGCGTAGCGTCGAAAAGGCGCCCGTGCCCTCCGGGAAAGACACGCGGGCGGAACCTGCGAGCGTCAGCCGTCCGAGAACGCTGTCCCCTGTCAGGGACCAATGGCCATCATCGATGGTCAGAGCGCTGGCACCGCGCGCACGCCCCAGCCACCGGGATCGCGCAAGACTGACATCCAGCGATCCCGTGCCTGCCCGATGCAGATCGCCGCGCAGTTCGCTGTCCTCGGCGTTGAGCACGAGCGAAGCATCGCCGCCGACGATGTCGCCCACCGAGCGTGAGCCCCCCAGCAGATCGACCTGCAACGTGCCTGCGCCGGGAACGCGCGTGGTGATCGCACCTCCGTTGCCACGCAACTCCGCCGCGGTGAGGATCGCGCGCCCCGAGGTACCGGAAAGCGCCCAGGCGTGTTCGCCCTCGGCAACGATATGGCTGCGCGATGTGCTGAACCCCGAGGCCTCACCATCGATTACGACGGCGCCGACATTCGCATGTCGGGCAATGACCGAGCTGTCGCTCAGGCTGATCCGCGCGCCGTCGCGGACGGCGATGGCTTGCGCGCGACCCGGCGCGGATGCCGCACCCCGGTGCTCTATGTCGGCAAGCCCGACGATGGCGGCGTCCGTCCCCTGTGCGACCAGCGCCGTGCTGTCCCGTCCGTCGATACTCAGGTGCGCGCGGTTCATCAGGATCGCCGCACCTGACCGCGCGGTGATGCCGATGCTGTTCGCGCCGAGCGTGGTGAACTGCACCCCGGCGAACACGGCACGCGAGGCGCCCTGTACCTGCACGCCCACCGACCGGTCACCGCGGGTGATGAGCGATCCGGCGGACATCGACGCCTCGCTGCCGTCGAACGCTAACACGCCGTAGGCATAGCCTGCCGGATTGCCGCTCGTGCGGTTCTCGATCGAAACGTCCGTGGCGTCGAACGAGCCGCGCGACTCCACGGTGACGACACGCCCGGTCGCCAGGCCGCTTACCGAGATGCGGTCCCCGGGCTCGAGCGTGAGTGCCGTGCCTTTCTCGACGAGGATGCCGTAAGGAAACTCGGTAGCCGACGCGGACGCGGCAAAAACACCGCACAAGGCAGCCGCTACTGCGCGGCGCCGGTAACAATGGACGACCATGAAGACTTCCTCGCTCTCGTAGGGAGGAAGTCAACTTATTCAGCAGGTGGATGCCTGTATGTCGGGAGCGCGCGCGACGAAAGTAAGTGTTAGTCGTCGCCGCGTCGCCACTCGCCGCGTTTCGGTTTACCGGCGGGGCGCGGACCCGCCTTGCGCTTCAGGCGTGCTTCGAGGGTCGCCGCCTGCTCTTCGCGCTCGTCGTGCAGCTTGAGAAAATTGCGCCAGCGTTGCGGCGACAGCTCACCGGAAGCGAGCGCGGCCTGGATCGCGCAACCCGGTTCGTTGCTGTGTCCGCAGTCGGCAAAGCGGCACTGCGCGGAAAGCGCTTCGATGTCGGCGAACAGGTCGAGGTTTTCCTCGCCGGTCAGCTTCAGTTCGCGCATGCCGGGCGTATCGATCAGGCAACCGCCGCTGGGCAGGCTGAGCAGCGCACGGTGCGTCGTGGTGTGCCGGCCGCGGCTGTCGTGCGAGCGTACCGCGCCCGTGGCCATGCGTTCTTCGCCCAGCAAGGTGTTGGTGAGCGTCGACTTGCCCGCTCCCGACGAGCCGACGAGGACCGCGCTGGAGCCCGGCCCGAGATAGGACGCAAGCAAGGCCACCGTCGCGGGATCCTTCGCGTTGATCGCATGCACCGCCGCTTCCGCGGGCAGGCGCGCGGCGAGAGCGGCGACCGCTCCCTCGACGTCCACGTCGGTATCCGCCTTGCTGAGCAGGACGACCGGACGCGCCCCGGAACCCTCGACCAGGGTCAGGTAGCGCTCGATGCGCGACGGGTTGAAGTCGCCGTCGAGGCCGGTGATGACGAGGACGTAGTCGATGTTGGTCGCGATGATCTGCCGCTCGTATCGCTCGCCCGCGGCGGCACGGGTCAGGACGGAACGGCGCGGCAGCACCTCCTCGATCACCGGGTGGTTGGCGTGGTCGAGGAAGACGAAGTCGCCGACCGCCGGGCGAAGCGACGGGTCCAGCCCCCTTTTCAGGAACTGACCGGCAGGCTGCGCGTTGAAGGCCGAGGAGCCGTCGTGCAGCTCGTAACCGGCGCGATGCTGGGCCACGACGCGGGCAAGGCGGCGGGAATCGTCGGGCAAGGCGGGGTCGCGCCAGCCGATATGGCGCAGGCGCGCCAGGTCCGGGGTGTCGGTCATGGGCGGGATTATGCCCGCTTATCGCCCGAAATCCGCCTCGCGACGCCGCCGCGACGCTGTTAGGATCGGGTGACGACGGCGGGAAACGGCCCGCCGTACTCACCGGAAGTCGTCAGAAGTGTCCTCGATCAAGCCCAGCGCGCACCTGGCGGAAGTGCGCTATGAAATCCGCGGCGCCCTCACCCGGCGAGCCCGCGACATGGAAGCGGCCGGCCAGCCGATCATCAAACTGAACATCGGTAACCCGGGCCGCTATGGTTTTTCCACGCCGCCGCACCTGCGTGAAGCCATCGGCGCCCATCTGACCGACAGCGAGGCCTACGGGCACGAGCAGGGTCTGGAGGAAGCCCGCGAGGCCATCGTGGCCCAGCAGAAAGCGCGTGGTTCGTTCGGCGTGGACGTGGAGCGCGTGTTCATCGGCAACGGCGTCAGCGAACTCATCGACATCTCCCTGCGCGCACTCCTGCAGCCGGGCGACGAGGTGCTCCTGCCCAGCCCGGATTACCCGCTGTGGAGCGCCGCCACGATCCTCAACGACGGCAGCCCCCGCTACTACCGCTGCCTGGCCGAGAACGCGCACCTGCCCGACCCGGAAGAGATCGAGGCCCTGATCGGACCGCGCACGCGCGCCCTGGTCCTGATCAATCCGAACAATCCCACCGGCGCCGTGTATCCCGGGGCCTTGCTCGAGCGCATTGTCGACGTCGCCCGCCGCCATGGCCTGCTGTTGCTGTGCGACGAGATCTACGACGAAATCCTTTACGACGACACGCCCTTCCAGCCGCTGGCGGCCGTGGCCGGCGATCACCCCTGCGTCAGCTTCGGCGGTCTGTCGAAAGTGCACCGTGCCTGCGGCTACCGGGTCGGCTGGATGAGCCTGTCAGGCGACCCGAAGCGCACCGCGGAATACCGCGACGCGTTGCAGCTGCTGGCCGCGCTACGCCTTTGCGCGAACGTCACCGCGCAGTGGGCCGTGCGTCCCGCGCTGCTCGACAAGCCGACCATCGGTGAACTCACCGCGCCGGGCGGCCGCCTGCACCGCGCGCGTCAGGTGGTGCTCGACAGCGTCGCCGCCAGCCCGTTCCTGGATGTCGTGGCACCGGGCGGAGCGATCTACGCGTTTCCGCAGATCCGCGCCGACGCCATCGCGCATTTCGACGACACGGCGTTCGCGCTGTGCCTGCTCGAGCAGGAAAGCGTGCTGGTCGTACCCGGCACCAGCTTCAATCTTTCCGCCAGCCGGCACCTGCGTCTCACGCTGCTGCCCGAGCCGACGCAGTTGCAGGAGGTGTTCGTACGGATGAACCGCGTGCTGGAGCGGATGGCCGAGGAAGCCGCACCGGTCGCGAGCGCGGTCGCCTGAGCCGTGGCGGAAGCGAGCTTCCTCGCCCTCGGCGATTCGTACACGATCGGCGAGGGCGTGCCCGAAGAAGGTCGCTGGCCGGTGCAGCTGGTTGCCCGGCTGCGCGAGCATGGTGTGGCCGTGGCTGCGCCATACGTCGTCGCCACTACCGGCTGGACGACGGACGAGCTGTCGTCGGCGATGGATGTCGCCGGACTGCACGGCAAGTACGGGCTGGTGACCCTGCTGATCGGGGTCAACAACCAGTACCGCGGGCGCTCGTCGGTCGAATATCGCGAGCAGTTTCTCGCTCTGCTCGAACGCGCGGGCAAGCTCGCCGGCGACTCGCGCCGCGTGGTGGTCGTGTCGATTCCCGACTGGGGCGTGACGGCGTTTGCCGAGGGACGGGATCGCGTGGCGATCGGGCGTGAGATCGATGCGTTCAATGCCATTGCGCATGACGAAACGCATCGGGCGCACGCACGCTGGGTGGATGTGACGACCGCTTCGCGCGAAGCCGGCGCGAAGCCAGACATGCTCGTGGATGATGGCCTTCATCCTTCCGCCAGGCAGTATGGAATGTGGGTGGAGCGGATTCTTCCGCAGGCACTCGCGGCCGTTCGCGAACTGCCAGGCTGATCGTCGCCAGGCCCCTGCCAACCGGCCACCGCAACCCGGAGGGAAACTGCCCGCCGCGATGCATGCCCCGGATGCCCATCCGCAACACACCTGCAACACCCACGCCATGCCCCGGTTACGTCCCGCCCCGAGACTGATCTCCCGGGACAACCCCGGAAATCGCCGCCATGGCCAAGTTCACGTGTCGCGCCGCCTTCATTTCCGACGTGCACCTCGGTACGCCGGACTGCAAGGCTGCCTATCTTCTCGATTTCCTGAAGAGCCTCGACTGCGAGCGCCTCTACCTCGTCGGCGACATCGTCGACCTGGAAGCGCTGGCCAAACGCCACTGGTGGCACCCGGACCATAGCGCGGTGATCGCCGAGCTGATCGCGATGGCGGCACGAGGCATCCAGGTGACCTACCTTCCTGGCAACCACGACTACCAGATGCGCGGCCTCGCCGGCTCGACCATCGCCGGGATCCGGGTGGAACTGGATGCGGTGCACGAGGGTGCGGATGGCCGGCGCTACCGCGTCAGCCATGGCGACGAGTACGACCCCGAGCACATCGGTCGCAAGTGGATCAACTGGCTGGGCGACACCCTGCACCGCTTCATCTGCTGGGCCAACCGCCGCGTGCATGCGGTGCGCAAGCGGCTGGAACTGCCCTACATGCCGCTGTCGATCATCCTCAAGTCACACGTCGGCGCCGCACTGGCCTATATCCGCGACTACGAACAACGCGTCGCCACCGATGCCCGCGAGCGCGGATTCGACGGGCATATCTGCGGGCACATCCACTTCGGCCACATCCGTCCGCTGGAAGGCGTGCTCTACATGAACGACGGCGACTGGGTCGAGCACTGCACCGCCCTGGTCGAGGACTTCAGCGGCGCGATGGAGCTGATTCACTGGACCGAGCGCCGCACGCCGCTGGGTCGCGCCAGCCGTGAGACGGTACTGCCCTCGCCCGAAGCCGTTCTGGGGTTCGCTCCGCTCGCCGATTGCCGGGCCAATCTGGCGGAGTTGCGGGCGGAAACGTCACTAGCAGGTTGAAAGTCACGAGAACGGGCCCATGTGCGAGGGATGCCGGTAAAATGGCCCCTTTCCTATCCGCGGTGACCCCATGGCCCTCGATACACCCACTCGCGAGCGCATCGAATCCCTCCTTTCCGAGCACGAGGTCGTGCTGTTCATGAAGGGAACGCGCCAGCAGCCGATGTGCGGTTTCTCCGCCGCGGCGACCAACACGCTCAACGACATCATCCCGACCTACCACACCGTCAACGTGCTGGAAGACCCGGAAATCCGCGAGGGCATCAAGGAGTACGGCCAGTGGCCGACGATCCCGCAGCTCTACGTCAAGGGTGAGCTGGTCGGCGGTTCGGACATCATCCGCCAGATGTACACCAGCGGCGAGCTCTACACGCTGTTCGGTGCCAGCGCGCCGGATCGTACCCCGCCGGAAATCACCATCACCGAGAAGGCTGCCGAAGCCATTCGCGGTGGCATGGCCAATGCCCAGGGCCAGGCCCTGCATCTGGAAATCGGCCCGGACCACAGCGCCGGCTTCCAGCTGGCGCCGGCGGGCGACCACGACATCGTCGTCGTCGCCAGCGGTATCGAAGTGCACTTCGATCCGGGCAGTGCCCAGCGGGCCAAGGGCATCGTGATCGACTGGGTCAGCACCGTTCAGGGCGAAGGCCTCAGCCTCAAGTTCCCGGGTGCGGTCGAGATCACGTCGATCACCGTGCATCAGCTGAAAGACAAGCTCGCCGCGGGCGAGGTCATCCTCGTCGACGTGCGCCCGGCGCACGGTCGTGCCATGGCGGCCCCGCTGGCCGGCGCGCGCATTCTGGAAGACGAGGGCTACGAAGCCTTCGCCGCCCTGCCCAAGGACACGGCCATCGCCTTCATCTGCCACCACGGCATTTCCAGCCAGGCGGCGGCCGAGCGTCTGGCGGCGCACGGCTTCACCCACCTGTTCAATGTGGAAGGCGGCATGGATGCATGGGCTCGCGAGATCGACCCGACGGTTCCGCGTTACTGATCGCGTTCGACAGCGAAGAAAAAGGCGCCCCTCTCGCGAGGGGCGCCTTTTTTCTTTACGTACCTGCCGCAGCGAGCTTTTTACACTCGCTGCGAGCGGGCTTTTTCCCCGGATGCGTCGCCTCAGAAGGCGACGCGCACACCGGCAGTCACACCGTATGCCGTCCGGCCCGAACCCTGTTCGGCGGTGAGGCCGCCGTAGAGGTACGTGTTGCGGGCAAGGCGCATCGTGCCGTTCGCGTTGAACTGCACGAAACCGCGACCCGCATCCGGTGCCTTGGTTTCGAACTGTTCGCCGGCGAGCTGGGCGCGTACCGTCGGATCGAGCAGCTTGCCCGAATCCACGCCACCGGCGACACCGACGCGCCAGGTCAGCTCGGAGGCGAGCGGATCGTTCGCGTTCGAGCCGGCGGTCACGCCCACCAGGGCACGGGTGCCGGTCACGGACAGCTTGTCCAGCGACAGCGCCGCCGGCGACGTGCCCGTCTCGTTCACCGCATCACGTTCCACCTTCTGCCAGATCACACCGGCATACGGCTCGATGCGCAGGCCACCGGCATTCATCGGAAGGCGCGCCGTGAGGCTGGCCATCGTGTCATGACCATCCGCGCGCGTCTCGAGCGAACCATTGCCGAACGGATCCATGCGACGGCTCGACCAGTCGTCCGAACCGTAGGACACGACACCGTCGACGATGACGGCACCGGCCTTCTGCTGGGCGTAGATCAGGCCGGCGTTGCCGCGGATGGTTCCCTGGCCGCCGGTGGCGATGATGTTGCTCTCGCCATGCGACGCGCCCACACCGATGACCGTGGTGTCGTTCGTGAAGACGTCTACGCCCGCGGTGACGTGGCTGGTGCTGGCGTTGTAGCCGGAACCCTGGTTGTCGGCGACAAAGCGCTGGCCGTCCTGGGTCACGTTTGCCCAGACCTTGTTGGCCGGATTGGTCGTGTCGGTGCCCAGGTGATCGAAGGCATCGCGGTTGAGCGCCAGACCCATGCCGCGTGCGGCGGCCGCCTGGTCGGCGTGCACTTCACCGGCCATCGCCTTGACGGTGTCGGCGATGCGACCGGTATCGAGCGCACCGATGGCGTTGACGACAGCGGTATAGGCCGCGCCGTTGCCGGCGATCTGCGCATCCACCGCGCGGTCCAGCGCACCGGCCAGCGCCAGCGTATTGCGCGTGGTACCCGTGCCGAGGAACTCGCTGTACGCCTTCGGCACGACGCGCAGGTCGATGCTGTTGCTGTTGGCGAGGTTGTAGAAGGCCAGGAAGCGCGTGTTCGCGGGCAGGCCGACGCTCGGCTGGTCGAGGCTGCTGAAGCGTCCGACGATACCGCCTTCGGCGGTGACGATACGGTAGGTATCGCCCAGCGTCGGCGTGAAGGTATTGCTCGCGTCACCGGTGATGCCGCGAAGCAGCGGTGCCAGCGTGCCATTGGCGATGAACTGATGACCCGCGCCTACCACGAGCAAACGGGAGTAGTTGCCTGCGCCCGTGCCGGTTCCCTTGCCATCGATGTCAGCTTCGAAGGTGCTGCCCGCATTCATCGTCACCGTACCGTTGACGGTCAGCGTACCCGGCGAGTTACCCGGTGCCAGGCGGCCTGTCACGTTGACGGGACCGTTGATGACACCGACGCCACGCAGCGTGCCGATCGCGTCGACATTGACGAAGCTGCTGTTGAGCGTGCCGTTCGCGCGGAGGGTACCGTTCTGCACGCAGGTACCCTGGTCGAGCGACGCCTTGCCGGTGAGGCTCAGTGCACCGGCGCCGCTCTTGATGAAGCAACCCGAGGCGCCACTGGTATTGATGTCGCCCGACAGCACGGTAGTGGTGCCGGCGGAGACATTCACGCCTGAGTTGCCGCTGACCAGGACCGTCTGACCCGTACCGAGGGTCGCATAGGTCTGCAGCGTGCCACCTTGCAGGATGATGTCGCCGGTGCCGAGCGACGAACCGCTGTCGATGCGGATGATACCGCCGTTAACCAGTGTGCCGCCCGTGAAGCTGTTGTTGCCGCTGACGATCAGCGTGCCGCCACCGAGCTTGGTCAGCGTGCCGTTGCCCGAGATGCTGCCCGTCTGGCTGAGCGTAGCCCCGGTGTCCGTGGTGATCGAGCCGCCGCCGTTGTCGATGACGATATTGCGCGCGGTGGTGATGCTCGAGGTCACCGTCAGGTTGCCGCCGTTGAGCGTGACGGCATTGGCGGCATCACCCAGGTTGGCATCGCTGGCAATGCTCAGCGTGCCGCCGTTGATCACGGTCCCGCCGGTATAGGTGTTGTTGCCCGAGAGCACCAGCGTGCCTTCGTTGACGGTCGTGCCGCCGGTATGCGACGCGACGCCGGTGATCGAGAGCGTACCTTCGCCGTTCTTGACCAGTCCGCCGTTGCCGACAACCGCGCCTGCGGCGGTGAACGAGGTGCCGGCGTCGCTGACGACAGTGGCATTGCCGGCGAGGTTGAGCGTGCGCTGGGTGACGATGTTACCGGTGGTGTGCAGCGAGCCGCCGTTGAAGGTCAGGCCGGATGTCGATGCGCCGAGGTTGGTGTCGGACGCGATCTGCAGCGTGCCGGCGTCGATCGTGGTCGCACCCGTGTACGTGTTGTCGCCGCTGAGAATCAGGGTGCCGTCGCCCTTCTTCGTGACGCCACCGTTACCGGAAACCGTACCCGATGTCGCGAAGCTCGCACCGGCATCCGTCGCGATGACCGCGTCGGCATTCACCGTGACGGCGCGCGCACTGCTTACGTCGCCGGTGGCGTGCAGCGTGCCGCCGTTGAAGACCAGGGCGTCCGACGTATTGCCGAGGTTCGCGTCGCTGCCGACCTGCAGCGTGCCGCCGTTGAGCGTGGTGCCGCCGGTGTAGCTGTTGTTGCCCGTCAGAACCAGCGTACCGTCGTTGATCGTGGTACCGCCGGTGTGCGACGCCGTGCCATCGATCTCGAGCGTGCCGCTGCCGTTCTTCACCAGACCGCCGTTGCCGCCGACGTTGCCCGTCGTGGCAAACGTGGCGCCCTGGTCGATGGCGAATGCACCGCCGTTCACCGTGACGTTGCGGGCCGAAGCGACATCGCCCGTCGCCTGCAGCGTGCCGCCGGCGAGCGTGATGGCGCCGGTTACGGCACCGAGCGCCGCGTCGTTACCGATCCGCACCGTGCCGCCGTTCACGGAGGTACCGCCGGTGTACGTGTTGGCGCCCCCGAGGACCAGGGTACCCGTGCCGGATGCCACCAGACCGCCCTGGCCCTGCACCGTGCCGTTGAGCGCTACCGTCTTCCCGCCGTCGACGACGAGGTCGGCATCGGAACCGGCGGTCGTATCGACCGTGCGCGCCGTCGTGGTATCGCCGGTCACGTGCAACTGGCCGCCCTGGAAGACGACATGGTTGGCGGCGTCACCGAGGTTGGCGTCGCTGGCGATCTGAAGCGTGCCGTCGTTGAGGGTGTTGGCACCCTCGTAAGTGTTGTTGCCCGACAGGACCAGCGTGCCGTCGTTGACCGTCACGCCACCGCCCTGGCTGAGCGTGCCGGACATCGCGAGCGTGCCTTCGCCATTCTTGATCAAGGCTCCGGCACCGTTGACGGTACCCGAGGTGCTGAAGGTGGTTCCTGCGTCGACATCGACGCCGCCCGCACCGCCCGTTGTGACGTCGCGCGTGCTGGTGATGTCGGCGGTCGAGTGCAGGGTGCCGCCGAACAGGCCGATGGCGCCGCCCGCTGCGCCGAGATTGGCGTCGGAAGAGATCTGCAGGACGCCACCGTTGATCGCGGTGCCGCCGGTGTAGGTATTCGTTCCGGCAAGCACGATCGTGCCGGCGCCCTGCGTGTTCAACGTACCGCTGCCGGACACGACGCCCGTCGATGTGAGCGTGGTGCCCGTGCTGGCACCGAGGCTGCTACCCGCGCTGCCGACGGTCACGTCGCGCGCCGTGGCGAAGCTTCCGGTCGCGATCAGCGCGCCGCCGTCGAGATCGACCTGGTTCGCGGACGCGCCGAGGTTGTTATCGCGAGACACGAGGACGGTCGCACCGGTGTTGATGGTCGTGTCGCCGGTATAGGTATTGGTGCCGCTCAGGGAAAGCACGCCACCGTTCGCGGTCACGCCGCCGGCCTGAGACGCGACGCCGTCGACGATCAGGGTGCCGCCGCCGTTCTTGATCAGGCCACCGGTACCGCTGACGCTTCCGGTCGAGGTCAGCTGCTGACCGCCGTCCACCGCGATGGCGCCACCGGCCACGTGGATGTCGCGTGCCGTGCTACCCGTGCCGGTCGCTTCGAGCGTACCGCCGTTGAGGGTCAGGCTGCCCGCCGCGTCGCCAAGGTTGGCGTCGCTGGCGAAAGCGAGCGTGCCGTCGTTGACCGTGGTACCACCGGTGTAGGTGTTGCTGCCGGTCAGGACCTGCGTGTTGCTGCCATTCTTGATCAGGCCGCCGGTACCGGAAAGCACGCCGCCGTACGTGGTGGACGCGCCGTTGCCGCTGAGGGTCAGGGTCGTGCCTTCGAGATCGATACCGCCGTCGCCAGCAAGGCCTGCGACCGTCTGCGTGGCGTTGTTCATCGTCACGGCGGAGCCGGTGTCGACGTTCAGTATCCCGGTGCCGAGGTTCCCGCTGCTGGCGACGACCAGGTCGCCTCCGGCGACATGGGTGCCGCCGGTATAGGTATTCGTGCCGGACAGCGTGAGCGTGCCCCTGCCCGTCTTGGTCAGCGAACCGGTGCCCGAGATGCTGTTCGAGACATCGGTATCGTAGGTCTGCAGGTCGAACGTGCCGCCGTTGGCGCCAAGCGTGACGTTGCGCCCGCTGTTGAGGTCGAAGTCCGCACCCCACTGCAGGCTGCCGCCATTGAACTTGAGATCGTTGCTCGTATCGCCCAGGGCCGCATCGGACAGCACGTTGATCGCGCCACCGTTGAGGTCGATCTCGCCGACGGACGTGTTGTCGCCGCGCAGATTGAGCGTACCTTCACCCTGCTTGATGAGCGCACCGCGGCCATCCATCTCGCCGGTGAGCGTGAGGTTGTGGCCGTTGGTGTCGAACGTGCCGTTGTTGTTCGTGATGCTGACGATCTGGCTCATGGTGCCGTCGGCGGTGTTCTTCACCGTGCCGCCGTCCATGATCAACGGATCGATCGCATAGGTCTGGTCGACGACCTGGCCGGCCACCACGTGCGGTGCCGTGCTGAGGTCGGCATTGATGATCGTGATCGTGCTCGACAGGATCACGTTGTCGATCGGTGCCCAGACCTGGGTCGGGTTGGCGATGGGGATATAGGTGAAGGTGTAGGTACCGTGCACCAGGTTATTGAAGGTCACGCCCTGCCAGTTCGCGATGACCTGATTTGGCGTACCGATGAGCTTGGTGCCGTCCGAGAAGAAGTTCGTGTCGCCGTCGACCAGGCCGGCCGGCTTGGTGCCGGTCAGGATGTTGAACGAGACGGTCTGGTCGAAGCCGGCGGTGGAGGTGAGGTGGAGCGAACCCTCCGTGTACGTCGCTTCGTCGGACTGATGGTACGTGCCGTAATAGAACGACAGCGAGTTGTTGCCCGAATTCGTGTAGCCGATGGACGTCGTATGCGCGAAAGCGCCGGTCGTCCCGGCCAGGGCGAGCAGCACACCAGCCGCCAGACGGCCCGTGGTGGTGGCGATCGCGGAGCCGCCGCCGGTGGAGCGTGCGCCCTTGGCGCGCGAGCGGCAAAGTTCAGAGGCGACCACGAACTGATTAAGTGCGCGATTCCATACGATGCGAAAAACTCTGTTCAAAACGGCGATCTCCTGAATTTTGGGTGCGACAGGCCGTCGCGGTTCCTTGGAACGGCGCTGGATAAAGACGGTTGGATGCCAATGCGGCGGCTTCCCCTGTACGGGCAAGGGTCACAGCAAAGTCTGTGCCAACGCCGATGAGATGCAATTTCGGCAAGACGTGAAGAAAATGTGGCGACACATAACAGAAATGTGAATCCGTGCACAGTTTCCATGTGTGACGACGTGTAGTGCCTCATCGCGGCACGATCTGTCGCGCTGCGTCACCCGTCCGGCCAGCCACACGACATGCGCAAGCTCGCCCCACCAGAACGAGCGGACCCGGTCGATGCAGATTCGATGATTACCGGAGCGATCTGGCTTGAGCGGATGCCGGGTGCATCGTCGACCGTGGTGTCAGCGCGTCGCCACGAGCGCGAGTACGGTCGCCGCTTCCACCATCTCCACCATCGCGCCGGCGGTATCGCCGGTGAAGCCGCCAAGGCGAACCACGCACGCGCGCCGCCAGCACGCACCGACGACGAGGCCGACGCCGATTGCGATGGCGCCCCGCGCGCCGAAGCAGGCGGCAACGGCCAGCGCGATGAACAATGACGCCCGGCAAGCGGTGGCCGAGGCGCCGCGCAAGGCATCGCCCATCCCGCCCTTGCGAACATACGGCGTGGTGAGAAACAGGCCGACCAGCGCCGCGCGCCCCAGCAGGGGCGGCAGCACCAGTAACAAGGGATCGGCCAGCGAGGCCAGCGCCGAGAATTTGAGCAACAGGACGAGCGCCAGAGCGACGATGGCCGCCGGCCCGCTGCGCGGATCCTTCATGATCGTCAGGGTGCGTTCGCGATCGCCCATCCCGCCGATCCACGCGTCGGCGCTGTCGGCAAGGCCGTCCAGATGCAGGGCACCGGTGAGCGCGACCCAGAGCAGAAGCACGAGGGCGGCTCCCGGTAGCGTCGCCCATCGCTGCGCCACGAGGGCCAGCGCACTGAGCGCCAGACCGATCACCAGTCCGACAAAGGGGTACCACTTCAGCGAAGCGGCCTGTTCGCGCTCGTCCATCGCCACGCGGGGCATCGGGATGCGCGTGAGGAAGGCGAACGCGGTCACGAGTCCGCGCACTACGGTGTCCAGGCGATGCGGTGCAGCGACGCGTGTGGAACGTCGATGCCCGCCATGTCACCGAAGCAGCGATGTTCAGCCACGCAACGCAGCAGGCGAATCGCACCGCCGTGGGTCACGACGAGCACGCGCGCATCGCTCGCCTCTACCGCGATGTCGTCGAGCGCCGCCGACAGTCGCTCGCGAAAGGCGTCGAATGTTTCCGCGCCCGGGGGCGGATGCATCACGGGGTCGGCCCAGAAGCGGCCGAGCGCATCGCCGTCCGTCTCCGCGATCGTCTCGACAGGCACGCCCTGCCAGTCGCCGAAGTGATATTCCACAAGCCGCGTATCGATGCGCAGCGGCAGACCGCGCCTTTCGGCCAGTTCGGTCGCGAAACGCGAGCAGCGCGCCATCGACGAGCAGACGATGCGGTCCCACTCATGACCCAGCACCGCATCGCGGAGTTGTTGCCAGCCCAGCTCGGTCAGCGGATCGTCCAGCTGCCCGCGATAGCTTCGCTGACCGGTGTCGCCATGGCGCAGCAGATCGATGCTCATGCCTCGGACACTCCGGCCTCGGCAAAGGTCGCCATCGAACCGTGCAGGGTGCAGGCCAGACGCAGCAGCGGGACGGCCAACGCGGCGCCGCTGGCTTCGCCCAGACGCAGCTGCAGGTCGAGCAACGGCTCGCCACCCAGCGCGGCAAGTACGCGCGCGTGGCCGCGCTCCTGTGAGCGATGCGCAAACATCAGCCATGGGCGCACATCCGGGCGCAACGCGACGGCCGCGAGCGCGGCCACGGAGGTGATGAAGCCATCGACGAGCACCGGCATGCCATGCTGAGCCGCGGCGATGAAGGCGCCGGTCAAGGCGGCGATTTCGAAACCGCCCAGACAGCGCAAGCATTCGAGCGGTGTGATGGCTGTCGCGTTGGCTCGCAGCGCGCGCTCGATCGTCGCGGCCTTGCGTGCGATGCCCGCCTGGTCGAGTCCGGTGCCGGCCCCCACGAGCACATCGGGCGATTCACCCAGCAAGGCGCAGGCAAGCGCGCTGGCGACCGCCGTATTGCCGATACCCATGTCACCGCCGATGAAGACCTGCGCATCGGCGGCGACCGCGCGCTCGACACTACGTACGCCAGTGATCAGCGCCGCGTCGAGCTGGGCATCCGTCATGGCCGGCCCCTCGGCGATATTGGCGGTCGACGGCGCGATGATTTCACGGCGTACGCCGGCGACGTCGCCCGGATCGTTGACCGTTCCGAGGCTGACGACATCGAGGGTGGCGTTGAGCGCCCTCGCCAGCACGGATATCGCGGCGCCGCCGAGCGCGAAGTTACGCAGCATCTCGCCGGTGACCACCTGCGGGAACGCGGAGACACCTTCGACCGCCACGCCATGGTCACCGGCGAACACCGCGATCCAGACCACGTCGACGCGAGGACGCTCACGCCCCTGCAGCGCGGCGAGTTGTACGGCGAGCGATTCCAGTCTACCCAACGAGCCAGGCGGCTTGGTCAGCGTCGCCTGGCGCAAGGTCGCCGCCTCGGCGGCGGCGGCATCGGGGACCCGTGCGGGTGTGGCGAGCCAGTGCTTCATGGCAGGGTTCCTTTCAAAGCGAGGGGCAGGCCGGCGGCGGTAAACAACACGCGATCGCAGCGCTGGGCCAGTGACTGGTGAAGCCGACCGGCTTCGTCGACAAACCGGCGGCTCAGCGCGCCCATGGGAGTGACACCCAGACCGACTTCATTGCTCACAAACAGAATGTCGCCCGGCAACGTCGCCACCGTGGCCAGCAGCGCCTCGTGCTCACTGCCGAAATGACGACCGTCGTCGATGCCCAGCAGATTGGACAGCCACAAGGTGAGGCAATCGACGAGTACGCAGCGATGCTCCGCCGCGTGCTCCCGAAGCACGCGGGCGAGCATCAGCGGCTCTTCCACGGAGGTCCACGACGCGGGCCGCCGTGCGCGGTGATGCGCGATGCGTTCGGCCATCTCCAGGTCGAGCGCCTGCGCGGTGGCCACGTACACCACCTCGCGGCCGGACGCGCTGGCCAACCGCTCCGCCAGCGCACTCTTGCCGGAGCGGGCTCCGCCCAGAATCAGGGTCTGCATGCATCGAGTCCAAAAAGTCGGGTGAGTACCGCCGTATTCATGTGCGCGTCTATCGTGTCGGCCAGACGGTCGATCGTCGCCTCGCGTAACGCGCCGAGGTCGAAGGGCGCCGGGCCATCGAGACCCGCGTGTCCCAGCCATGCGCGCAACGCATCCGGGTGATCGAACAGCCCGTGCAGGTAGGTACCGATGACGCGTCCATCGTCGGAGCGCGCGCCGTCGTCGCGCCCGTCGTCCAGCACGACGGCGGGACGCTTCATCCCCGCGCCGGTGCTTACACCGCAGTGAATCTCGTAACCGGTGACCATGGCATCGCCGTCCCCCACCCGACCGCTGACGATGCGCAGCTGTTTGGCGGGCGCCAGTGTCGTTTCGAGGTCGAGCAGGCCCAGCCCGCTGCTGGAACCCGCGGCCCCTTCGACGCCGAGCGGGTCGTGTACCGCGTGGCCGAGCATCTGCATGCCGCCGCAGATGCCGATGACGTGGCCGCCGTAACGGACGTGCCGGAGGATGGCCTGGTCCCAGCCCTGAGACCGCAGCCATGCCAGATCCGCGCGGGTGGACTTCGATCCGGGCAGGACGATCAGGTCGCATGCCGGAAAGCTCTCGCCCGGACCGACGAAGACACATGCCACATCGGGATGCAGGCGCAGCGCGTCCAGATCGGTGTGATTGCTGATCCGTGGAAGCGCGGGCACGGCCACACGCAGGCGCGCGTGCTCGCGACGCACCCGGTCCCGCGGCAAGGCGTCTTCGGCTTCCAGCACCATGCCGTGAAGATAGGGCAGGACGCCCAGTACCGGCTTGCCTGTTTCACGCTCCAGCCAGTCGAGACCGGGCTGGAGCAGCGCGGTATCGCCGCGAAAGCGATTGATGACGAAGCCCGCCACGCGGTTACGTTCGCTCTCCGACAGCAAAGCCAGCGTGCCGACGAGATGGGCGAAGACGCCGCCACGATCGATGTCGGCCACCAGAATGACAGGACAGTCGACCGCCTCGGCGTACCCCATATTGGCGATATCGCGATCGCGCAGGTTGATCTCGGCGGGGCTCCCGGCACCTTCGACGACGATCGCCGCATAGGCATCGGCGAGTCGCGCATGCGATGCGAGCACCGCGTCCATCGCGACACGTTTGTACGCGTGATAGCCGACGGCGTCCATGTTGCCGACGGGGTGTCCGTGGACGATCACCTGCGCACCGGTGTCGCTGTTCGGCTTGAGCAGGACGGGGTTGAAATCGGTATGCGGCATGACGCCCGCCGCCTGCGCCTGCACCGCCTGTGCGCGACCGATCTCGCCGCCATCGACCGTGACGGCTGAATTCAATGCCATGTTCTGCGGCTTGAACGGCGCGACCGCGACACCGCGGCGGCGCAGCCAGCGGCACAGCGCGGCGACGACGGTGCTCTTGCCCGCGTCGGACGTGCAACCCTGCACCATGAGTACGCGCGCGCTCAAGCCAGCACCTCGGTCAGTGCCACATCCAGGCGATCGAAGCCAGCCTCGTCGCCTGGCAGGCCGAAACGCAGCGCCGGCGGATCGTCGAAGCGGCGGGTAAGGATGGCACGCGCCGCGAGGGCGTCGTGGAGACGAGCGGCGTCGGGGTGGCGACAATACTGAAAGAGATCGCAGCCACCGTCGGGACGCAGTCCGTGCTTCGTCAGCAATGCGACCAGCCGCGCACTGTCCTCGTGCAGCCGCGCGCGCATGGCGATCTGCCAGTCGACGTCGGTCAGCGCCGCCTTCACGACGTGGCGCGTCGGCCCGCTCAGCGTCCACGGCCCCAGACATTCACGCAGCGCCTCCAGCAGGCCCGGCGACGACGCGACAAACCCCGCGCGCACGCCGGCGAGGCCGAAGAACTTACCCACCGAGCGCAAGACGATCAGACCGTCGCATGCCGCGGCGCACAGCGTGCCGTCCGGTCGCGTGTCGATGAACGCCTCGTCGACGATCAACCAGCCACCGCGCGACGCGAGCGATGCGTGCAACGCGAGCAGCGCCTCGCGACGGAACCGGTCGCCGCCAGGGTTATTGGGATGAATCAGCACGATCACGTCGAAGTCGGCGGCGCGTTCGAACAAGGCATCCGCCGGACACTCGCGGACGTCGTGACCGTGTTGCCGCCACGCATGCGCATGCTCGTTGTAGCCCGGCGAGATCACGCCCACACGCGAGCGTGGCCGCATGCGCGGCAACGCCATGATCGCCGCCTGCGAGCCGGGAACGGCCAGAAGATGCGGCGCCGCGTAGCAGGCGCGGGCCACGTGCATGAGCCCGTCGTCGTCCTCGGGCAACCGGTGCCATGCCACGGCTGGTACGGCGGGCACGGGATAGGCGTACGGGCTGATACCCGTCGACAGATCGAGCCAGCGTTCGCGTGGAATGCCGTGCTGTGTCACCGCACGAGCCAGACGTCCACCGTGCTCAAGCATGAGCGGCTACTCCAGCCACGAGTGCGAGACCGATCCAGATCGCTACGCCTCGGTCGACGAGACGCAGGGCGCGTCGTATCGAGGTGGCCTCGGGCGCATCTCCTGTGCCGAGGACAGGACGGTCTTCCCACTGACCGTGGTACGGCGCGGGCCCACCCAGTTGCACGTTCAGCGCGCCCGCACCGGCGGCCATCACCGGGCCGGCGTTGGGGCTGTCCCACAACGGTGCCTGCGTCGCCCAGCAACGACGTGCCGTCGTGAATTCGCCCGCCAGCGCGTACGTCAGCGCGGTGAGCCTTGCGGGGATGAATGCGAGCACGTCGTCGATGCGCGCCGCCGCCCAGCCGAAGCGCAGATAGCGCGGCGTCCGGTAGCCCCACATCGCATCCAGCGTATTCGCCAGACGGAACAACAGCACACCCGGCGCACCCAGCAACAGGAACCAGAACAGCGCACCGAAGACGGCGTCGTGTCCGTTTTCCAGCACAGATTCCGTCGCGGCGGCGGCCACACGCGAGGCATCCAGGGCCTCCGTATCGCGGCTGACCATGCGACCGACCGCCTGCCGCGCCGCACCGATATCGGCCGCGCTCAGCGCATCGGCGACGGGCAACGCATGCTCGGCGAGGCTGCGCCGACCCACGGCGAGATACAGCACCACCGTATCGATGACAAACCCGGGCGCGGTGGGCACCCCGTATCGGATCAGGGCGAGCAGTCCGACCAGCGGAAGCACCGCCAGGCACCAGGCCAGGATCCCCCGGGGGCGGCGATCGGCATAAAGCTGTCGCTCGATCCATTGCGCGAGATGGCCGAAGCCGACCAGCGGGTGCGCGCGTCGTGGCTCACCCCACCATGCATCGAGCAGCAGCGCCGCGAGCATCGCGAAGGCGGTGGTCACGGCAGGAAAAGACGCAGCGCGGCGTCGACATTCGATGGGAAATAGAAGTGCACGAAGCTCGCGGTCATGCGCCCACGGCGGTAGACCGCCTCGGCGGTGGGCCCGCCATTCGGGTTGCTCGCCATCGCCAGCGCCGTAGTGGCGATCGTCGCCTTCGCATAGTGGAACGAATGACCGCGCAGGAGCCCTTCGGGCAGATCGACCGACTGCATCCCGAGCGCCGCCATGCGCGGCTGCATCGTCGCGTCTCCGGCGATCAGCCCAGCCATGCTGGCTGTACGGCCATGCGTGTCGGTGAGCCGGTCGAGGGCATAGAGCAGACCGCCGCACTCCGCCAGCAGGGGGCGTCCGGCATCGACATGCGCGTGCAGATCGCGGCGCAGATCGTCACGGGTCGTCAGCGTGTCGAGGTGCAATTCGGGATAGCCCCCCGGAAGCCAGATCGCATCGCATGGGGGCAAGGCGTCACCCGCCAGCGGACTGAAGAAGATCAGCTCCGCGCCGGCGTCACGCAGCACGTCGAGATTGGCCGGGTACACGAAGGCGAATGCTTCGTCGCAGGCGATGGCGATGCGGCGGCCGTCCAGCCGCCGCGTGGAATGTCGGACGGCCGGCGGCTGGAAAACGACCGCGGGTGGCAGCTGGCCCACCGCCTCGACGGGCAACGCGTCGGCCAGCGCATCCAGCCGCGCATCGAGATCCGCCAGTTCCGAGGCGGACACGAGACCGAGATGCCGCTCGGGCAGACCCATGGCCGCATCGCGCGGGAGCGCGCCGTACCAGGTAAGCGCAGGCGGCAGGCTCTCGCGCAGCAAGGTGGCGTGATACGCGCTGCCGACACGGTTGGCGATCAGGCCGTGCACGATGAGCCCGTCGCGATAACTGGCCAGTCCATGCGCCAGCGCACCGAACGTCTGCGCCATGGCACTGCCATCGATCACGGCAAGAACGGGCAAACCGAATCGCTGGGCAAGATCCGCGCTCGACGGGCGTCCGTCGAACAGGCCCATCACGCCCTCGACGAGGATCAGGTCCGCCTCCTCCGCCGCGGCATGGAGTCGCGCGCGAACGTCGTCTTCGCCACCCATCCAGGTGTCGAGCTGGTAAACCGGAGCGCCGGATGCGCGCTGGAGGATCATCGGGTCGAGAAAATCGGGTCCGGTCTTGAAGACGCGCACCTTGCGACCCGCACGCGCCTGCGCACGCGCCAGCGCCGCCGTCACACTGGTCTTGCCCTGCCCCGACGCAGGTGCCGAGACCAGCAGCGCGGGACACGAACGGCTCACAGTTCGATGCCCTTCTGCGCGCGGATACCCGCCTGGTAGGCGTGTTTCACGACGCGCATCTCGGTCACGGTATCCGCCAGTTCGACGAGCGCGTCCGGCGCGCCACGGCCCGTGATCACCACATGCTGCCGCTCGGGTCGCGCCCGGCAGGCGTCGAGTACGCGATCGAGCGGGATGTATTGCTTCACCAGCGCGATGTTCAGCTCGTCGAGCAGGATGAAATCGTATGCCGGGTCGGCGAGCATGCGCTCGGCGACATCCCACGCGGCCATGGCCGCCGCGATGTCGCGCGCCTTGTCCTGTGTCTCCCACGTATAGCCTTCGCCCATCACGTGGTAATCGAGCGGACCGTCTTCGAACATGCGGAAGAATGCCTCCTCGCCGGTGGAAAAACTGCCCTTGATGAACTGGACGACGCCACAACGAAAGCCATGGCCGAGCGACCGCGCCAGCATACCGAATCCGGACGAGCTCTTTCCCTTGCCGTTGCCGGTGTTGACCACGAGCACGCCGCGATCGATGGTCGCTTTCGCGATACGCCGGTCGATCAGCTCCTTCTTCCGGCGCATGCGGTCGCGATGACGAGCCTCCTCGTCCATGTCACTCCATGGCGTGGTGTCGCCGCTCATGCGTGAGTGGTACCGGCGTCCCGTGCCCGCGGTGCGAAGCGCCAGACCGCCGCCTGGACCACCTGAGCCACCAGCACATACGCCGCGGCGGCACGCACGAAGAGCGGCGCCCATTGCATGAAGCGCTGGACGTACTGGGTCATGTTGGTATCGGTGTAACGGCCACCCAGCCAGTAGAACGCACCATTGGATATGGCGTACGAGACCGTGGCGCAGACCAGCAATGCCGCGAAAACCATCGCATGCGATGCCAGTGAACCGTCGAAACGCGGTGCCACCAGGCGGCCGCCGTACCAGAGCACGGCGTACGCCAGCGGCATGAACGAATAGGCCACCGTGATGCAGAAGTCGCTCACGCCCGCGTAGCTGATCGAGACCCAGTCGATCAGCACGGCCAGGACGACGAAGGCGACGAAGGCCAGGTGCTTTCGCAGGTAGATACCCCCGAGGAAGAACAACGCCATCGACGCGTCGGGAAGATGCAGCACATCGCCGAAGTGATGAAAACGCGTGGCGATCATGATCAGCGCGAACCATGCCGACATGGCGACAAACAACGGACGTGACAGGGGTTTCATCGGGGCGTACCTCGTACGGGGGGACGGATTACGAGCGGGGCTGGTAACGGAACGTGAGCATGTAGTTGCGACCCAGCTGATTGAAGTAACGCGCGGTCTCGTAGTGGCGATCGAAGACATTCTTGCCGGCCAGCTCCACCGACCACGCCGGCGCGAAGGCGTACGCGATGCGCAGATCGGTCAGCGCGTAGCCACCCAGTCGGTGCAGGTTGGTCGAGTCGTCATAGCGATAGCCCGAGGCGAACACACTGGCACCAACGCTCAGCGCGCCGAACGAGCGGTCGACGTCGATATTCGCGGTACGGCGGGCACGGCGTGGCAACAGGTTGCCCTTGCTGTCGTCGTCGCTATCGTCTTCCGGCTGCAGCCACGTCGCGTTACCCGAGAGGCGCCAGTCGGCGACGGTAGTATCGGCTGCCAGCTCCACGCCACGGATCCGTGCGCGGTCGATATTGTTCGCGCCACCAAACGGGAACAGCGGACCGGTCAGGCTCGAGTCGAAGACGATCAGATTGTCGATGTGATTCTGGAAGGCATTGATCGACCAGTTACCCCACGTGGGCGTGCCGCGCAGCCCCAGCTCCCAGTTGCGGGAAGTTTCCGGGCGGAGGTCCGGATTGCCGTAGTCGGGGTAGTACAGGTCGTTGAACGTCGGTGCCTTGAACGCGGTGCCGTAGCTGCCGGTGACACGCAGGCCCTTCGTCAGCATGTAGCCGTACTGCAGGCTGCCGGTGGTCTTGCCGCCGAACTGGCTGTTCTCGTCACGGCGCAGGCTGGCTTGGATCGAGCTGTCGCCGAATGCCTGCAACCACTGGCCGAACATCGCGTGATTGCGACGCGCATCGACGAAGTAGTCGGTGCTGCCGACGACGCGATCGCGCTGCCAGTCGTAACCGAGCGTGGTCTGGCCTGCGTCCCCACCGACGTGACCGAGGTCCGCCTGCACCGAGGCGACGTCGCGATGCGTGTTGAACGTATCGGCGTAGACGCCGTTCTCGTAGTCGGTCGAGAAGTCACCGCTCCGACCGAGGTTGAGGGTGAACTTCACGTCCTTCGACGGCGTATAGCGCAGACGGCCGCCAATGACCTGCGTCGACGAGTCGGCGAAGTTGCTGCTGGTGCCGTCGTAATGGTTGGCGCCTTCGGTGCGCATGGCATTCACGTCGGCGTCCCACTGCTCATCGAAGCGCCATCCGCCCTTCAGTGACAGCGCATTGTTGCGATAACCGTCCTTGTCGGGCTCGTAGGTGTAGCAACCGCCGCCGCCCGGGCTGGGGCGACCACGACATGCGTTGATGCCGTCGGTCTGGTCGTGGGTCGCTTCCACCGCGTACCAGCCGTTCGCGCCGCGTCCGCTGAAGCCGGCCGAGCCGCGCAAGGTGTCGTAGCTGCCGCCGCCGGCGGAGAAGTTCGGCACGAAGCTGCCTTCCGGACGACGGGTGAAGATCTGGATGACGCCGCCCAGCGCGTCCGAGCCATAGAGACTGGAGAACGGGCCACGGACGATTTCGATGCGCTCGATCTGGTCGACCGGAATATCCTGGAAGGCCGCCGTACCGGAGGTCGCTGAACCCACCTTCACGCCATCGATCAGCACCAGCACGTGGTCGGACTCGGTGCCGCGCATGAAGACGGAGGTCGACTTGCCCGGGCCGCCGTTATTGGCGATGGACACACCGGGCGTCGCACGCAGCAGGTCGGCCAGCGAGCGCGGCTGCAGCCGCTCGATCCCGGCACGGTCGATCACCGTGGAGGCGGACAGCACCTGCGCCTGGGTCTGCTCGGTCCGGCTCGCGGTGACCACGACCTTGTCGAGGTCGGTGGAGGTGTCATCGGCGAAGGCCGCGGCGGGAACGAGGCATGCCATCGCGATGGCGACCGCGAGGGTGGAAATACGAAGCGACACGTGGTGACTCCTGCACTACCGCGCCCATCCGCGCGGCATGAATGGCGAGAGACAGGGAGACGGTAGCGGGGAGCGCCGATGGCGGAAGGCCGGCCGGCCACCCACGACATGGCCCTCCGCCTGTCCGGTGTTACCTCGAAGGCCGGTCTCCGGGCTTGCGAGCGCAGGGAGAATCCCTGCCGGTCGGCGCCTTCCCATGCCTTTCGGGGCACAGTGGCTTCATGCAGACCTTTGCCTCGCCTACCGTTGCGGGGGCAGCTCCGGAATGACGCGGACCTCGTGGATCGCGCGGGTCACCGGATTCCCGTTTCAATCCCCGGCTGCGACACCGGGAATCACCTTGGGCGGCGGTAGTGTATCCGAAGCATGAACGTGGCGGTCGCGCCAGCGCAGGAACGGGCGCTCGACACCGTAGTGAAGCAGCGCACCGCCAGCCAGGGTCGCGGCCGCATAGATGGCGAAACGGACGAAGCGATGATCGGCCAGACCGTCACCGAGCAGCCCCTCCGTCAGATGAAAAACGCCTTTGTGGCAGAGATAGAGGCTGTACGAAGCGGCGGCCAGCCATCCGGCACCGGGCACCCGCAGCCTTGCGAAGACGGTCGGGCCGCTGAAGGCGGCGACGAAGCCACCCATCGCCAGCGACAGCAGGGGGTAGCCGATGACGCAGGGCCAGAACAGGGGGCGTGCACCGTCGAAAAGGACCAGACAGACGCCAAGGAGAACGGTGGCGGCGCCGAGCACCCAGCCCGCGCGCGCATGGATCCATGCCATCCACTGCGGGCGATACACCCCGCACGCCGCCAGGGCGACACCGGCGACGAGCCCATCCAGGCGCGACCACGTGGGGTAATAGAGGTAACGGAGATAGACCAGGCCCGCACTGATGTCCGTATCACGAGCCGGTCCCAGCAAATCGGACCACAGCCACGCCCGCAACAGGAGGCCGCCGGCGACCACCGCGACGCATACGGTGATGAACTTCCACAGAGCGGGTTTGCGCGTCAGCGCGAAGGCCAGCAAGGGAAAGACGAGATAGAAGTGTTCTTCCACGCATAGCGACCACACGTGGGAGAACGCATAGTTGTCGCCGTTGTCGAACAACAGGTTGAAGGTGAACGTCGGAAATTGCCACAACGGCTGCATGCCCGGCGTCTCTCGCCATGCCGGCCATAATGCATAAAGTGCCAGCACGACGAAGAAGGCGGGAAGTATCCGTATGAAGCGTCGTCGATAGAAGCCGAAGAAATCGAGCTTGCCCGTGGTCTTCAGGGACTTCAGCACCTGCGTGCCGATGAGGTAGCCGCTCAGCACGAAGAACAGGTCGACGCCCATCCACCCCGACCATTCCAGCTTGCTGAAGCCCTCGCCGAGGCCGCCGACCAGATAACTGTGAAACAACATCACCCAGGCGATGGCGATCGCGCGCAGCGTGTCGAGGCCGGGAGTGCGGTTCATGCGTGGGATCCCCTGGGTGTCACGTCAATGTGCGGGCGCGTCCGGGCGGATGCGCGGCGCGTTTATGGCGATTCGCGGGCGCGCTCATTGCCCGCGGTGCAACGCGGCGAGCAGGGCATCGATATAGGTACGACTTGCGCGCAGCGTCGCACCATCTTTCAATCGAACCACCGCGTCGCGATTGGACCGTGGCAGGAGTTCGGCGACCTGATCCACCCGAACGATGGCCGAGCGATGCACCCGGAGAAAGCGCAGCGGGTCGAGTCGTCTGGACAGCGTATGGAGGGTTTCGCGGAGCAGATACCGTTCGCCGCGCACATGCAGCGCCGCGTAATCACCGTCGGCCTCGATCCACTCGACCTCGTCCGCAGCGACGTAGTGAATGCGGGCACCGATACGAATGACGAAGCGTTCGGCCTGCCTCGTTGTCGTGGTCACCGCCCTGCCAAGTTGTCGACGAGCCCGTTCAATCGCTTCGGCGAAGCGTTCATCATCGATGGGCTTCAGCAGGTAATCCACCGCGCCCAGCTCAAAGGCACGGAGAGCGAAGCTGTCGTGTGCGGTCAGCAGGATCGCCAACGGTCGGTCGGGAGGCGGGATCGCCGCCAGGGCATCGATACCGTTCAGGCCAGGCATCTGGACATCGACGATCGCAAGATCCACATCGGTTCGACGCAAGGCGGCCAGCGCCTGACCATCCGCCGCCTCGGCGACGACGATAACGTCGGGTTCCGCATTAAGGCGGACCTGCACGCCTCTGCGAGCGAGGGGCTCGTCATCGACGACAGCGATGCGAATCATGCGGTTGCCTGCATGACGGCAGAGCGCCCGGGCAAGGTGACCGCCGTGCGCCACCGATCGCCGCGAGGGCCAGCTTCCAGCAGGTGATTGCCGGGATAGAGCGCATCGAGGCGGGCACGTACATTCGCCAGACCCACGCCCTGCCCTCCTGCTGAAGGCCCGTCGAAGCGATCGTTATCGACCCACACGCGAAGTGTTCCTCCGTCACGCTCGACACGAATGTCGATCCGGCCGCCCTCACGGCGGGGTGCGATGCCATGCCGGATGGCGTTCTCGACCAGCGGCTGCAGCAGGAGGTAGGGCACCTGCGCATCGAGCGTGTCCGGACCGGTGTGAATGTTCACGCGCAGCCGGTCGCCCAGCCGCGCCTTCTCGATATCCAGGTAGGTAGAGGTAAAGGCGATCTCGTCCGCGACCGTCACTTCGTGCCCGGGCGACTGCTCCAGCGTCGCGCGAAGAAAATCGCCCAGGCGGGCGATCATGCGCGTGGCATCGCGCTTACGATCGTCGCGTACCAGGGCCGAGATCGCATTCAGCGTGTTGAAAAGAAAGTGTGGCTGCAGCTGGTAGCGCAAGGCACGCAACTCCGCATCACGGGCCGCTTGCGATGCCTCGCGCAACCGGAGGCCTTCGGCGCGAAGTTCCGCCCGGTGCAGCACCATTGCCTGCATGCCACAAAAAGCGATCAGCGCTAGCCAGCAGCCGTCGAGCCCGCCGAAAACCCAGGCCCAGCCGACCCGCGCTCGCATGGCCGGACTCGCGAGAAATTCGAGGGCGAAGAGTGCATTGGCGACGGACATCGCGTAGCTGATCGGCAGCAACCAGGCTGCCATCGTCCATGCGCTCGCCTCCCGTCGCCATAGCACGCGCTGGAGCCAGCCCAGCGGGACGATCCATGCCAGGTACGCAGCGGTGTAGAAGAGGCGAAACACGAGGACCTTCGGATCGGCAAGCGACGGCAAACCCATCACCAGCATGCAGCCGAGGATAGGCAGGCCTGCGATCCAGGCCATGCCCGGCGATACTGTTACGTTCCTGTCTTCCCGCATGCGCCGCCCTCGTTCGCCCGGATCCGATTCTATCGGTCAGAAGTTCGACGAGTAGAGCATGGCCGCGATTTTCCAGCCGTCCGGCGTATGGATCATCTGCCAGGTTTCGGCGCCATGGTTGGCTATCTTGCCGTCGGCGAGGAAGTCGAAATCGAAGTAGACGGAGGCGACCGTTCCGTCGGTATCGATGCGGACGTTGTGGAAGCGCTCCTCGACCTGGACCTTGCCGGAGCCGATGAAGTCGGTGAACTGTTTGAGGGTGCCGGCTTTGTAAGCCGTGGTTACCTCGGAGTGTCTGGCCTTGACGCTCGTGAAGGACGCATCACCCAGTGAGGTGTACCAAGAGATGTTGTCGTTGAGAAACAGGGAGGAGACGCTTTTGGCGTCGTGAGCTTTCAATGCGGTCTGGAAGGTGTCGACGACGTGCTGGATTTCGGCTTTGGGTGCGTCGGCGGCGAAGCAGGGGAGCGTGAGCAGGAGAGCGAATGCGCTGAATGCGGGGTGCAAGGACATGGTCAAGGCCTCGTACGTGGTGAGACGTACGAGGAGATCAGGTGTGGGGATGGGTCGCCAAGAGTGTGTGCGGTGGGGCGGGCGTGGAGTGCGATGAAACGGTTGGGAAGCGTTACTGGCACAACGGAAGTTCGCCGCGTCACCGCCTTGTTGGCTTTTCGCCGGCAGGGCTGGCTCCGACGACAGCGGGAAGCCGCCGGCGCCGCTTTCGCGGAGCCGGCGGCCCGGGTCGTATCAAACCATCCCGGTATAGCCCGATGGGCTCAGAGACAGCCGACGAGGCTGTCGTAGACGGAATTGCGGGACCCGGGGAGCTTGGCGTTGAGGGCGTCGTCCGCCTTCATGGCCTCGTAGAACTGTTCCACCAGCATGTCCTTCGGCAGACGGATCTTGCACTTGTACAGCTTGCCGGCGGCCTGCACGGCACCGGACTTGGTGACCACCGAAGCGGTGGTCCCGGCAAAGGTCCACACGCACTGCTTCATGCTGCTTTTGGTCGCGTCGACCGAACAGGTCAGCTGCATAGGGCGGAGGTTGTGAAACTCGCCTTCGCAGAAGGTGTCGCCGCAGATCTTGTCGAAGCCGCCGTTGAGCGTGGCTTCCACACCGGCGAAACGGTCGAGGCTGGCTTCCGCGGTCGGCCAGTTGACGATGTCGACGTACCGGTCGGCGGCGGGCGGCGTCTGGGCGAAAGCCGCCAGCGGCAGGACGAGAAGAGCGGCAGCGAGGGTGTTTCGAAGCATCGTTGTGACTCCGTGGTTGAGGAGCACACATGACACCGTGTTCGGCGCGGCGGGTCTGTCCCGCCGCGCCCAGGGCACATCGTAGCGTTCGGGCGACGCGTCCTGTGGGACGCGATCCCTACAGCCAGTGGCCGTAGCGCTTGATGTAGATCGTCTTCATCACCTGGGTCAGCACACAGTAGGACGCCAGGGTGAGCGCCAGCCAGGCGAAGTAGATGCCCGGCAGCGGCTGCATGCCGATGCGCACACCGATCGCCGTGTACGGAATGAACATGCCGATGATCATGATCGCGACGGTCAGCGCCAGTACCGGCGCCGATGCGACGCTCTGCAGGAACGGGATGCGTCGCGTGCGGATCATGTGCACGACCAGCGTCTGCGAAAGCAGACCCTCGATGAACCAGCCGGACTGGAACAGCGACTGGTGAGCGACATCGTTCGCCCCGAAGTAATGCCACATCAGCCAGAACGTCGTGATGTCAAACACCGAGCTGACCGGACCGATCCATACCATGAAACGACCGATGTCGCCCGCGTCCCACTTGCGCGGCACACGCAGGTATTCCTCGTCCATGCGGTCGAACGGGATGGACAGCTGCGACAGGTCGTACAGCAGGTTCTGCACCAGAATCTGCAGCGGCAGCATCGGCAGGAACGGCAGGAACGCGCTCGCCACCAGCACGCTGAACACGTTGCCGAAGTTGGAGCTGGCAGTCATCTTGATGTATTTCATGATGTTGCCGAAGGTGATACGCCCTTCGATCACACCCTCTTCCAGCACCATGAGGTTCTTTTCGAGCAGGATGATGTCCGCCGACTCCTTGGCGATATCGGTCGCCGTATCGACCGAGATGCCCACGTCAGCGTCGCGCAGTGCCGGCGCGTCGTTGATGCCGTCGCCGAGGAAGCCCACCGTGTGACCACGGCGCTGCAGCGCCTTGACCACGCGCGCCTTCTGCACGGGCGACATCTTGGCGAAGACCGTGGTGCGCTCGACCATCGCGTCGAGAGCATCGTCGTCGAGCTGCTCGATATCGCGGCCCAGGACGGACTCCTGCACATCGAGACCGACCTCGGTGCAGATCTTGCGCGTCACCGCCTCGTTGTCGCCGGTGATGACCTTCACCGCCACGCCGTGGTGGTTCAGCGCGCGAATGGCGGTCGCCGCGGAGTCCTTCGGCGGATCGAGGAACGCGAGGCAGCCGACAGCCGTGAGGCCCGCTTCGTCCGCCACGCCATAAGCGCGGTCGCCGGTGGGATCGCGACGCACGGCGACGATCAGCACGCGCAGCCCGTCCTCGTTGAGGCGATTTGTCATGGCGCGGATCTCGGCGCGCTTCTCCGAGGTCATCGGCTCCGTGACGTCACCGATGCGGGCCTCGCTGCAGATCGCCAGCATCTCTTCCACGGCGCCCTTGCAGACCAGCAACTGCTCGCCCTGTCCGTCCGCCACCACCACCGACATGCGGCGGCGCTGGAAGTCGAACGGAATCTCGTCGACGACGTGGAAGCGACGTGCCACCGGCTCGAGGTCGCGGTGGGCCAGCACGGCCTTGTCCATCAGGTTGCGCAGGCCGGTCTGGAAGCGGCTGTTGAGGTAGCCGTATTCCAGCGCGTCGTCGGAGTCGTCGCCGTTGAGGTCGACGTGACGCTCGAGCACGATCTTGTCGAGCGTCAGGGTGCCGGTCTTGTCCGTGCACAGCACGTCCATGGCACCGAAGTTCTGGATCGCGTTGAGGCGCTTCACCACCACCTTGCGCTTCGACATGGCGATGGCGCCCTTGCCGAGATTGGCGGTGACGATCAGCGGCAGCATTTCAGGGGTCAGGCCCACGGCGACCGACAGGCCGAACATGAAGGCGCCCAGCCAGTCGTGCTTGTCGAAGCCGTTGATCAGGAAAACGACCGGCACCATGACCGCCATGAAGCGAATCAGCAGCCAGCTCACCGAGGAGATACCGCGGTCGAAGCTGGTCTGCACGCGCTCGCCCGAGAGCGTGTGCGCCAGCGAGCCCAGGTAGGTGCGCGCACCCGTGGCCATCACCACGGCGGTCGCGGTGCCGGACACCACGTTGGTGCCCATGTAGCAAACGGTGGGCAGGTCGAGCGGACCGTTGGCGTCGCTGGCGAGAGTGGCGCCGGCCGCGGGCGCGACTTTCTCGACGGGGATGGACTCGCCGGTCAGGATCGCCTGGCTGATGAACAGGTCCTTGGCCGCCAACAGGCGGAGATCGGCGGGCACCATGTCGCCCGCCCCGAGATGGACGATGTCACCGACGACGAGTTCCTCGACCGGCACCTCGATACGCTCGGCGTGACCGTCCTCGGCGCGGCGGGTCACCGTGGAGGTATTGCGGACCATCGCCTTGAGCCGCTCGGCGGCCTGCGACGAGCGGAACTCCTGGGTGAACGACAGCAGCACGCTGATGCCGACCATCACGCCGATGATGATCGGCCCGGTGTAGTCGTCCTCGGTGAACAGCTGTACGACCGCGAGCACGAGCAGCACGATGATGAACGGATTGCGGAAGGCATGCAGCAGCTGGATCGACCAGTGCGGCGGCTTCTCGTGACCCACCTCGTTGATCCCGTCGCGGTCGAGCCGCTCGGCGATGGCCTCTTCATCCAGGCCGTCCGGCCGGGAATCCAGCGCGCGCAGCAACTCGTCCGCCGGACGGTAGGCGTCCGCGGCGACGGTGGTGAAGGTCTTGGCGGCGACGGCCGCCTGCGAGGTGTGCTTCTTCATGACTCGCTGCCTTTCCGGACGCGGTGTCCGGTAGGGCGCGGGCGGCTCTCAGCGCTTAGCTGAAGGCGTGCGCGCCGGCGCGGAGCCGACGTTCGGTGTTCCGGGTAAACGTGAGGAACGGCGTAAGCCGCGCCGTAGTGTCTATGTCGCTGTTCATCGTTACGGGAGTTTGACGTCAGCCGGTTTCGCCTGGCTTTCCGCAAGTTCCAGCGGACGCGGCACGGTGATCGTGCGCTTGGCCGGGGCGGAGACAGCGCCACGACGGCGGGCGAGAGCAAAAGCGAGACGGCGACCGAACATGCGCGGGCCGGTCTTTTCGATCTGGAGGTTCATGGCTCAATCCTCGGATAGCGGAAGCTCACGGCTTCCGACCGGGGAGAGCCGGACTTTCCCTAGCGGAGGAAAGCGCCGGCCGACCGGGTACGGTCGCCGTAGGCGTTGTTGTTTGCCAGCGCCGGGACCCGATGCGTGCGGGAGCCGGCGCGTCGACTAGGGTAGACGTCCATATGCCTGGGTAAGCTAAGAAGGGTGCCAGCCGAACCTGAGACGGCTCGGTAGCCGGGCAATTGTCGCGCCGCAGCGAAGATCGGTCAAGGGGTGGCGACGCTCCTACGCCGGTAGCGGGGCGGCGTCGGTGATTCGGGCTTCATACTCACGCGCCTCGCCCAACAACCATTCGCGGAAGCGCCCCACACCGCTGTGCGACTCGGACCGCTTCGGATACACGAGGTAATACGCTTCCGCCACCCGCAGCCGCTCCTTGCACAACACGGTCAACGCCCCGCACTCGATCAGCGACCGCGCCATGACCAGACGGCCAAGCGCGACGCCCATGCCTTCGAGCACCGCGCGCTGCAGGTGCTCGGTATTGTCGAAGCGGGCGACATATCGGGAAGGCAGTGGCATGCCGAACGCCTCGGCCCAGTCGTTCCATCGACCCGACGGATCGCCCAGCAGCGGCCAGCCTGCCAGCGACACGTCCGGCAGGCCGCCCATCTTGCGCACCAGCGACGGACTGGCGATCGGAACGATGTACTCGCCGAACAGACGATCCGACTTCGTACGCGGCCATGACCCGAGCCCGTAGCGGAACGCCACGTCGATCGTGGGCTCGCGGTCGAAGTCGACCACCGAGACGGATGATGAGAGGCTGAGCTCCAGTTCGGGATGCGCGCCCACCAGTTTCGGCAGACGCGGTACGAGCCAGCTCGAGGCCACGGAAGGCATCACGCTGAGTGTCACGGCGTCCTCGTGGCGACTCTCATAACGATTGAGGGCGTGCTCGATTCCCTCGAAGTGATGCCCGATCGCATCGAGCAGATGCGTGCCATCCGCCGTGAGGGTCACGCCGCGCGGACCCCGATCGAACAGCGACCGCCCGAGACGCTCCTCCAGATTGCGGATCTGATGGCTCAACGCACTGACCGTGAGGTTCAGCTGTTCCGCGGCGCGCGACAGCTTGCCCGTGCGGGCGACCAGGACGAACCCCTGAAGCAGACCGAGCGGGAGGCGGGACATGTGAATTTTCCTCAAGGCCGGGTTGCAAACATATCGCTTTTTGGCGTCTTGCGGAACGGGCACCCTTTAGCTCACTGATAGTCGCAAGGGGTTGCGACTCCACCGCACGGGAGCACGCTCATGGCATCGATCTTCACCGGCCTCGCCTTCATGCACGGTCACATCGTGGACCGCGATCTGGTCATGCGCCTGGGTCGCGATGAGCCGACGCCGCAGGCAGGTGCAGGGGCCCCGGCGCCGGTCGCCCGTCCGCGAAAGGAATGGCCCCGAACCGTCGACGCAACCGCGGTGCACGCCGCGTGCCCCACCTGCTGCTGACCGACACATCACGTGAACCTTGCGTGCTTCACCATGGGGGTTTCCGCCCACATCGGAGAGACGCATGAAGCATCGTCAACTGGGACGCTCGTCCCTGCAGGTCGCGCCACTGGCGTTCGGTGGCAACGTGTTCGGCTGGAGTGCGGACGAAGCGCGCTCGTTCGAACTGCTGGACGCGTTCGTCGATCACGGGCTCAACCTGATCGACACGGCGGACGTCTATTCGCGCTGGGTCGAGGGTAACGAAGGAGGCGAGTCGGAAGCCATCATCGGCCGCTGGCTGAAACAATCGGGCAAGCGTGACAAGGTGCTGATCGCGACCAAGGTGGCTAAATGGGACCGCTATCCTGGCCTGTCCCCGGTCAACATCAAAGAGGCGGTGGAGGATTCGCTGCGTCGGCTTCAGACCGATCACATCGATCTGTATCAGGCGCATGAAGACGATCCGAAGGTGCCGCTGGAGGAAACCCTGCGCGCGTTCGACGACCTCGTGCAGGCGGGCAAGGTACGCGTCATCGGCGCATCCAATTTCGAAGCGACGCGTCTGGACGATGCCTTGAAGACGAGCGAGGAAAAAGGCCTTTCACGCTACGAATCGCTGCAGCCCGAATACAACCTGATGGATCGCGCGGGGTTCGAAAGTGCTCTGCAACCGCTCTGCGTCAGGGAGCGCGTTGGAGTGATCAGCTACTACTCGCTGGCCAGCGGGTTCCTCAGCGGCAAGTACCGCAGCGAAGCGGATCTGAGCAAGAGCAAGGCACGCGGTGGCAAGGTCAAGGCTTACCTCAACGACCGGGGCTATCGCGTCCTTGCCGCGCTGGATCAGGTTGCCGAAGCTCACAGCGCAAAGCCTGCGCAGGTGGCGCTCGCCTGGGTGATGGCGCAGCCTGCCATCGCTGCCGCGATCGCGAGCGCAACGACGGTGGAGCAGTTGGCGGAACTCGCGAAGGCCGCGGAGCTGACGCTGTCCAGCGAGCAGCTGGACGCACTGAAGCAGGCGTCGGATAGCTGAGGTCTGGCGATCAGTGACTGCCGCGTCGTCAGACGTCGGCCGTGTATAAAAAAGCGGGCCCCGGTCGTCATAACGACCGGAGCCCGTGCGTTTCGCGGCCAGGGGCCGCTCCTACATGATCAGCGTGCGGCGTTCAGCGCATCCAGTGCCGCGTTGAGCGTAGCGCTCGGGCGCATCGCCGCGCTGACCTTCGCCATGTCCGGATGGTAATAACCGCCGATCTCGACGGCCTTGCCCTGCGCACCGTTGAGCTCCCCGATGATCTTGTCCTCGTTTTCAGCCAGCGCCTTCGCCACCGCCGTGAACTTCGCCTTGAGGTCGGCATCGTCGTTCTGTGCCGCCAGCGCCTCGGCCCAGTACATCGCCAGGTAGAAGTGGCTGCCGCGATTGTCGATCTCGCCGACCTTGCGAGCGGGCGACTTGTTGCTGTCGAGGAAACGGCCGTTGGCGATATCGAGCGTCTTCGCCAGCACGCGGGCATGCTTGTTGTCGTAGCGCTCGCCGAGGTGTTCGAGCGACGCGGCCAGGGCGAGGAACTCGCCGAGCGAATCCCAGCGCAGGTAACCCTCTTCGACAAACTGCTGGACGTGCTTCGGCGCCGAACCGCCCGCGCCGGTCTCGAACAGGCCGCCACCCGCCATCAGCGGCACGATGGAAAGCATCTTCGCCGACGTACCCAGCTCCATGATCGGGAACAGGTCGGTGAGGTAGTCGCGCAGCACGTTGCCGGTGACCGAGATCGTATCTTTCCCCTGGCGGATGCGCTCCAGCGAGAACGTCGTCGCGGCGACGGGGTCGAGCACGCGGAGATCGAGGCCACTGGTGTCGTGATCCTTCAGGTAACGCTCGACCTTGGCGATCACCTGCGCGTCGTGAGCGCGGTTCCTGTCCAGCCAGAAGACCGCCGGGGTTTCGGAAAGACGGGCGCGCTGCACGGCGAGCTTCACCCAGTCCTGGATCGGCGCATCCTTGGTCTGACACATGCGCCAGATGTCGCCCTGCTCCACCGCATGTTCGAACACGACCGTGCCGTCGTCTGCGACGACGCGAACCGAGCCGTCGGCGGGCACCTGGAACGTCTTGTCGTGCGAACCGTATTCCTCAGCCTTCTGCGCCATCAGGCCAACGTTCGGCACACTGCCCATCGTGGCCGGATCGAACGCCCCGTGGGCGATGCAATCCTCGATCACCGCCTGGTAGACGCCAGCGTACGAACGATCGGGAATCACCGCCTTCGTATCCTGCAACTTGCCCTCGGCATTCCACATGCCGCCGGAGTCGCGGATCATCGCCGGCATCGACGCGTCGACGATCACGTCGCTGGGCACGTGCAGATTGGTGATGCCCTTATCCGAGTTGACCATGGCCAGCGACGGACGGTTGGCGTATTCCGCCGTCAGGTCGGCTTCGATAGCGGCGCGGGTGGCGTCATCGAGTTTGCCGAGACGGGCGTAGAGGTCACCGATGCCGTTGTTGGCGTCGAAGCCGACCTGCTTCAGCGTGTCGGCGTGCTTTGCCAGCACGTCCTTGTAGAACTCGCGCACCACGATACCGAACATGATCGGGTCGGAGACCTTCATCATCGTGGCTTTCAGGTGCAACGAGAACAGCACGCCCTTAGCCTTCGCGTCGGCAATCTGCGCGTCGATGAACGACGACAGCGCCTTCCGGCTCATGACCGCGGCGTCGACGATTTCGCCGGCCTTCACCGCGACCTTTTCTTTCAGAACCTTGCTGCTGCCATCCGTGCCGGCGAATTCAATGCGCAGGCTGCCGGCCTTATCGATGGTCGCCGACTTTTCGCTGCCATAGAAATCGCCGCCTTCCATGTGCGAGACATGCGACTTCGAGTCGGGCGACCACTTACCCATGCGATGCGGATGCTTGCGCGCATAGTTCTTGACCGAAAGCGGCGCGCGGCGATCGGAGTTGCCTTCGCGCAGCACGGGATTGACAGCGCTGCCCATGGCCTTGCCGTAGCGCGCGTTGATCTCTTTCTCTTCGTCGGTCGACGGCGCGTCGACGTAATCGGGCAGCTTGTAGCCCTGCGACTGAAGCTCCCTGATGGCGGCCTTCATCTGCGGCACGGAGGCGCTGATGTTGGGGAGCTTGATGATGTTGGCTTCGGGCGTCGTCGCCAGCTCGCCGAGTTCGGCAAGGTGGTCGCCGATCTTCTGCTCAGCCGTGAGGCGGTCGGGGAACTGCGCGAGGATGCGACCGGCGAGCGAGATGTCGCGCGTTTCGACGGCCACACCCGCCGTGCCGGCGAAGGCTTCGACGATGGGCAGGAAGGAGGCGGTGGCCAGGAACGGCGCTTCGTCGGTGAGCGTGTAGATGATCTTGGGCGAGCTGGACATGATTCGGCGAGCCTTATGCTTGAGTGGGCCAGGTCATGGGGGCTGGCCGGCGCAAGCCTCAAGGGGCGCACCGGCGAGCGGGAAACCGGACCATTGTGGCCCGATTGGGCGACTATCGCCAACAGGCCCGGGCGCCACCGCAAGCTGTCCGACTGATACCGGCCTCTGTCGCCAGCAGGCCTGCCTGCCACCCGTCTGCGGCGAGCCGGTGGAGACGCGCCCGTGTCCCGTGGGAGCGAACCCGCTGGCGATGCCTTAGGCGCCGGTATCGAGCGCGAGCCGCCGGGCCTTCCTACGTGCCTTACGCGCTTTCCAACGCTCCGACAGGCAGGCGAAGATCACGTACAACGCCGGCGTCGACAACAGGGTCAGGCTCTGCGAAATCAGCAAGCCGCCGATCATCGCGATACCCAGCGGGCGACGCAGTTCCGAACCCTCGCCCAGGCCGATCGCCAGCGGCAGCGCCGCGAGAATGGCGACCATCGTCGTCATCATGATCGGACGGAAGCGCACCAGGCAGGCCTCACGGATCGCCTCCTTCGAGGTGAGGTGATGCTCGCGCTCGGCGACCAGGGCGAAGTCGATCATCATGATCGCGTTTTTCTTCACGATACCGATCAGCAGCACCAGGGCGATCATCGCCACCACGGACAGTTCGGTATCGGTGATCACGAGCGCGGCCAGTGCACCCACACCCGCGGCCGGCAGCGTGGAGATGATCGTCACCGGATGGATCAGGCTCTCGTAAAGCATGCCCATCAGCAGATACACCACGACGATCGCGGCAAGAATCAGCAGCGGCATATCGCTCTGCGACTGCTGAAAGCGCCGGAAGTCGCTGCCGGTATCCAGACGGATGTCGCCCGGCATGCGCATGCCGTCGATCGTCTTCTGGATGATCTCCATCGCCTCACCCATGCTGACGTTGGGCGCGAGATTGAAGCTGACGCCCATGCTCGTGTACTGATCCTCGTGCACGATCTGGCTGGGAGCGAGGCCCGCCTCCTGCTTCGTCACGGCCGACATCGGCACCATCGCGCCGTTGTCGGAGCGCACGTAGATCTGATTGAGCGCTTCCGGGGTCGCCGCGAACTGCGGCAGCGAGTTGACGATCACCCGATATTGGTTGATGTCCGAGTAGATCGTCGACACCGCGCGCTGGCCGAAAGCGTTGTACAGCGCCCCATCGATGTTGCCGATCGACACGCCGAGGCGGGACGCCGTGTCGCGGTCGATCACCATGTTCTGACGCAGGCCCTGCGCGTCGATGTCGCTGCCCACGTCGGTCAGCATCTTGTTCTTCTTCAGTGCATCGACCAGCTTCGGCAGCCAGGTCTGCAGTTCGACGATGTCGTTGCCCTTCAGCGACACCGAATACTGACCGCCCTGCGTCGAACCGCCACCGCCACCGGTCGGCAGGTCCTGGATCGGACGCAGGCGCAGGTTGAGATCGGGGTATTTGTTCGCGGCCGCGGAGAGGCGGTCGAGCACATCGAACGTCGTGCCTTTGCGGCCCTCGGCCACCGTCTTCAGCTCGATATTGAACTGGCCGGTGGACCCCGTGCGGCTCGTACCCAGGCGCGAGCCCACGGCCTTCACGTCCGGATCGTCGAGCAGCATGGTCGTCAGTCTGGCCTGGCGCGCCTGCATCTCACCGAACGACACGGTGGAGCTGGATGTCGCACGCGCACCGATCAGCCCGGTGTCCTGGGGCGGGAAGAAGCCGCCCTTGACCATGCCGAAGAGGACGATCGTGATGCCGATCAGCACCAACGGCGTGAGGGCCATCAGCAAGGCGTGACGCAAGGTCCAGTCCAGCGCACGGCGGTAGACGCCGACCATGCGCTCATGCATGCGTTCGAGAGCCAGCCCGAACTTGGACTCCGGCTCGTCGTTTTTATGCGCGGTGAGAAAATGCGCGCACAACGAGGGTGTCAGCGTCAGCGAGATCACGGCGGAGACGAGAATCGCGGCCACCAGCGTGACCGTGAACTCCTTGAAGAACATGCCGATGATGCCCGGCGCGAGCAGCAGCGGAATGAACACCGCGACCAGCGAGCCGGTAATCGAAACGATGGTGAAACCGATTTCGCGCGCACCGAGCAACGCGGCCTCGAATCGGGGAATCCCTTCGTCCATATGACGGATGACGTTTTCGATCACGACGATGGCGTCATCGACGACGAAGCCGATCGCGATGACCAGCGCCAGCAGCGTCAGGTTGTTCAGCGTGTATCCGAACGCATACATCACGACGAACGCGCCGGCCAGCGACAGCGGCACGGCAAGCCCGGCGATCACCGTCGGTGCCAGTCGGCGCAGGAACAGCGCCATGGTCATGATCACCATGGCGAGACTGATCAGCAGCGTCGCCTGCACTTCGTGCAGCGACGCACGGATCGTGGGCGTGCCATCGAAGAACGAATGCAGCTGGACGCCGGCGGGAAGCCAGGTCTGCATCGTCGGGATCTGCGCCTTGATGCGGTCCACGGTGTCGATGACGTTCGCGTCCGACTTGCGGAACACGTACATCAGGATGCCGGGGCGTCCGTTGAACCACGCCGCCTGATACGCGTCCTGCTGACCGTCGTACACCTTGGCCACGTCGGACAGGCGAATCGGCACGCTGTTGTTCACGCCGATGATCAGCTTGCCGAACTCCTCCGCCGTATGCAGCGAGTCGGTGGCGGTCACCGCCATCGTCGTCTTGCCGTCGGACAGGAAGCCCTGCGGCGAGGTGACGTTGGCCGCGGTCAGCGCGTTACGCAGCTGATCCGGCGACAGGCCCATGGCGTTGAGCGCGCGCAGATTGACGTCGACACGGATCGCGGGCGTCGCACTGCCCGCGATGTCCACCGAGGCGATGCCTTCCTGCTGGCGAAGACGCTGGGCGAGGATGGAGTCGGCGACGTTGTAGAGAGCGGTGGGCGCGACGGTGTCCGAGGTCAGCGCCAGCACGATCACCGGATCGTCGTTCGGATTGGCCTTCTGGTACGACGGCGCATTCAGCAACCCGCTGGGCAGATCCGGCTGGGCGGCATTGATCGCGGACTGAACGTCGCGTGCCGCGGCATCGATATTGGTGCCGTTCTGGAAAAACAGCAGCACGAAGCTGCTGCCCTCGGAGCTGTTCGACCGCATCGACTCCACACCGGGCACCTGGCCCAGGTGGCGTTCCAGCGGCGCGGCCACCGTCGATGCCATCGTGCTGGCGTCCGCACCCGACTGCTGCGCCTGGACGAAGATCGCCGGGAACTGGATGTTCGGCAGCGCGGCCACGCCGAGCAGCGAGTAACAGATGACGCCGATCACGAAGATACCGATCGCCAGAAGCGATGTACCGATGGGACGACGGATGAACGGACCGGAGATATTCATGGATGGGAACGGGACATCATGCTCGGGATGGCGCGGAGTGATCCGTTCCTAACGCGCCATCCGGAAAAAGGTTTCGCCGGGCGGCGAACCGTCCGGCGAAAAAGGGGGTTTCCAGGGGCTTCGAAGCCTGGCGTCATCGGCTCGCCGGCCGGGCCTGCGAGGCTTCCAGTGCCAGGGCGCGTTGTCGCTTGCGCTCCGCCAGCCAGTCGGAGAACCGCTCCATGTAGAGGTAGATGACCGGCGTGGTGTACAACGTGACCAGCTGCGAAAGCAGCAGGCCGCCGACGATCGACACACCCAGCGGCTTGCGCAGTTCCGAGCCGATACCGTTGCCCAGTGCCAGCGGCAGCGCGCCGAGCAGGGCCGCCGCCGTGGTCATCATGATCGGACGGAAGCGAAGCAGGCAGGCGCGGCGGATGGCGTCGTGCGCGTTCAGGCCGGTCCGCTTCGCCTCGATGGCGAAGTCGATCATCATGATCGCGTTTTTCTTCACGATACCGATCAGCAGCACGATACCGACGATGCCGTCGACCGAGAGGCTCATGCCGCAGAGGATCAGTGCGAGCAGCGCGCCGACGCCCGCGGGCGGCAGCGTCGAAATGATCGTCAGCGGGTGGATGTAGCTCTCATAGAGCACGCCCAGCACGATGTAGATCACGATGATCGACGCCAGCAGCAGCAACACTTCGTCGCCGACGGACGAGGAGAACTCCGCGGCCTTGCCGATGAACTGACCGCGCACCTGCGGCGGGAAGTTGAGCTGCTGCTCGACCTCGTGGATCGCGTCCACCGCGCTGGAAAGCGATTCGCCCGGCGCCAGATTGAAGGAAATCGTCACCGCGGGCAGCTGTTGCAGATGGCTGACCACCAGCGGTGCCGTGGTGACGACCGCGCTGGCCAGCGAGGCAATGGGAATGTTGCCGCCCGCACCGACCTGGAACCCGACGTTACCCGTGTTGCCGATGCCCGACGGGGTCGCCGAGTTGCTCGAGGCCAGCTGACCGAAACTGGTCGCGTTGGAACCGGTCAGGGCGCCGTTGCCGTTGCCGCGGACCGTCAGCTTGTTCAGCAGATCGTTGCTGTTGCGGAACTCCGGCGCGACTTCGAGTACGACGCGGTACTGGTTGAGCTGGGTGAAGATGGTCGAGATCTGGCGCTGGCCGTACGCGTCGTACAGCGTGTCGTCGATCGTCTGCACCGGCACGCCGAGGCGGCTGGCGCTGTCACGATCGATGGTCAGCTTGAGCGCGGTGCCCTGATCGGCCAGGTTGTTGTCGACGTCGGCCAGTTCCTTGCGTTTACGCAGCGCGGAAGTCATCTGCTGCGCATAGCCGGCCAGTTCGGTCGAGCTCACGTCCGACAGCGAGTACTGGTACTCCGTGGCGGACACCTGCGTGTCCAGCGTCACGTCCTGCACGGGCTTCAGGTAGAGCGCGACGCCGGCGATACCCGACGCCGCCCGTTGCAGACGTGGCAGCACGGTGTCGAGCGCTTCGCGGTCGCCGCGATCCTTCAGCACCAGCGACAGCTGACCCTGATTGAGTGTCGGATTGATCGAACCCGCACCGATGAAGGCGGCCACGCCGGCCACGGCGGGGTCCTTGGCCAGGGCATCGGCCACGGCCTTGGTGCGGACTTCCATCTGCGGGAAGGCGACGTTCTGGTCGGCCTGCACGACGGCCGTGATCATGCCGGTGTCCTGCTCGGGCAACAGGCCTTTCGGAATGACGATGTAAAGCACGACCGTGAGGGCGACGGTGAGCGCGGCGACGATCATCGTCAGCGGGCGATGATCGAGCACCCAGTCGAGGCTGCTGCCGTAACCTTCGACGATGCGCGACCACGCGTTGTGCTTGCCCGAGGCGGCCGCGTGCTCGTGCGCGTCTTCCGCGTCCGGCAGTTCGTCGGCCTTGAGCAGGTAGGCGCACATCATCGGCGTGAGCGTCAGCGAGACCAGCATCGAGATGATGACCGCGATCGTCAGCACCCAGGCGAACTCGTGGAACAGGCGACCCGTGACACCCGGCATCAGCAGGAGCGGCAGGAACACGGCCACCAGCGAGACGGTCAGCGACAGCACCGTGAAGCCGATTTCCTTCGCGCCGACTTCCGCGGCGGTCTTCGCGTCCTGACCCTGCTCGATATAGCGGACGATGTTCTCGATCATCACGATCGCATCGTCGACCACGAAGCCGGTCGCGACCGCCAACGCCATCAGCGACAGATTGTCGAGCGACATGCCGGCGAAGGACATCACACCGAACGTGCCCATCAGCGACAGCGGCACCGCCACCGACGGAATCACCGTGGCCCACAGGCGCCGCAGGAAAACGAAGATCACCGCGACGACGAGGCAGATGGTGAGGATCAGCGTGAACTGCACGTCCTCCACCGAGGCGCGGATGGTGATCGTGCGATCCGAGAAGACCTTCAGGTGAACGTCGGCCGGCAGCACCTTCTGCAGATCGGGAATGGTCTGACGGATGGACTGCACCGTCTGCACGATGTTGGCACCGGGCTGGCGACGGATGTCGAGCAGCACGGCCGGTTTGCCGTTGGCCCAGGCCGCCAGCTGATCGTTCTCGACACCATCGATGACATTGGCCACGTCGGACAGGCGCACGGGCGCACCGTTCTTGTAGCTGATGATCGTGCCCTTGTAATCGGCGGCGTCGGCCAGCTGGTCGTTCGTGCCGATGCTGTAGGACTGCGTCTTGCCGTTGAGCGTACCCTTGGGCGCGTTGACGTTGGCTTCCGTCAGCGAGCTGCGCACGTCTTCCATGGTCAGGCCGAGGTTGGCCAGCTGCGCCGGGTTGACCTGAATGCGCACGGCGGGACGCACGTTGCCGGCGATCGACACCAGGCCCACGCCCTGAACCTGGGCGAGCTTCTGCGCGATGATCGAGTCCGCGTAATTGTTGACGTCGCGCAGCGGCAGACTGTCGGACGTGAGCATCAGCGTCATGATCGGCGCATCGGCCGGGTTCACGCGGTTGTAGACGGGCGGATACGGCAGGTTGTTGGGCAGCGTGCCGCGTGCCTGGTTGATCGCCGCCTGTACGTCCTGCGCGGCGATGTCGATATCCCGGTCCATGTTGAACTGCAGGATGATGGTCGACAGGCCGGCCGACGAATCCGAGCTCATCGAGGCCAGACCGGAGATCTGTCCGAAGTTACGTTCCAGCGGCGTGGTGATCAGCGCCGCCATCGTGGACGCGCTGGCGCCGGGATACTGCGTGGTGACGACCAAGCTCGGGGCATCGATTTCCGGCAGCGCCGAAACCGGCAGCTGGCGGTAGCCAAGGATGCCGAGCAACAGCACCGCCACCATCAGCAGCGAGGTCGCGATCGGCCGGCGAATGAAGAGTGTCGAGAAACCCACGAGTAAGTCCTGGTGTCGGGACCTTGCGGTCCGTTGGTGGCGCGTCCGTCATGGACGCGCCACGCGCGCTATCAGCCGCGGCGACCGCCGCCCTGGCGACCCTGCTGACCCGTCTTGGCCTTCTGCAGCTCTTCCGCCGTCGGCGCCGCGGGCACCTGGCCCGGCGCCAGCGGGTTCACCTTCGAACCCGGCTTCAGGCGGAACTGGCCTTCGGTGACGATCTTGTCGCCCAGCTTCACGCCCTTGGTCAGCATCACGTGGCTGTCGCCCACTTCCGTGGCGGTTTCCACCGTCTGCATCTTGACCGTGTTGTCGCCCTGCACGACGTAGACGTAGTCGCCATCCGGACCACGCTGTACGGCCTGCGAAGGCACCACGAGGCCGTTCTTGACGGTGCGCACCTTCAGCTGCACGTTGACGAACTGGCCCGGCCACAGCTGGGTCTTTTCGTTGTCGAACAGCGAGCGCAGACGGAAGGTGCCGGTCGTGGTATCGATGGTGTTGTCGAGCACGTCCAGGTGGCCCGTGGCGATCGGATGCGCATCGACACGGTCGAGCGCCGCCACCTCGAGCTGAGACAGACCGTCGCCACTCACCGAGCTGCGGACCAGGTCCAGGTTTTTCTCAGGGAGGTAGAACATCACGTAGATCGGATGCAGCTCGGTCAGGGTGACGATGGCATCGCCCGACGCGACGATGTTGCCTGCGTCGACCGAGCGGATGCCGGCAAGGCCGTCGATCGGCGCGATGACCTTGGTAAACCCCAGTTGCACCTGTGCGGCGCGGATGGCCGCCTGATCGGCCGTCACGGTCGAAGCCGACTGGTCGAGGGTGTTCTTCAGGTTATCCAGGTCCTGCTTGGACACATACTGCTGGCCGCCTTTGCTGACCAGATTCTGGGAACGGTCGAGGTTGTTCTTGGCCGTCGCCACCAGAGCCTGGTCCTGCCTGAGCTTCGCGACGGCCTGGTCGTAGTTGGACTGGATGGTGCGCGGATCGATTTCCGCGATCACGTCACCCTTCTTCACTTCCTGGCCTTCCTGGAAGTTCAGCTTCATCAGCTGGCCGCCGACCTGCGGGCGGACCGTGACGGTGTTGCGCGCCTGGACGGTGCCCAGCGCGGTCAGATAGACGGGTACATCCTGGCTGGCCACGGGCACGACCGTGACCGGTACCGGTGGCTGGTCCTTGCCCTGCCCCTCGCCGTTGGCCTGCGCACTGGCCGCGTGGGCGGGATCGCCCTCCTTGGCACGGTGGCTGCGAACGACAAAGAAGCCCGCGATCAGCACGACGACAATGACGGCCAGCGCGATTTTCCAGAAACGCGACATGAAACACTCCCAGGTGGATAACCGGACGAAACAACAGGGTCGCCCGTGCGCGCCGTGCGCCAGGGGGGTTTATACCCCCTGAAGGTTAAGATTCGACGCCGACAATATAGGGTTAGGGGAACGGCATTGAACAATGCCGGTTGACAGGGGTACAGCATGACTGACGGCACGGGTTGGCGGGTGAGCAGGCCGTTTCGGCAGACCGCCGACTCCCGGGGAGGTTCCGTTATACTCGCCCGGTTCGACGCCGCATCGCGGCTTGCAGGCACGCCGAATCCCGGGGAGGGGGCCGGCACACCCAAATCCAGTGGAGTGAATGCGTGAGCGGTTCTCCAAGCAAGTCCGACCAGAACTTCATGCGTCAGTTTTCCCTGCTGACCGCCGGCCTCAGCGTCCTCGCCATCGTCCTGATGGTCGTGGCGTACCTTATATACAGTCGCATCCCCAAGGATGAGGACCCGGCCGTCGCCAAGCGGACCGAAGCCCGTATCGCGCCCGTCGGCGCGGTCTATGCCGGCGACACGGGCCGTGCGGCCATGCAGGCCGCGCAGGAGGCCGCCGCCAAGGCCGCCGCCGCGCAGGTCGCCTACGGCGGCAGCACCGACGGCAAGACGATTTACGACAACCTCTGCCACAGCTGCCATACAGCCGGCGTGGCCGGTGCGCCCAAGCTGGGTGACAAGGGCGCCTGGTCGGCGCGTCTCGCCGAGGGCATCGCGACCCTGACCAAGCACGCCATCGAGGGCTACACGGGGCCGGACGGCAACCACATGCCGGCCAAGGGCGGTAATCCGTCGCTGACGGACGAGCAGGTCACCAACACCGTCAAGTGGATGGCCGACCAGGCCAAGTGACAAGCGTTGTCGTGCCGCCAAGGCGGCGCCTTCAGGCAGCGTTTTTGTTACGTTAGGCGTCTCACGGGCGAGGCATGACTTGCTACGCCCGATTTGACGGAACTATGGATAGATGCCGAAAGCTGACGCCTCGCTCCACCCGCTGGGCATTGTCGAGATCATTGAACGGAGCGTTCAAGGCCGGACGCGCCCTTTTCTTTGTCGTGCGGAAGATGGCGACCTTTATTACGTCAAGGGCTCCTACGCAGGCACGCGCAGCCATCTTTGCGAATGGATGGCCGGCCACCTAGGCCGAGCCCTCGGGTTGCCGATCCCGGAGTTCAGATGCGCCATTGCCCCGGCCGCCTTGTTGAACCTTCATCCAGAGGGCGCCGACATTGGCACCCGACCAGTCTTTGCATCTAAAGCGGTCGAGCACCTGAGCGAACTGAGCTTTTCAGCCATCCGGGATGTCCCCAAGGACACGCGAAAGGACATCCTTGTTCTCGACTGGTGGACTAAGAACGGTGACCGCACCCTCACGGGTGACGGAGGAAACCCGAATCTGCTGTGGGACCCGGCGGATCGGCGCCTGGTGGCGATCGACCACAACCTTGCTTTCGACACGACCTTTTCGGCAGAAGCATACGTGCAAACCCACGTCTTCCGAGACGACATTCCTACAGTATTTAACGACTTAGCCGAGAAAGGCGTGTATGCTATCCGGCTTGCGGAAGCACTGAGTAACTGGGAAGCTGCTTGGAACTCCGCACCCGAAGATTGGCACTACTTCGATGCTGAGCAGACCATCCCGACAGACTTTGATGTCGATGCGATCCGGCTGACGCTGTCCCAAACCAATCGGGACGATTTCTGGAGGCTTCCATGAAAAAACAAGTTGCCTGCCAGTACGCCATTGCGCGATTTCTGCCGTATGCAGAAACCGGCGAATTTGCAAACGTTGGCATCGTAATTGCGTGCCCCGAACTTGGTTTGCTGAGGGTCAAGTTCGCACCTCTGCGCAGGACGAAGCGGATCACCGACTTCTTCGAGGGCCTCAATCCCCGCATTTACCGCGAGTCTCTTCGCTACCTGGAGGTTGAGACATCACGAATTGCTTCCAGCCTTAAAAATGGGCCGGCCGCGACCAAGATGGCTTTCGAAGAACTGACACGACCTCGCGAAGCGCTCCTCCGGTTCAGCTCTGCACGCGCGATTCTCTCGGACGATCCGGAGTCCACGTTGCAAACGCTTTTTGAGAAATTCATAGAGCGCGACTTCGCAACCAAGGAATATCACGAAAAGATTCTCAATAAGGGCGTCGCGACGATTCTGGCAGGCGCAGCACTGAAGAACTATTTTGACCCTGAGGACGTCGGCGACGAGGACTTCAACGTTAGGTTCCCCTTCGTCAATTCGCTGGACGGCAGTCCTTTGATTGCGATTAAGCCGTTGCATTTAGCCCAAGACGAGCCGAGCAAAATCATGGATCACGGATCGCACTGGGTGGCGCGCGTGGCCAGGCTCAAGAAGCACGGCAACATGCCAGGTAATCTACTGTTTGCAATAGATAAATCAGAAAAAACCAAGCAGCAGCGGGTCGCCAAGGAGATTATTACCGACCTCAAGGACCTGGGCGCGGAAGTCGTCCGAGTAGACGACGAAAGGGCAATCGTAGACTTTGCTCAACGGGCATTGGACCGGGGTCATTGAGTGAAGCCGGTCAATGTGGACCGGTTGCCGGCCGGTCAGCCATCCAACTTGCGGCGAACGCCCTGAGATCGGGAAAGAAACGCCCGAACGTCTGCCTCAGGGCTACATCCTCCGCCAGCAAAAGCGGCATGGCATCGGCCACCGGGTTCGCCCGCGAGAGCCGCTGGGATATCCCGCGCAGCGCCTTGCCGATCGCCTCGGCGTTCCGATAGCCCGCCGGCAGGTCATTGGCGTCCATGTAGCCCAGGAACCGCTTCAGGTGGTCCGGCAGCAGCGCATCCGCCTCGTGCAGCTCCTGGCGTAGCCGGGTCGAGTAGGTCTCCAGCGGCACGTCGGACCAGCGGGCGAAGTCGCGCGCCAGGCAATGGTCGAACCACATGTCCAGAAGGATCCCCGCGTAGCGGCGGAACGGCGCGGGCATACGCTCGCGGGCGGCACGAACTTCCTCATGCCGGTCGGTGAAGCTGTCGATGGCCCGGTGCAGATAGATCCCGTCGCGGACGCGCGGCGGCAGGTGGTCGCCGGGGGTGCCGTGCACGAAGTCCCCCATCGTTCCGCCCAGCCGCAACGCCGCGTCGTCACCCGCCAGCAGGGCGTGGGCGAGGACGTTCATGGCGTGTCACTGCCGCGTCGCGAACGGCCACCGGTTATCATGGAGGGCATGAGCGCACTTCAACCTACAGCGCCGGAGCATTTTCCGGACGAGACCGTGAGCTTCGCGCTGGCGGGTCCCGCAGGCAAGCTCGAATGCGAAGCCAAGCCCAGCGACGCCGAACTACGCCGCGATGCCATCGCCGTCATCTGCCACCCGTTGTCCACCGACGGCGGCAGCATGCACAACAAGGTGGTCACGATGGTCGAGCGCTCGCTACGCGAGTCCGGCCTGGACACCGTCATCTTCAACTTCCGTAGCGTCGGTCAGTCCGAAGGCGAGTTCGACGGCGGTGAGGGTGAGAGCGACGATCTCGCCGCGGTGGTCGACTGGGCGCGTAAGGCGCGACCGGGCGCCGCGCTCTGGCTCGCCGGCTTCTCCTTCGGCAGCTACGTGACCCTCCGCAACGCCGTGCGCCTCGACGCCCGTGCGCTGATCAGCATCGCGCCTCCCGCCGCCGGTCGCGGCTGGGATTTTTCACAGGTCGAGCTGCCCGCGTGCCCGTGGCTGGTGGTCATGGGCGACGCCGACGAAATCGTCGAGCCGCAGGCCGTCTACGACTGGATCGAGAGCATCCCCGACGCGCAGCGGCCGCATCTGGTGAAGATGGAGGAGACCAGCCACTTCTTCCACCGCCGTCTCATGGATCTGCGGGGCGCCATCAAGAACGCGGTCAAGGAATGGCCGCCCGCGCCGCGCGCCGCATGAACGGCACGGCAGCGACACCCGGCGAGCGTTACCGGGACGGCATCGCGGGCCACCGGTGGGAATCCGACCCCGCCCAACTGCCGGTGATCACCGAGTTCGACCGGCTGCACGCCGGCCTCTGCGCGCCGGTAGCGGCGCCGGCCGGGGGCTTGTTCGGCCGCCTGCGCAACATGCTCGGCAGCGAGCCGCGTCAGGCGGTTCCCGGGCTTTACCTGTGGGGAAGCGTCGGTCGCGGCAAGACCTTCCTGATGGATCTGTTCGTTTCGAGCCTCGCCCCCGGGCTGGCGCTGCGCCGGCACTTCCACCGTTTCATGCTGGAGGTTCACGGCATGCTGCGCGAGCTGGGCGAACGACAGAACCCGCTCGACGAAGTGGCCGGGCAGCTCGCCGCGAAGTGCCGGGTGCTCTGTCTCGACGAGTTTCTCGTGTCGGACATCGGCGACGCCATGATCCTCGCCGGCCTGCTCGACGGCCTGTTCGCCCGTGGCGTCACGCTCGTCACCACCTCGAATACGCCGCCATCCGGGCTCTACAAGGACGGCTTGCAGCGTGCGCGTTTCCTGCCCGCCATCGCGGCGATCGAGAAGCACTGCGTCGTCCACGAGATGGTCTCGCCGCGCGACTGGCGGCTGCGCGCGCTCAGCCAGGCGTCCGTCTATCTGGTGCCGCCCGGCCTGGAAGCCGAGCATTCGCTGACGCGGATCTTCTCGGGTCAGGCGCAGGGCGACACGATCGACGGTGGCGAACTCGCCATCAACGGACGCGAGGTGCCGGTGCGCAAGCGTGCCGGGAACATCGTGTGGTTCGATTTCGCCGCGCTCTGCGAGGGGCCCCGTGCCGTCGCGGACTACATCGAACTGGCCAGGGCCTACCCCGCCGTCATCGTGTCCAACGTGCCTCAGTTCACCGTCTTCACCGAGAATGAAGCCAAGCGCTTCGTGCTGCTGGTCGACGAATTCTACGACCGCCACGTCAAGCTGGTGATATCCGCCGCGGCGCCGATCACCGAGCTCTATGACGGAACGAAGCTGCGCGCGGAGTTCGGTCGTACCGAGTCACGGCTGATCGAGATGCAGAGCGAGGACTACCTCGGGCGTGACCATAAGCCTTGATCCAGCGTGGACAGCGACGGCTGGAAGGCCGCATGCTTGGGGCCTCATGCTTTACGGGCGGGGTCACCCGCGCCACCTGACGAGGAACGCCATGGAACATTGCGAGCTGATTCCGGGTCGCGGCATTCGCCGCGGCGACACCGACATTTTCTTTGGCATGACGCGCAAGAAGCTCCGCGACGCGCTCGGCTGGAAGTCCGGTGGTGACAACATCTGGGACGATGAAGACGAATACAGCGACGCCGAAGGCAACGACTGGGTCCGGCTGCGCTTCCTCGACGACAAGCTTTGCGACATCGAAGTCATGGGCGGCCAGCTCACCCACGAAGGCATCGATCTGCTTCCCACCAGCATGCCCGCGTTGCGCGCGGCCCTGAAGAAAGGCGGCATGGCGCTGGAGAAGACGGAGTGGCTGTCCGAAGGGCACGACTGCGTCGACCTGCAGATCGTCGTCGCGTCCAGAGACGATATCGGCGACGCGGGCGACGAGATCGAATGGGTCATCACCAGCAGCGACTTCCGCGTCGAATGATCGGCCGTGGCGCCATGATGGCAGGGCGCCTGCGCGCCGCTTCAGGTGCCCTGCTCGCGCTGTTGCTCACAGCTTGCGCCTCCGCGCCGGCCATCGCGCCCCAGCACAGTCCGCTGGCTCATTGGACACCATCGCCGAACTTCAACGCGCGCAAGCCCCAGCTCATCGTGCTTCACCACACGTCCATCGGCGATGCGAGCGCCGCGCTCCGCGTCCTGCGCACGCGCAACAGCGAAGGCCCGGTCAGCGCGCATTACCTGGTGGAAATGGATGGCCGCATCGACCAGCTGGTCGATGATGGCAACCGCGCCTGGCATGCGGGTGCGGCGCGCTGGGGCGACATGACCGACCTCAATTCATCGTCGATCGGCATCGAGATCGACAACGACGGGGTGTCGCCCTTCACCGAACCGCAGATCCAGGCACTGATCAACCTGCTCGCCGACCTGACCTCACGCCTCGGCATCCCGAGACAGGCCGTGGTCGGCCATGGCGATATCGCGCCGGGCCGCAAGAACGACCCCAGCGCGCTCTTCCCGTGGGCCACACTGTCACGCTACGGCTTCGGTCTGTGGCCCGATGCCGCGCTGGTACCCGCACCGGCCGGCTTCGACAGCCTCGCGGCCATGCGCCTTGTCGGCTACGACGTCTCCAATCCACGCAACGCCATCATCGCGTTCCATCGGCACTATCGCGCCATGGAGACCGATGCGCTGGACGTGACCGACGCGGCGATCCTGTATTCGCTTCAGCGCAAGCTGATGGCGCCGCGTCAGTAAGCGAACGACGCGAACGCGGCGATGGTCCGGTCCACGCCTTCATCGTCGATGTCCAGATGGGTCACGAGGCGGACCGACGGCAGATAACCGATGCTCAGCCGCACGCCGGCATTCGCCATACGCGTGGCGAGATCCTTCAGCCGCGGGGCCGGAACGTCGACGAAAACCATGTTCGTGTGGCAACCGGTGACATCGAGGCCGTCGATCGCGCGCAGTCCGTCAGCGAGTCGCGCGGCACGGGCATGGTCGTCGGCGAGGCGCTCCACGTGGTGATCGAGCGCGTACATCGCGGCGGCGGCAAGCATGCCGGCCTGACGCCAGCCGCCACCGGCGACCTTGCGCCAGCGGCGGGCGCGTTCGATCAGGGCCGTGTCGCCCAGCAGCACCGAGCCCACGGGCGCGCCCAGGCCCTTCGAGAGACAGACGGAGACGCTGTCGAAACCTGCGACGACATCGCGTGCCGGGCGACCGTAGGCGGTGGCCGCGTTGTAGAGGCGCGCGCCATCCAGATGCAGGCCGAGACCGCGACGGGTCGCGACTTCGCGCGCCTGCGCCAGATAGTCGAAAGGCAATGCCCGACCGTGCCAGGTGTTTTCCAGCGCCAGCAGGCGCGAGCGGGCGAAGTGCGGGTCCACCGGCTTGATCGACGCCTCGACCTTATCCAGCGGCAGCGTGCCGTCGGCGGCCTGCGGAATCGGCTGCGGCTGGATCGAACCGAGTACCGCCGCGCCGCCGCCTTCAAAACGATAGGTGTGGGCATCCGCACCCACGATGTACTCATCGCCGCGCTCGCAGTGAGCCATCAGCGCCAGCAGATTGCTCTGCGTGCCGGTCGGCACGAACAGCGCGGCGGCAAAGCCGAGCTCACCGGCGAGGCGCTCCTGCAACGCGTTGACCGTGGGGTCTTCGCCATAGACATCGTCACCGACCGGCGCACGCAGCATGGCCTCGCGCATGGCGTCGGTGGGACGGGTAACGGTGTCGCTGCGCAGATCGATGAGGTTCATGAGCGTTGTCGGCAAGGAAGACGTATCGCTGATGGTACGCGAAGCCGTTCACGAATCAGTGGCCGACGCCGCGGCATGCTTGTCCGATGATCACTATCGTCATGGGCGTCTCCGGCAGTGGCAAAAGTACGATAGGCGAGGGCCTGGCCGCGCGCCTTGGCCAGCCTTTCGTGGATGCCGACCCTCTTCATCCCCAGGCCAATCGCGACAAGATGGCCCGTGGCATTCCACTCGACGATACGGACCGCCAGCCCTGGCTGGAGGCCATCGTCGCCGAGATGGATCGCCATCGCGCGCTCGGCGAATCGATGGTGCTGGCGTGTTCGTCGCTGAAGAAACGCTATCGCGATTTCCTGCGGCATGGACATGAGGATGTGCGCTTCGTCTACCTGCATGCTTCGCGCGAGTTGCTGGCGGAACGGCTCGGTCATCGTAGTGGACACTTCTTCGATCCGACCTTGCTTGACAGTCAGCTGGCGACGCTGGAGGAACCGTCAGCGGATGAAGCGCTGCGGATCAATGTGGGAATGCCTCCGGCCGAGGCGATCGAGAAAATTATCCTGGCGGGGTGTCACACTGAGTAAGACGCGTGGCGGTTGACGCGTGGCGGTTCTAGCCGCGGTAGTGACTCGGTGGCTTGCCCAGCGCCCGCCGGAACATCGTCGAGAAACTCGCCGGACTCTCGTAACCCAGATCCAGCGCGACCGTCGTCACCGTCGCGCCCGCGCCGAGGCGCGGCAACGCCGCAAGCAGGCATGCCTGCTGCCGCCATTGCGCGAAACTCATGCCGGTTTCCCGCCGGAACAGCCGCGTAAAGCTTCGCCGGTGCGTACCCAGCTCATCCGCCCAGTCGTCGATGCCCTCGGTCATCCGCGGGTGCTCCAGAAAGCGCGCGCAGCGCTCGGCAAGCCGCATATCGGTAGGGAGCGGTAACGCCAGCGGTATCGTCCGCGCCCTGCCCACTTCGGCCACCAGCAGCGACATCAGCATGCCGTCGCGGCCGACCAGATCGTATTCGCGAGGCACCTCGACCGCCGCGACCAGCAGCGCGCGCAGCAGGGGCGAGACGGCAAGTACCCGGCAGACATCGCCCAGCGGGCTCGCGGCATCGTGTTCGATGTAGACGCTGCGCGTGCTGACCGTGCCGATCATGCGCACGGAATGGGGAGTATTGGCCGGAATCCACACCGCGCGCTCCGACGGCGCCAGCCACGCCCCGTCGGGCGTGGTCACCGCGACCGTGCCGGCGGACGCGTAGAGCAGCTGGCCGCGACGGTGCCGGTGCGTCGCCAGCTCGAACGACGAGGGATATTCGTTGCCGCTCGATACGACCGCCCGCGGCGTATCGTCGAAGACGTCGCGAAACGGGATGTCCGTGGTGTCCCGATCTCCAATACTCATGACCCATATCCTAGCGCGGGACAGGGTGGCATCGTGTTCTCATAGGTCTCCCCCGCCCCAGGACACCCGCATGCAAGCGCCCGCGAGCGCCGCGGCAGACACGCCGCGCGCCGACCCGACCGTTTACGGCGTCATCTTCGCTATCAGCTTCTGCCATCTGCTCAACGACATGATGCAGTCGCTGCTGCCCGCCATCTATCCGGGTCTCAAGGCCGGTTTTCATCTGGACTTCGGCCAGATCGGTCTGATCACGCTGACCTACCAGATCACCGCGTCCATCCTGCAGCCGCTGGTGGGCCTCTACGCGGACCGCCGTCCCACGCCGCTGGCGCTGCCGGGCGGCACGCTGTTCTCGCTGGCCGGTCTGCTGGTGTTGTCGGCGGCACATACCTACCCGATGCTGTTGATCGGCGCGGCGTTGCTCGGCATGGGCTCGTCCGTGTTCCACCCCGAATCCTCGCGCGTGGCGCGAATGGCCTCGGGTGGTCGTCATGGCCTGGCCCAGTCACTGTTCCAGGTCGGCGGCAACGCCGGGCAGGCACTGGGTCCGCTGGCGGCGGCGATCGTGGTGGTCCGCTGGGGTCAGTCGAGCCTGGCCTTCTTCGCCATGCTGGCCCTGCTCTCCGGCGCGGTGCTGTGGAACGTCGGCCAGTGGTATCGCCATCACGGCCTGCCACGCCTCAAGGCGAGCGCGGGCAAGCACGCGTCCATCGCGCCGAGCAGCAAGGATGCGAAGCGCGGCATCGCCGTCCTTCTCGCGCTGATCTTCTCCAAGTACGTGTACCTCGCGAGTCTGACGAGTTACTTCACCTTCTACCTGATCCACCGTTTCAACGTGTCCGTGCAGAACGCGCAGCTGCACCTGTTCGTGTTCCTCGGCGCGGTGGCCGTCGGCACCGTGCTGGGTGGCCCGCTCGGCGATCGCTTCGGACGCAAGCGGGTGATCTGGTTCTCGATCCTCGGCACCCTGCCGTTCACCCTGTTGCTGCCGCACGCCAGCCTGTTCTGGACGGCGCCGCTGACGGTGGCGATCGGGCTGATTCTGGCCTCGGCGTTTCCGGCGATCGTGGTGTTCGCGCAGGAGCTGGTGCCGGGTAAGGTCGGGATGATCTCGGGATTGTTCTTCGGCTTTTCGTTCGGGATGGGCGGGCTGGGTGCCGCGGGGCTGGGCGAGCTGGCCGATCATCTTGGGATCGAGGCGGTTTATCAGGTCTGTGCGTTTTTGCCGTTGACCGGGTTGTTGGCGGCGTTTTTGCCGGAGCCCAGGAAGCCCTGATCCTGCAGGAGCGCGCCTCGCGCGCGACATCGGCATGGCAGACCGATCGCGCGCGGGGCGCGCTCCTACACGAGCGCGCCCCGCGACGTTTTTTATTTCGGCAAGGCGTACGCGATCACCCAGTCGCCCTGCTTCGTGCCCAGGGAACCATGTCCGCCGGCGACCACCAGCAGGTACTGTCGACCGCTGCTGTCGGCATAGGTCATCGGCGTTGCCTGGCCGCCGGCCGGCAGACGCGATTCCCAGAGCTTTTTGCCCGTACGGACGTCGTACCCACGCACGTAATAGTCGAGCGTGCCGCTGAGGAAGGTGACACCGCCAGCCGTGGTCACCATACCGCCGAGGCTGGGCACGCCGAGCGGCATCGGGATCGGCAGCGGCGCGCTGTCGATGATGGTGCCGTTCTTGTGCCGCCACATCATCTTGCCGCTGCGCAGGTCCACGCCCGCGACATAGCCCCACGGCGGCGCCTGGCACGGAATGCCCAGCGGCGACAGGAAGGCCGACAGCTCGATGCCGTAGGGAATGCCTTCGGCTTTCTTGACGCCCTCGGTCTCGCTCTTCGCCGGGCCGACTTCCATCTTCGCCAGCTCTTCCTTCGGAATCAGCTTCGACTGGAAGGCCATGTAACTCGGATTGATCAGCATCAGCTGGCGGGTCGGATCGACCGACACGCCACCCCAGTCGAACACGCCGAAGTTACCCGGAAACACCAGCGATCCCTGCAGCGAGGGCGGAGTGAACATGCCGTCGTAACGCAGCGAGCGGAAACGAACGCGGCACCAGAGCTGATCCAGCGGCGTGGTGCCCCACATGTCCCGCTCGCGTACCTGCGGCGGCGCGAAGTTCAGGTCGGACAACGGCTGCGTGGGTGCCGTATGGTCGCCCGCCACGGCACCCTGCGGGCGCGGTACTTCCTGAATCGGCACGATCGGTGTCCCGTCGCGGCGGTCCAGCACGTACACACTGCCCTGCTTGGTCGAGGCGATCACCGCGGGCTTTACGCCGTCCGCGGTCTGCAGGTCGATCAGCGTCGGCTGGCCACCCACATCCATGTCCCACAAATCGTGGTGGGTGAACTGGTAGTTCCACTTCACCTTGCCCGTGGCGACGTCGAGGGCGACGAGACCTGCACTGTACTTTTCCGACGTCGGCGTACGACCGCCGCCGAACTGATCCGGCGTCTGGTTACCCATCGGCAGATAGACGATGCCGAGGCCTTCGTCGACGCTGAAGAGCGACCAGACGTTGGGCGAGTTGCGCGTGTAGATGCCGTCGGGCCCGATCGGCGCGGTCGCGTCCGGATTGCCCGGATCCCAGTTCCAGACGAGGTGACCGTCATGCACGTCGAAGGCACGGATCACGCCGGACGGCTCGTTGGTCGACTCGTTGTCGGTCACGTGACCGCCGATGATCACGAGGTCTTTCGTCACCGCGGGTGGCGACGTCGAGTAATAGCCACCCGGAGTGAACGGGCCGACGTTCGTCCGCAGGTTCACCGTCCCCTGCTGGCCGAAGTCCGTGCACGGCTGGCCGGTGTCCGCGTCGAGCGCGATCAGGCGCGCATCCGCCGTCGGCAGGAACAGACGGCGCGGGCAGCTTGCCGTGGCGATGGCCGACGGCGGCAGCGGTGCGGTCGACGCGACCGCCGGCACTCCGGCCGCCGTGGTCGCCGGAGCGGGAATCACCGCCGCCGCATACTTCGCATCGTCGTGATAGGACACGCCGCGGCAGGTCATGTGCTCCCAGTGTTTGAAACCGACGGGGCTCTGGATCTTCGGGTCGAACTCCCAGCGCTTCTCACCGGTGGCCGCATTCACCGCGATCACCTTGCTGTGCGGCGTGCACAGATACACGGTGTCACCGATCTTCAGCGGCGTGTTCTCGGCCGTGGTCTCGGCGGGGTCATCCGGGCCGGGCACGTCGCCGGTCTGGATCTTCCACGCCACCTGCAGCTGGCCGACGTTATCGGGGGTGATCTGCTTCAACGGCGAGTACCGCTGACCGTAGGGCGAGCCGCCGTAGTCGGTCCAGTCGCTGTCCGGACGCGCGGCACGGTCGCCCTGCGGTCCCGAGACATCGGCCATCGGAAGCTCGCCCGGCTGGTCGTGGTCGGTATGCAGCGCGCCGACGATGCCGACGGCGGCAACGATCAGCAGCGAAAGAAAGAGAAAACCGCCGCCGGTGCCGCGTGCCGTTTCGCCAAAGCGATCGTGACCAAGCCCGCGTCTCGGCCAGGGCAGCAAGAGCCATAAGCCGAGCACGAACCAGACATCCAGGCGCGGCAGAAGCTGCCACCAGTCCCACTGCACTTCCCACACGGCCCAGGCCGCGGTGGCGATCAGCAGCAGGGCGTAGATCGGTACGGCGAGCCGTACGCGGAACAGCAGCAGCGCGGCGACCAGCAACGTGATCGCGCCCGCCGCCAGGTAATACACGGAGCCGCCCGACCCGAAGAGGCGGATGCCGCCCAGCAACATCACGGCGCCCCAGAGGGCGAAGACCAGCGCGCTGAACAGCGTCGCCGGGTGGAATCTCCTGACTCGGTTCATACGGACTCACTCATGGCGTCGGCCCTCCCCCGGCGGACAGATTCGTGCGGAAGACGTGAATCCGAGGTGGAGGCGCGGATGAGCCGGATCGTGTCCGGAGTCATCCTTTCGCGGGGCTTACATCGCCGCGTTTCCGGCGAGCTCCGCGATCATCGTTTCCCGCATCAGGTATTTCTGCACCTTACCCGTGACCGTCATCGGAAACGCGTCGACGAAGCGCACGTAATGCGGCACCTTGAAGTACGCCAGATGCTTGCGGCAATAGTCCTGAATCGACGCGACCGTGGCCGGCGAGCCTTCACGCAGACGAATCCATGCGCATACCTGCTCACCCAGCCGCGGGTCGGGCACGCCGAACACCTGCACGTCCTGGATGTCCGGGTGGCCGTAGAGGAACTCTTCGATCTCACGCGGATAGATGTTCTCGCCACCGCGGATGATCATGTCCTTCAGCCGGCCGACGATGGTGCAGTAACCGGCATCGTCCAGCGTCGCCAGGTCGCCCGTGTGCATCCAGCGCGCCTCGTCGAGCGCCATGCGCGTGTTCGTATCGTCGTTCCAGTAGCCGCGCATGACCGAGTAGCCGCGGGTCAGCAGTTCACCCGTCATGCCTCGCGGTACCACGCGGCCCTGCTCGTCGACGATCTTTACCTCGACATGCGGATGCACGCGGCCCACCGTCGACACACGCAGGTCGAGCGGGTCTTCCGGGATCGTCTGGAAGCTGACCGGGCTGGTCTCGGTCATGCCGTAGGCGATGGTCACCTCGCTCATGTGCATCTCACGAACCACGCGTCGCATCACCTCGATCGGACAGGGCGAGCCCGCCATGATGCCGGTGCGCAGCGAGCTGAGATCGAACTCGTGGAAGCGCGGATGCTCGAGCTCCGCGATGAACATGGTGGGCACGCCGTGCAAGCCGGTACATCGTTCCTCGGCCACGGTCTCCAGCGTCGTCAGTGCGTCGAACCCTTCGCCCGGGATGACCATGCAGGCGCCGTGCGTCACGCAGGCCAGATTACCCAGCACCATGCCGAAGCAGTGATAGAACGGCACCGGAATGCAAAGACGATCTTCCTCGGTCAGACGCATGGCCTCACCGATGAAGAACCCGTTGTTGACGATGTTGTGGTGGGTCAGCGTGGCACCTTTGGGCGCACCCGTGGTGCCGGAGGTGAACTGGATATTGACCGCGTCGTCGAAGCCCAGCTCGGGTTCGATCGCCCGCAGGCGTGCGCGTGCGGCGTCGTCCGCGCGCAGGTCCTGCCAACGCAGCGTGCCGGGGGCGGCTTCATCGTCCAGCAGGATGACGTGGCGCAGATCGGGCAACGCAGCCGCGCGCAGACCGCCCGGCGGGGCGGAGGCCATCTCGGGTGCGAGACCGGTAAGGATCTCCAGGTAATGCGAACTCTTGAAGACGCGGGGCAGGATCAGCGCGCGACAACCGACCTTGTTCAACGAATAAGCCAGTTCGTGAGAACGATAGGCCGGGTTGATGTTGACTAGGATCAGTCCGGCTTTGGGCGCCGCGAACTGGGCCACCACCCACTCCGCGCGATTGGGCGCCCAGATGCCGACGCGATCGCCCGGATCCAGACCGAGGGCGAGCAGCCCGGCCGCCACGCGGGCGACTTCGGCCTGGAACTCCGCATAGGTCCAGCGCACACCCTGCTGACGCACGACCAGCGCGGGCCGGTCGGGCCAGCGCCCGGCGATACGGTCGAGCAGCGCGCCGACCGTCTCCCCGAGGAGGGGCGTGGCGCTTGCGCCGTGGACGTAGCTGGGAGCGTGGTGCATGCGGGGTCTCGTGCCGGTGCGATGACACCAGCATAAAACACCCTCAGGCGAACTCCACCCACGCATCGCTGCCGGTCGCGGCCGGTGCGGTCGCCTTGCCGACCTGACCGAAACGGGCATCGTGCGCGGCGCGTTCGGCGGGCGAGGCTTTCAGCGCCGGCCGCTCGACCGCGTCCACGGTGAAGAACGCCACCTGATCGCGCAGCGACTGGGCCTGGTCCTGCATCGACTTGGCGGCGGCCGCGGCCTCCTCGACCAGTGCCGCGTTTTCCTGGGTGACCTGATCGATCTGTGCGATCGCGGTATTGACCTGATCCACGCCTGCCGACTGCTCGGCACTCGCGGCGGCGATCTCCGCGACGATATCGGTGACCTTCTTCACGCTGGCGACGATGCTCGCCAGGGCGGTCGACGACTGCTCGACCAGCGATGCACCCGCTTCGACACGCTCGCCGCTCTCGACGATCAGGCATTTGATCTCCCTGGACGCGGACGCGCTGGACTGGGCGAGGCGGCGCACCTCGGCGGCGACTACCGCGAAGCCACGCCCCTGCTCGCCGGCACGTGCCGCTTCGACCGCCGCATTCAATGCCAGCAGATTGGTCTGGAAAGCGATCTCGTCGATCAGGCCGACGATGTCGGCGATGCGACGACTGGAATCACCGATCTGGATCATCGCGTCCATCGCCTGGGCGACGACGTCGCCGCCCTTCTCCGCTTCGCCACGCGCATGCCGGGAGAGGCGATCCGCGGCGACGGCGTTCTCCGCGTTCTGTTTCACCGTCGCGGTCATCTCTTCCATCGACGCGGCGGTTTCTTCGAGGCTGGACGCCTGTTCCTGCGTGCGCTGCGACAGATCGTCGTTGCCACGGGCGATCTCGCCCGAGGTGGTGGACACGACATGTGCGCCTTCCTGTACCTCGGTCACGATGGACGACAGCGTGCCGCGCATGCGCTCCAGCGCACCGAGCAGGCTGGCGGGCGCGAACGTGGTGCCATCGGTGCGCAGATCGCCCCCGGCGATACGCCCGGCGATCTCCACCGCGTCACGCGGCTCACCGCCCACCGTGGTACGGATGCTGCTCATGGACAGCCAGACGATGAACATCGCGAGCACCGCGATGATGCCCGACTTCATCAGGTCGCGTTTCAGCTGCGCGGCGAAGGCGGCGTCGATATCATCGAAGTAGGCACCGGAAATCAGATGCAGATCCCACGGCTTGTACCACGACGAGTAGCTGATCTTGTCGCGCAGTTCCTTCGTCCTGGGCATGATCTGGGTGTAACGGGTAAAGCCGTGGCCGGCGGCCGTATCCGCCTTCAGCATGGCTTCGTAATGGTGAAAGCCCTTGCCATCCGCATCGTCGCGGATGTTCTTACCGATATCGTCGTGGCGCAGCGGATGCATACGCATGGCCAGCGTCGAATCGAAAGCGAACACGTAGCCCTTGCCGTCGTCCCAGCGCATCGACTCGACCGCCTCCAGGGCGGCGACACGTGCTTCGACGTCGCTCATCTCACCCTTGGCGGCTCGCGCGTGGTAGCCGTCGACGATGGCGATCGCCGCGTCCACGTGCTGGGTCAGCGTGTCCTGCAGGTCGCGCATCTGCACCGCGCGGCTTTCGACGCCCGACATCACGGTCTGCGCCAAGAGGCCGAGCACCACGACCGTCATCACCATCCACACGCGCGTATTCAGCCGCGTGCGGCCAAACCAGCTTTTTATCGACGACATGCCCCTCACCCCCGTGATTCCCCGTATAGGCGTTATCGGCAAGCCGGGCGTCAAACTTTATTGCAGAGATGTGAAGGGACAATGCCGCAGCGCATCATCCAGCGAAGAGCAGGCGCGCGTCCCGCGAGCGAGCGACCTACGGCGCGGCAAAGCGATGCCGCCCCGAGGAAACCACCACCTCGGGCCGCCCCGGCAACCGCACCACCGCCTCCGCACCCACCGGCACAAGCACCTCGGCCACCACCTTCTCACCCTCCTTGCGCCAGGCCACCGAAGCCTCGCCATAAGGCGTCATAACCGATGCCGATGCGTGGTCCAGCCATGCTGTCAGCGCAGGACGCACCTCGAACCGACGCCAGCCCGCCTCCAGCGGCCGCAGGCCCGCGACATCGCCAAAGAGCCAGTCGTCCACGGTGCCCAGGAAATAATGGCCCCTGGAGCGCGACGCGAGCTTCCAGTGCTCCCACAAGCTGGTCGCCCCGTGGTCGCGCCAGAACCCCCAGCTCGGAAACGTCGTCTGCGTCGCGATACGCCAGGCTTCATCGGCGTGACCGGTCGCGGTGAGCACCGGCAGAATCACCTTCGTCGCGAGCGCACCCGTGTCGAGGTGATCGCCCCGCGCTTTCGCATCCGCCGCCACGCCGGCGGCGACCCGCTCGCGCAACGCGTCGGGCACGAGCCCGAACGACAGCGCCAGCAGGTTGTGCGCCTGGCGGTAGCCGCTGTCCCCTTCCCCACGGTACCGGGCGGCGTCGCGGTCGAGGAAGCGCGCGTTGAACGCATCGCGCACGATCGCCGCCTTCGCGTCGAAACCCTTCGCGCGCTTCGTGTCGCCGAGGAGACGATACATGCCCGCCACCGTACGCTCCATGCCATAGAGGTACACCGTGGCGGCGACATGCTTGTCCTCGGGAGCGTTCTCGCCACCCGGATCGGTCTCGGGACTGACCCAGTCACCCAGTTCGGTGTCCGCGATGCCTCCCGGCGACCGGGCGTCCTCCATCGCGACATAGCGTGAGATGCCATCGAGGTTCTCCTCGACGGGTCGACGGTCTCCCGTCTGCATCCACAGCGACCAGGGAATGAACACGTACGCCGAGTGCCAGGTGGGCGCGCGCGCCTTGCCCCAGCCGGGGTTAGGTGCGATCAGCAACGGGGCGCCATCGGGCCCGCGCGTGTCGGCGATATCGCGGACCCATTTCGCGAGCAGGCGTCCCGTGTCGAGGTTCCGCAGGAACATGTCCGCGCCGACCATGCCGTCACCAGTCCAGCCATTCTTCTCGTACATCGGCGTATCGGTCGGAATGCCGTAGAGATTGTTGAGCATGGTGTCGACGGCCGCGCGATGGATCCAGTTGAGCAAGGCATTCGCGCTGTCGAAGCGCCCTGTCTCGGCGACATCGGTGTGTATGACCTGTGCGGTCACCGCGCCGGGAAGCGGCTTGCCGCCAGGCCATCCATCGACCTGCACATAGCGAAAGCCCTTGTACGAGAAATGCGGATGCCAGTGCTCACGCCCGCCAGCCAGCGTCAGCCGGTCGGTCTGAAAACCCTGTCTGAAATAATGATGCTCATCGCGCGCGTCGACCGTGCCGTCGGGCATCAGCTTCTCACCGTAGTGCGCCGTGACCGTCGCCCCCGACGGTCCCGACACGTCGAACGTCGCCCAGCCGGCGATAACGCGCGGAAAAGCGAAAACATACGTACCGGGTTTCGGCTCCGTCACCTCGACGGCGTTCAACGTATCCACGACCCGTATGGGCTGCTCGGTCTGCGCGACGAGCGTTCCGCGCGGAGCGGGCAGCTCACTTGCGGCGGCCCATGTCGACGGAGATGCGAGACGCGCATCGTAGTTTTCGCCGCCGTAGAGATCGTCGAGCCGCGTCGGGCCATCGGCGAGCTTCCACGCCGCGTCGCTGACGATGTCCTGCCGGTGACCGTCGGCATAGCGGATGCGCAGCAGTGCTCGCAGGCGCGGCTGCCCGTGCCACGGAGCCTTTTCCCAATGCCAGACGTTGGGGTTGGTCATCCCATAGAAGCCGCGGCCGAGCTCGGCACCCAGCGTATGCTCACCGGCATCGAGCCGCACGTCGGTGGCGACGACGTCCACGCGCTTGTCGTAGTCGGTGAAGCCGGGCGACAGCACCGCGTCGCTCACGGGCTGCCCGTCGATCGACATATCCGCGTATCCGCCAGCCGCCACGTAGAGCGTGGCGCGATCGACCTTGCCGTTTACCCGAAACGTCTTGCGCAACAGCGGCGCGGGCAGGCTCGTGGCGTCCGCCTTGCCGATCCAGCGCGCGCCCTGCCAGCCTGACTCATCGAGCGCGGTGTCGAAGTGCGAGCTCACCACACCCTGGCCGTCCGACGTACGCACCTCCGCACGCCAGTCGTAACGCTCGCCTGGTGCCAGCGCGGGTCCCGCGTAATCGATGTCGAAGGATCGGGTCGAACGTACGTCGCCGCTGTCCCACACGGTTTTCCCGGCTCGCGTGACGACGATGCGATAGCCCGTCTGCACCGTGCCGTTACGATCGCTCCGGACGATCCACGAAAAACGTGGCTTGGCCACGTCGACATACGTGGGAGTGTCGCTGCGCTCGACGCGTGGCGCATGGACGGTGACGGTCGCATGGGCCAGCGGAGCGAAGGGTAGAAGAACGAAAGCGAACCGGCGGAGTGCGTGCAAGCGGGTGGCCTCGGGCGCGATGACTTCCGAGCATATCGCGAAGGCACAGTGAGGAGGCCGCACACATCCATCTAACGTGCAAAGGTTTATCCCTTTCCCACCTTCGCCACCGGAGCCACGTCATGAAGACCGCCATTGCCGGCATCGTCCTCGCCGCCACACTTGCCTCGGGCAGCGCCGCCGCCGCCCAGCTCGACAGCCTTAAGGGCATGATGGGAGGTTCCGGGTCGCTCACCTCGGGCAGCGCGAGCAACGCCGCCGGCATTCTCCAGTACTGCATGACCAACAACTACCTCGGCGGCGACAGCGGCGCCAGCGGGGTCAAGGACAAGCTGCTCGGCAGCCTGAGCGGCGACCACCAGGCCGCGGACAACGACGCCGGCAGCTCGTCGACCCGCTCGATGCTCGGCAAGTTCACCGGCGGCTCGAACAAGAAAACCGACACCGCGCCCACCCAGGACAAAGGGTACCTGGATGGCGCACGGGGCATCCTGACCTCGGGCGACGGCAAGTCGCTGAATCTGGGTGGCGCCAGCGGCGCGTCATCGGGCAACGGAGACCTGAAGGCGCAGCTCACCCGCAAGGTGTGCGACGCCGTACTGAAGCAAGGCAGGAAGATGGCCGGCATGTAACGAACACTGACAGTGCGTGGACGGCGTATGGACGCGCCGCCCCGTACACCTGAAGTCCTCCCCACCCAAGAGGACTTCCCCATGACCGATGTCATGAACGACCCGTATGCGATGCGCGACCCACGTACGCAGTATCCGCAACCCGACTTCTCCAAACAGCCGCAGCCCGCGCCGGGTCTCGCGAAAGAGATGTCACCGAAACCCGATCATGGCGAAACCAGCTATCGCGGCAACGGTCGCCTGAAAGGCCGGAAGGCACTGGTGACCGGCGGTGATTCCGGCATCGGCCGCGCGGCGGCGATCGCGTTCGCGCGGGAAGGTGCCAGTGTGGTGATCAACTATCTTCCGTCCGAACAGAAGGATGCCGACGAGGTCGTCGCGCTGCTCAGCGGCGAAGGTCACACCATCGTCGCCGTGCCGGGTGACCTGAGCGACGAGGCGTTCTGCAAGGATCTGGTCAAGCGCACCGTGAAGGAACTCGGTGGCCTCGACATCCTCGCCAACGTGGCAGGCCGTCAGCAGTTCAGTAAGTCGATCGACGAACTGGACACCGCGTCGTTCGAAGCGACGTTCCGCACCAACGTCTTCGCGCTGTTCTGGCTGAGCAAGGCTGCGCTGGAACACATGCCGCCGGGCGCGACGATTGTCAACACGGCCTCGATTCAGGCTTATGAGCCGTCGGACATCCTGCTGGACTATGCGCCGACGAAAGCGGCGATCGTCGCCTTCACCAAGGCATTGTCGAAGCAGGTGATCGAGAAGGGCATCCGCGTGAATGCCGTGGCGCCGGGTCCGGTCTGGACACCGCTGCAGCCGAGCGGTGGTCAGCCGCAGGAGAAGGTGGTGGAGTTCGGCAAGAACGTACCTCTGGGACGTCCGGGCCAGCCGGTGGAATGTGCGCCACTGTACGTGTTGCTCGCCAGCCAGGAGTCGAGCTTCATTACCGGTGAGACGTACGGGGTGACGGGGGGCAATACCCTGCCCTGACTTCCGGTGTCGTCCTCGTGGCGGCCGGTGCACTGGCCGCCGTCAGCCCCGGGTAATCCGTCCCAGTGCTTCCATCAGATCGGCGACGCCGTAGGGCTTGATGATGACCGCCGTATGCGAATCGCGCTGAACGCCATTCGCCAGGTGATCGCCTGTAGCGAAAATCACCGGTAGCTCCGGCTGGTTTTCGCGCAGGCGCTCCGCCACTTCGACGCCGCTCATGCCGGGGAGGCCCACATCGGCGAGCAGCACGTCGATGCCCTCGACACCGTGCAGGCGGATCGCCTCGTTGCCGTCGCCCGCCTCGAACGCCGTGTGCCCGCGGCTTTCCAGCATCTCCGCGATGGACATGCGGATCAGCGCATCGTCCTCGAGGACGAGAACACGCAAAGGCCGCAGCGCGGCGGAAGACGCTGAGGAACCGGCAGCGGGTGCCGATACCGTTTCGGCGATCGTGCGCGGGACGCGCGAGCTCAACAACTGACGCACACGCCGTGCCAACTGCTCGCGCGTGTACGGCTTGCTGAGCAGTTCAACGCCTTCGTCGAGACGGCCGCCGTGGACGATGGCGTTCTCCGTGTAGCCCGAGGTAAACAACACGGCGATCCCCGGCTGACGCTCGACGGCTTTGCGCGCCAGCTGCGGACTGCGCAGCGGACCGGGCATGACCACGTCGGTAAACAGCAGGTCGATGGCGATGCCACTTTCGATGATCGACAGGGCGCTCTCCGCGTCGCGCGCCTTAAGCACCCGATAGCCCAGTTCACCCAGCATACCCACGACGGTCTCGCGCACGGCTTCATCGTCTTCGGCGACGAGGATCGTCTCGTCACCGCCGCGCACCGCTTCTTCCTCGATGGCCACCACACGGTCTTCGCTCTGCATCGAACGCGGCAGGTAGATCTTGACCGTGGTGCCCTCGCCGGCCTCGCTATACATCTTGACGTGGCCGCCGGACTGTTTGACGAAGCCGTAGACCATCGAAAGGCCCAGGCCGGTTCCACGCCCTTCCGGCTTGGTCGTGAAGAACGGGTCGAATACCTTGTCGAGGATGTCGTGCGGAATGCCGGTACCGGTATCGGTCACGGCAAGCATGACGTACTGGCCTGGACGCAGGTCGCCGTGCGCCGTGGCATAGGCCTCGTCGAGCAATGCGTTGCCGGCTTCGATGGTGAGCTTGCCCTGCCCGTCCATCGCATCGCGCGCATTGATCGCGAGATTCAGCAGCGCGTTCTCGACATTGGACGGATCGACCAGCGTGTTCCACAAACCGCCGGCAATGACGGTCTCGACCTCGATGGCCTCACCCAGTGCGCGGCGCAACAGCTCGTCCATGTCGCGGATGAAGCGACCGATGTTGACGACCTTGGGGGCGAGGGGCTGACGCCGGCCGAACGCGAGCAACTGGGCGGCCAGCTTGGAGCCACGCGTGACGCCGGCCATCGCATTGGCGACGCGCCGCTCGGCCCGTTCGTTGCCCGACACATCCGCGCCAAGCAGCTGCAGATTGCCGCTGATGACTTGCAGGAGATTATTGAAATCGTGCGCGACGCCACCGGTCAGGTTGCCTATCGCATCCATCTTCTGCGCCTGGCGCAGCTGTTCCTGGGCGGCGCCGAGTTCAGCGTCGCGTGCGCGCTCGCTGGTGACGTCACGCGCCACGGCGAAGATCATGCCCTCACTGGGCACCGCCCGCCAGGACAGGTGCCGGAAGCCACCGTCCGCGGTGCGGTAGCGGTTCTCGAAACGGAGCGTAGCCACACCGTCGGCCAGCTGCTCGGTTTCCTCACCGGTGCGCCCGGTGTCGTCCGGGTGCACGAAGTCCAGATAGGAGCGACCGATGGTGTCGCGCTCGCTCCAGCCGAGGATCGCGGTCCACGCCGGGTTGACCGAGAGCAGGCGGGTGTCGGTGTCCGCGACGACGAGGATGTCGCTCGACAGGCGCCAGATGCGGTCCCGCTCCAGCGTACGTTCGGCGACCTGACGCTCCAGGCTGTGCGCGAACTCGAGCAGCTCGGCCTCGGCGCGACGTCGCTCCACCGCGACCCGGGTGCGATGGGCGACCTCGCGGACGAAGTCGATCTCTTCTTCCGGCCACTCCCGCGGGCTCTCGTGATTCAGATAGAGCAGCGCCACCGTGCCGCCACGCTCGGTCACCGGCATGTTGATGAACGACGTGGCGCTGATCGACGCCAGCGCGTCCGCCGTATGGATCGTGCGCGGGTCCTTGTACGCATCGGAGACGACCGCGGTACGGCCGGCCTTGATATCGTCGATGTAGGACCCGTATTCACGGAAGTTGAGGACACCGGCGATCGTGACGATGCCCGGCGCGTTCCAGTCGCGCTCGATCGTGATGGTTTCCGCGATCGTGTCCACCGAGCCATAGCCCGCACGGCTGACACGAAGCGCGCGGCCGAGGACCTCGGCCACGCGGTAGGCGATCTCGGCGGGATCTTCGACTTCGCGGAGTATGTCGCTGACCTCGATCAGCGCGATGCGGCGCTCTTCGATGGTGCGCGCGGCCTCGGTCTCCCCGGACAGCGGCCGGACGCTCACGACGAAGGACGCCTGGCCCAGCGCCGAAGCGCGCCACGGCTCGATCGAGACGCGCCAGGTGGCGCCCTCCACGGAACCCAGGGCCAGCTCACGGATGCCCCCGGCGTCAGCGAGCGACAAGGCGGTCTCGAGGCGAGACCGGCTTTCCTCGTTCCACCAGGTCAGAAAGCCGCAGGCACCCGCGTCGCGGAGACGTGCCGTCATCCAGGCATTGGCATACAGGAGCTCGCCATCCGCCGTGACGGCGGTGAAGCCGTAGGGCAGCGCATCGAACGCATCGGTGACCAGGGCATGTTCCTGCAGCGCGAACGTCGAGGTCATCTAGCGAGCGATCCTATGAAAGAACGCAGATGTTATCGGTTAGTGGTCATAAGCTTTGTGTAGAAGGTCTTCACAAAACCCTCATGATCCCCTCCGTCGCGTCGCGGGAAAGGGGTTGCAAAAAATCACTTGCGAAGGATCAAGCACATAGCGGCGACACCCTACATCTTGTGTTGACGCTGCCAACCTCCGCCTATATGGTGTGTCCCGTTGGTGTCCGGAGAGGCGCGACTGCCCGTCGGACTTAATAGGGAATCCGGTGCGAATCCGGAACTGCCCCGCAGCGGTAAATGGAAACGATCCCGTTCAATGCACTGGTCCTTCAGGGGCTGGGAAGCGACGGGTAGGCGGACCGAAAGGCCCTTGTCCATGAGTCCGAAGACCTGCCAGCAATCGGTGCCCGGGCGGCCTCGATAGTGGTGACGGCTTCCGCGGGGAAGCACGTCGCGGACCGGAGCCCCTTCGCGGCGCGCTCCGTCCCCGGCCGTTTCCCGCATCAGCCCCATCCCTCACGAGCCAGCCGACCGGGAACGGGTGATAGAACCTGGGGCGAGCCAAGACAATGACCACGATGGATTCTTCCGCGCGCGAGCGCACCGAGACGGCCGATGCCGCCGTCTCCGCCAATAACACCACGGACAAGGCGCCTGCCGCCGGCTACCGCAACGACCCGCCGCCGGCCTTCGCGCTGACGCCCCCGCACAACCCTGGCCAGATGCGCGTCACCAAGCGCAACGGCGGCCAGGAAGTCGTCGACGTGAACAAGATCGTGCGCGCGGTGACCCGCAGCGCCGACGGCCTGTTCGCGGTCGACCCCATGCGCGTCGCCCTGAAGACGATCGGCGGCCTCTACGATGGCGCCACCACGCAGGAACTCGACCAGCTGTCGATCCGTACCGCCGCGGCGCTCACCGCCGAGGAACCGGAGTACGGCCAGCTGGCCGCACGCCTGCTCGCCGCCTTCGTCGACAAGGAAGTATCCGGTCAGGACATCCAGTCGTTCTCGCAGTCGATCTCCACCGGTTTCGACCTGGGCATCCTCAACGAGCGCCTGCGTGACTTCGTCCAGGTCAATGCGCGCAAGCTCAACGACGCCATCGACACGACCGGTTCGCGCCGCTTCGAGTACTTCGGCCTGCGCACGGTTTATGACCGCTACCTGCTGCGTCACCCGACGAAGCGCTTCGTCATCGAAACGCCGCAGTACTTCTTCATGCGCATCGCCTGCGCGCTCGGCGGCAACGACGTGGCCGAGACGCTCGAGCTGTATCGCATGCTGTCGTCGCTGGAATACCTGGCCAGCTCGCCGACCCTGTTCAACGCCGGTACGGCGCACGAGCAGCTGTCGTCGTGCTTCCTGCTGGACTCGCCGCAGGATGCCCTGGAGTCGATCTACGCCAAGTACGGCGACGTGGCCCAGCTGTCCAAGTTCGCCGGCGGTATCGGCCTGGCTTACTCGCGCATCCGTTCGCGCGGCTCGCTGATCAAGGGTACCAACGGTCACTCCAACGGCCTCGTGCCCTGGCTGAAGACGCTGGACGCCTCGGTCGCCGCGGTGAACCAGGGTGGCAAGCGCAAGGGCGCCGCCTGCGTGTACCTCGAATCCTGGCACGCCGACATCGAGGAATTCCTCGAGCTGCGTGAGAACACCGGTGACGACGCACGCCGCACGCACAACCTCAACCTCGCCAACTGGGTGCCCGACCTCTTCATGCGCCGCGTGGAAACCGACGGCGACTGGTCGCTGTTCGATCCGAAGATCGTGCCGCACTTCGTCGACACCTGGGGCGCGACGTTCGAGGCCGCCTACGAGAAGGCCGAGGCCGAGGGCCTGGCCGCCAAGTCGATCAAGGCACGCGAGCTGTACGCCCGCATGCTGCGTTCGCTGGCACAGACCGGCAACGGCTGGATGACCTTCAAGGACCGCTCGAACGCCACGAGCAACCAGACCGCGCGTCCGGAAAACGTCATTCACCTGTCCAACCTGTGCACCGAGATCCTCGAAGTCACCTCCGAGGGCGAGACCGCCGTATGCAACCTCGGCTCGGTCAACCTGGCCCGCCACGTGGTGGACGGTCAGTTCGACTACGAGAAACTCGGTACCACGGTGCGCACCGCCGTGCGTCAGCTCAACCGCGTCATCGACCTCAACTTCTACCCGATCGCCACGGCGAAGACGGCCAACATGAAGTGGCGTCCGGTGGGTCTGGGCGTGATGGGCCTGCAGGACGTGTTCTTCAAGCTGCGCCTGCCGTTCGACTCCGAAGAAGCGCGCAAGCTGTCCACGCGCATCCAGGAAGAGATCTATTTCCACGCGCTGTCGATGTCCAACGAGATCGCCGAGCGCGACGGTGCCCACCCGGGCTTCGACGAAACCCGCGCCGCCAACGGCGAGCTTCAGTTCGACTACTGGCCGGCGGCCACGCCGACCGGCGTAGAGGGCCGCTGGGCCGAGCTGCGCGAGAAGATCAAGGCCAAGGGCCTGCGCAATTCGCTGGTCATCGCCATCGCTCCGACCGCCACGATCGCTTCGATCGCCGGCTGCTACGAGTGCATCGAGCCGCAGGTGTCCAACCTGTTCAAGCGCGAGACGCTCTCGGGCGACTTCCTCGTCGTCAACCGTTATCTGGTCGACGAACTGAAGACGCTTGGCCTGTGGACCGCAGACGTGCGCGATCAGATCAAGCTCGCCGAAGGTTCGGTGCAGGGCATCGCCGCGATTCCGGCCGCGCTGCGAGAGGTCTACCGCACGACGTGGGAACTGCCGCAGAAGGCACTGATCGATCTCGCCGCCGCGCGCGGTGCGTACATCGACCAGAGCCAGTCGCTGAACCTGTTCATGGAAAACCCGAACATCGGTCAGCTGTCCTCGATGTACATGTACGCGTGGAAGTCGGGCATCAAGACGACGTACTACCTGCGTTCGCGTCCCGCCACCCGCATCGCCAAGACCACGGTGAGCTCGTCGTCGGCCTCGCTGCCCACGCCGGCCGCTCCGGTCGCCGATGCGCAGGAGCAGGCCGAAGCCGCGGTGTTCTGCTCGCTCGAGAACCCCGAGTACTGCGAAGCCTGCCAATAAAAGCAACGCGCCCCTACAGGGGCGCAGCACCCCTGTAGGAGCGCGCCCCGCGCGCGAAGCCGCTGCCTGCGCCAAACGTTCCAGCATCGCCGCTTCGTTGGTTTTTCGCGCGCAGGGCGCGCTCCTACACGTATTTAATTTGAGGTAGCCCGATGTCCGCTTCTCCCGTCACCCGCGATACCCACATTCTCGATCCCGGCTTCGAGCTGACCCTGCGGCCGATGAAGTACCCGCAGTTCTACGAGATGTATCGCGCGGCGATTCGCAACACCTGGACCGTGGAAGAAGTGGATTTCTCGCTCGACACCACCGACCTGAAGTCGAAGATGTCGGACGCCGACCGGCACCTGATCCACCGCCTGGTCGCGTTCTTCGCCACCGGCGACACCATCGTGTCGAACAACCTGGTACTCAATCTGTACCAGCACGTGAACTCGCCCGAAGCACGCATGTACCTCTCGCGTCAGCTGTACGAAGAAGCGCTGCACGTGCAGTTCTACCTCACGCTGCTGGACACTTACATTCCGGAACCGGCCGAGCGCAACAAGGCCTTCGCCGCGATCGAGAGCATTCCGTCGATCCGCCAGAAGGGTGAGTTCTGCTTCAAGTGGATCGACTCGATCCAGAACCTCAACCGCCTCGAGACGCGCGAGCACCGTCGCCAGTTCCTGCTCAACCTGATCTGCTTCGCCGCGTGCATCGAAGGTCTGTTCTTCTTCGCCGCCTTCGCCTACGTGTACTACCTGCGCTCGCGTGGTCTGCTGCACGGCCTGGCCTCGGGCACCAACTGGGTGTTCCGCGACGAGTCCGGCCACATGGCGTTCGCCTTCGAGGTCGTGCGCACCGTGCGCGAGCAGGAGCCGGACCTCTTCGACGACCAGATGCGTCAGGAAGTCGAAGCGATGCTCGAGGACGCCATCGCCTGCGAGACCCAGTTCGCCGCCGACGTGCTCTCGGGCGGCGTGGCCGGCCTGTCGGTCAACGACATGCGCCAGTACCTCGAATACTGCGCCGACCAGCGTCTGGTCCAGCTGGACATGCCCAAGAAGTATGGCTCGAAGAATCCGTTCGACTTCATGGACCTGCAGGACGTGCAGGAACTGACCAACTTCTTCGAGCGGCGCGTGTCGTCGTACCAGGTCGGCGTGCAGGGCGAGGTCGCGTTCGACCAGTCGTTCTGAGGAAACGGGGGACCCTGTATGATGCATGCTGCACTGCAACAGGAATCGTCCCCCATGACCGCGATCGACCGCCCCACCGAGGCTCGCGTCCTCGAAATCGTCTTCCCCGACCACACCAACCACCTCGGCACGCTGTTCGGCGGCCAGGCGCTGGCGTGGATGGATAAGGCCGCCTTTCTGGCGGCCTCGCGTTACTCCCGCCAGATCGTCGTCACCGCCCGTTCGGAGCAGGTCGACTTCCACGTGCCCGTCCGTAAAGGCCAGATGGTCGAGCTGATCGCCACGGTGATTTCGGTGGGCCGTACGTCGATGAAGATCGACGTGGCGATGTACACCGAGGATCTGATCACCGGCGCGCGCGAGCTGTGCACGCGGGGCACGTTCACGATGATCGCGCTGGACAGCGAGTACAAGCCGACACCCGTGCAGCCGCTGCCCGCGGCCGCATGAAAAGAGGCGCTTGACCTAGAGCGCACTCGAAGGCGTAGGCTTTCGGCATGACCACCTACCTGACCATCGCCGAGGCCGCCCTGGCGACCGGCCTGACCGTCCATACCCTGCGTTATTACGAGCAGATCGGCCTGATCGACCCGGTGCCGCGCCGCAGCGGCCAGCGGGTATACGGCGAGCACGAGCTCGCCCTGCTGCGTTTCGTCGTCCACATGCGCGCCACCGGCATGTCGATGCGTACGCTGCAGGAGTATTCCGAGCTGCGCCGCCAGGGTGAGACGCCCGACAGCATCCGCCTGCGCGGCGACCTGCTGGCACGCCACGCCGCCTTTCTGCGCGACGAACTGGTCACCCTGACCGAGACGATCGCGCGGCTGGACAAGAAGATCGCCATGTACCGCTCGGCGTATGGCGAGGAAGGTGTGTCATTCCCTGAACCGGCGCCTCCTGCCGTGACGGCGCCCCCGCCGCCCACGGCGCGGCCCCGCGAAAAGACCCCCACCTCCCCGCGCAGGAAACAGGCATGAAGACACGCAAACTCGGTAAGAACGGCCCGGACGTATCGGCTCAGGGCCTCGGCTGCATGGGCATGAGCGAGTTCTACGGCCCCGGCGACGAGAAAGAGTCCATCGCGACACTGGAAACCGCGCTGGATCTGGGCATCACCTTCTGGGACACCTCCGACGCCTACGGTCCGCACACCAACGAGGAGCTCATCGGGCGCGTCCTCAGCGGTCGTCGCGACAAGGTGTTCCTCGCGACCAAGTTCGGCATCGTGCGTGACCCCAACGATCCATCGAAGCGCGGCATCAGCGGCCGCCCGGAATATGTGCGCGAGTCGGTCGAAGGCAGCCTGCGCCGCCTGAAGACCGATCACATCGACCTGTATTACCAGCACCGCGTGGACGCCAGCGTGCCCATCGAGGAAACCGTCGGCGCGATGGCGCGGCTGGTCGAGGAAGGCAAGGTGCGTTACCTGGGCCTTTCCGAAGCCTCGGCGGAGTCGATCCGCAAGGCGGCGGGCGTACACCGGATCACCGCCCTGCAGAGCGAGTACTCCCTGTGGACGCGCGATCCGGAAACCACCGGCACGCTGGCCGCCTGCCGCGAGCACGACATCGGGCTGGTCGCGTATAGCCCACTGGGCCGAGGCTTCCTCACTGGTGCGATCACCTCGCCGGACGACTTCGCCGAGGACGACTATCGCCGCAACAATCCGCGTTTCGAGGGCGAGAACTTCACGAAGAACCTCGAGATCGTCCAAAAGGTCCGCCGCTTCGCCGCCGACAAGGGCTGCACGCCAGGTCAGCTGGCACTGGCGTGGGTGCTGGCCAAGGGCGAGGACATCGTGCCGATCCCGGGCACCAAGCGTGTGAAGTACCTGAAGGAAAACGCCGGCGCCGATGACGTCAGCCTTACGGCCACCGAGATCGCCGAGATCGACGCGGTGTTCCCGCCGGATGCGGCGCTTGGCGACCGTTATCAGAGCAGCATGATGGGCTTCGTCAACGCCTGAACGCCCGGACAGCCGCCCCGATACCGGGATCCGGTCCCGGGGCGGTCGTCCCTTATAATGGCGGCCTTTACCGCCGCCGTTGCCGCCATGTCGTCCCCCGAACATTCGCCCCTGGGCAAGTCCACCGTCTACGCGGATCGCTATGACGCCGGCCTGCTGTTTCCCATTCCCCGCCAGGGCAAGCGCGATGAGATCGGCGTGGCGGAAGCCGCGTTGCCCTTCCACGGCGTGGACGTGTGGAACGGCTACGAGCTTTCGTGGCTGGATAAACGCGGCAAGCCGCACGTGGCGGTGGCTGAATTCCGCTTTCCGGCGACGACGCCCAACATCGTTGAATCGAAGTCGTTCAAGCTGTATCTGAACAGCTTTGCCCAGGAACGCGTGGCCGATGCCGCGACACTGCGCCAGACACTGGTCCGCGATCTTTCAGCCGCCGCGGGTGGTCCGGTCGGCATCGTCCTGCACGCGCCCGGCGAGCTGGACGGCACTCCGATCTCGGAACCGGAAGGCCTGCTGCTGGACACGCAGGAGCTGGACTTCGACAGCTACGGCCCGCCCAGGGCGGATTTTCTCGTCGCGAACGACGGGGACGCCCGCGAAGTACTGGTGTCGCACCTGCTCCGCTCCAACTGCCCGGTCACCGGCCAGCCGGACTGGGGCAGCGTGCAGATCGCCTATACCGGCAAGCCGATCGACCGCGCGGGCCTGCTTCGCTACCTCGTCTCCTTCCGTAACCACACGGAATTCCACGAGCAGTGCGTCGAGCGCATCTTCATGGATGTCACGGCCCGCTGCGCGCCCCGCGAGTTGTCCGTGTACGCCCGATACACCCGTCGTGGCGGCCTGGACATCAATCCGTTCCGCAGCACGGACCCGGCCGCCGTGCCGGCCAACCCGCGCGGCGCCCGCCAATAATGAATGACACATTCATGCGTTCTTCATTGGTCTTGCCTTTAGTTGTGTAGCCTGTACTCTGCGGCGGCCAAGGGGATCGGCCCCGATACCGCCCCGTTCGAACCTGACTCGTCATTCCGGAATCCAGACATGAAGCTTTCCTTCCGCTCGTACGCCCTCTGCACGGCCACCGTCGCCGGCCTGCTGGTCCTCACCGCCTGCGGCAAGAAGGAAGAGCAGCAGAACACCGCGCCGGCCGCTGCCGCGACCGCCCCGGCTCCGGCTGCCGCCCCTGCGGCGGCGACCACGGCGCCGGCCGCGCCTGCCACCTCGCCCACCGCCGCTGCCGCTCCGGCTGCTCCGGCCGCCGCCCCGGCTGCGCCGGCCGCCGCCAGCGAGTCGCTGAAGGTCGGTTCGGTCACCCTCGGCAGCGCCGTCGGCGCCGACAAGAAGGTCGCCAAGGCGAAGAACGCCTTCGCCCCGGGCGACAAGACCATCTACGCTTCGGTCGCCACCGAAGGCACCACTGCCGGCGCTACGCTGAACGCGAAGTGGACCTTCCAGGACGGCGAAACGACCACCACGGTCAGCGACATCAGCCAGTCGATCAGCACCGACGGCCCGGCCGTCACCACGTTCAAGATCCAGAATCCGAACGAGTGGCCGGAAGGCAAGTACAAGGTCACCGTGTCGCTCAACGGCCAGGCCGTGGGCAACGAAGCCTTCGAGGTCAAGAAGAAGTAATTCATCGACCCCGATGTGATGGAAAAGGGCAGCGAAAGCTGCCCTTTTTTTTGGGGCCGGCGTGCATTGCCGATGAGGCAACAGGGTCGCGCGCCCGCGCGGATGCGTGTAGACCGTGTCAGCGAGCGGTGAGAACACGCCTCACCGCGTGAAGACGCTCCTTTCAGACCGGCGATGGTCGAATGGCATCCGACTCGACGCGGCGATGGACGCCCGGCGGGGCGCCATCAACCAACCCGCATCCCTAGGAGAAACATCATGCTTCAGTGGGCCGTTATCTTCTTCGTCATTGCGCTGATCGCAGCGATCTTCGGTTTCACCGGCATCGCCGCCGGCGCAGCCAGCATTGCGAAGATCCTGTTCGTGGTCTTCCTGATCCTGTTCATTCTGTCGCTGCTGTTCGGCGGTCTGCGTCGCGGGCCGAGGATATAAGCCTCGACACACCCAGGTAAGAAAGAAGAGCGCCCCGGCCCCAGACCGGGGCGTTGTTCTGTCTGCGGTACGGATTTCCCACACTGAGGGCCCAGGCCATGAATCGCATCCTCGTGACGCTGCTTGCGTTGTCCATGAGCGGCACCGCCATCGCCCAGCAGGCGAAGACGACTGCCACCGATACCGACTTTATCCGGCGCGCCAGCAGTGCCAGCCTGACCGAGATCGCACTGGGCAAACTCGCCGCCGATCAGGCGTCATCCAGCGACGTGAAAAAATACGCTGAACGCATGGTCGCCGACCACACGAAGGCAAACGAGTCGCTGGGCAAGCTTGCGGGTAGCAAGGGCGTGCAGATCGCGGTCGCACCGGAGCCGGCGCAGCAACAGGACATCGACCGGATGAAGGGCCTGGACGGTGCGAAGTTTGACCGCGCTTACTCCGATGCGATGGTTCGGGACCACAAGCTGGCCACAGGCCTCTACGAACTCGAAGCGGAAAAAGGCGAAGACGTGGACATCCGCGATTACGCGCGCGGCCAGTTGCCCATGCTGAAGGAACACGAGAAGCTGGCACAGAGCCTGCCGCCGTTCTGACGTCGCCGCGAGGCGCCGTCGATCAGGCCGGATGCCGCTTCAGAAACTCACACGCGCCGGTTGTCAGCACCTAAGCAGTTGAGCCCTAAGTGGCGTGATTGGGCATACCCAGCAGTTCCGACAGTCCACCCCAGAGCAACTGGATGCCAATGCAAAAAATCACGAAGGCCAGCAGCTGCAGAATGACCTTGGTGCGCTCCTTGCCCAGCCGGTGCCCTATCCGGTCGGCGTAACGCATGCTCAGATAAATGCCGACACTGATCGCAGCGAGTGCGATCGCTGCGGCCACGAAGTGCACCCAGTCGACGCCATGGCGCGGTGAGCCGGTACCCACGGCGATGGCCACCGCAATGGAGCCCGGCCCCACGGTGAACGGCAGTGTCAGTGGGTAGAACGAGGGGTCGCCATGGTGCCGGTGCACTTTGGTGTCGTCCTCATCATCGTCGTCCGAGCCGTTGAGCATGCGCCAGCCAGCGGCCGCGATGACCAGACCACCGCCGACCCGCAACACCGGAATCGAGATGCCGAAGAAGGCGAGCACATAAGCGCCGATGAACAGCGATCCGGTCAGCACGAGCAGGCTGTTGAGGGCGACTTGTCGCGCAAGGCGCTCGCGCTCGTCCGCCGTGGCTACCACCCGCGACGAGCAGCACGTCAAGCTGGTGCTGTCCGATCCGGTCGACCCCGGCACGGAAAGTTACGGACTGGCGATCCACGCCGCACGCGCCGTATCGGCGCAACCCGGGGCGAGCGATACCTTCCGCTAACTTCGACAGGTGTACGCTCGACGGGCTTCCAACCACAGAGAGATGACTCATGGAATACCGTTCGCTTGGCGGCTCCGGCTTGCAGATTCCCGCCCTGATCCTGGGCACCGCGACCTTCGGTGGCGGCAACGAGTTCTTCAAGAAATGGGGCGACACCGACGTCAAGGAGGCAACCTCCATGGTCGACGCCTCGCTCGAACTCGGTTGCAACATGTTCGATACCGCGGACGCCTATTCGGGCGGTTTGTCGGAAGAGATTCTCGGCAAGGCCATCGGCGGCCGTCGCGATCAGGTGCTGCTCTCGACCAAGACCGGCATGGGCATGGGTGCCGGCCCGAACGACATCGGCACGTCGCGTGACAAGATCATCCGCAGCTGCGAAGCGAGCCTGAAGCGTCTCGGCACCGACTACATCGACCTGTACCACCTGCATGCCTTCGACGCGCTCACGCCCATCGAAGAAATGCTGCATGCCCTCGATACGCTCACGCGCGCCGGCAAGATCCGTTACTTCGGCGTGTCCAACTACTCGGGCTGGCACCTCATGAAGATGCTGGCACTGGCCGACCGCCACGGCTTCACCAGGCCGGTCATCAACCAGGTCTATTACGCCCTGACCGACCGCGAATACGAGTGGGAGCTGATGCCGCTCGGCCTCGACCAGAACGTAGGTGCACTTGTCTGGAGCCCGCTTGCCGGCGCCAAGCTGACCGGCAAGGTCGGTCGCCACAAGAAGCCCGCCGAAGGCAGCCGTGCCGCGACGGACGCGACCTGGGCCGTGCCGGACGAGCACCTGTTCGCGATCACCGACGTGCTCGAAGCCCTCGAGAAAGAGACCGGCCACAGCGTGCCGCAGATCGCCCTCGCCTGGGTGCTCTCGCGTCCCACCGTGTCAGGCATCGTCATCGGCGCACGTAACGTGACTCAGCTGCGCGACAACCTGGGCGCCACGTCGTTCAAGCTGGACGCCGACCAGATCAAGCGTCTCGACGACGCCAGCGCCACGCGTCCGATCTATCCGTACTGGCATCAGCAGGCGACTCTGGCGTCACGCAATCCGAGTCCGGTGACGTTGGGTAAGTAACGTTCTGCAGTGCGAGCCACGCACGAGCGTGGCTCGTATCATGCGCTCTGGATTTTTAGGAGCCACAGCGTATGCCCGCCGACCTCATCATCCGCAGCCTCACGTATGACGGCAGCGTGCTTCATACGACGATCAATGTTGCACTCCTGGCTATCACCACGACCGGCAACGCGTGGGCCTGGCGCGCACGTCCGTTTCGCGCGTGGCTGCCGTGGCTCTCCGTGTTCGTGGTTATGACGGCCATCCAGATCGGTCTCTGGTTCCTCGCGAACGCGGCAGGTATCTCATGCATATGGTCGGCGCTGGCAGGTGTGGCGCTGATCCAATGGCAACGAACGGGTGCTCAGGACAGGGCTTCACGCCTGGCGTTGGCCATCGCGGCAGCCGCCGGCCTGGTCGGCATCGCGCTCTATCTCGTCTGGCTTCCGCCGATCACCACCATCGCGCATCTGATATCGGCAGTCGTGGGGGCGCTGCTGTACGGGGCGGTCGCGGGGCGGCCGGTGGCACACCGGGAATTCACCCGATAGTCGACGGCCAGGATCATCGCCGTACGATAATGGTTGACCTCACGCAGCACGCGTCGCGCGCCCTCGGTTTGAACGGTCAAGTAAAACTTGACGATTGATTCAGCTTGCTCGCCGTCTGCCCAGATTATCGCCTCACCATCTCTGGTCGCTTGGACCGGAGACGGTGAGGCGCATGTATGCGAGCGTTGCAACAAACCCTTCGATCGCTATCAAACCCTACATACGATCGCCCTTTCCTAAAGATCCGGCGTACCTGCGCAATTCGACCTCTGTCATGCGCGTGGGAATAGCCTCGGGGAGACGTCGCACCCACATTCTCGCGATGTATTTCAGCCGCCGAATATCCTACTCGCGCGCTGTCAGGGAGCCCGTGGCAGAGGCCATCCTGATGATGTCTCAGCTGCCAGAAAGGGTGTGGGAGGAGCTGCTGTGGCAGATGCGCGACATCGCTAAAAATCGGGGGTAGTGTTCAAGGGCTAGGAAATCCCAACAAACGTATCCATCGAACCTCTGCTCCTGCTGATCGCACTTACCACGTCCCGAGCAGGGAGGCGGTAACTTCTAGCTATGCGCCGGGGGCAGGAAGGCGCAAATGGTTCCGACGATCTCCTTGAACTCATCCCTATGCCTTTCAAGGAGGTAGTCAAAGATCTGCTCTTGAGTGGCGATCTTTTGGTCTTTGATGTCGTGGTTCAAGCTCTTGCCGTGGGTGTAATCGCTCTTATGCGTTTGAAAAGGGAAGTCGGCATCCTCTTGACTAGCCCTTAGCAGAGCTTTCTCTATGCTTTCCAGCGGGATGGTGTGAATGCCCGGGTCCCCTGCAAATTTCTCGTTTTTCTGGTCGGCATCGAGGATTGCAATGACTTTATCCTTCGGGGCCAAGAACTCTTCCGTTCCATTTTTGTTGATGAGCTCGGCGATCTGAGAACCCCCACCGATGAAGATGATTTTGTGACGCAAGAGAGTTTTTTCGCAGTTCTTAGACACAATATGACCGATGAAGGCAGTAAGCATCTTGTCCTCAGTCAAGATGTATCTGTCATACCCCGCAAATCCAAACAGTCTCGCCATCGCGTAGCTGTAGGAGATCGGCTTAATTGTGACCTCGCCATCCTCCCCCTCTATGTAGAACAGTTCTTCAACTTCTAGCTGCCGCATCAGTGCGAGCGAGTGCGTTGTGAAGAGGATTTTTCGGCCGTATTGTGCGCAGAATCCGCGCAACCAATTGGGCAGATTTGCTTGAGCAGCAGCGTCTAGGGACAGATCAATCTCATCAATGACCAAGAGCCTTGAGGGCCCCTTGATGGTGCGGAAGAGATTGATTAGGAAGTGCTCGCCGGAGCTTAGATAATCTTCTCTGATGTATGTCCCGTCGTCCCTGACAAGGGCATAGTAGCTCTTCCCCTTGAGTCGAACCTCGACCATTGCTGAGTAACGGTCGGTCTCGTATACCGCATTCAAAAAGGAGATTAGCTCTTCTGGGCTGTCGTAGGTTCCAAAGGCAATGGCGGTCCGAATGTCTTGGTCAGCCTCGCTAGCGCTTCTGAAGTAGTTGAACCGGGCTCCATATGGCATTGGAAGCTCGGCAGCAATAAGCTGGCGCAGTTTTTTGGAAATCTTCTCGCGACAGTCGAGCGAGCGAACAACGTTGTTGTAGGAAAACGTCACCTGTTCGCCGTCCAGGTCATAGACGATCTTGCTTTCCTCCGAGAACGCGTAGGGTGTCGCTGTTCGCACGAACGTGTCGGAGTTGGAAAGATTGCGAAGCGCTCTAACCAAGGTCGTCTTTCCCGCTCCGTTTCGGCCGACGAGACACATCAGTCCGCTCTGGGAGAGATCCACATCAAGGTGCAGACGAGCAACGTGCTGGATGGCGTCCAGCGTCACTTGTAGGCGACTCATTGGGCAGACCTGTGTAGCAGGCTATCAATCACAGTGGTACCGAACTTGCTTCTTAGCTTTTCGAGATAGTCTGGGTCCGCAGAATGAGCATAGCTAACGAGGCCACTAAGGCGCTCCAACCCTTCTTCCATCCCCTGATTGGGAGTCTCCTCAAATATCCTCAGTAACTTCGCGCGGTCTCGCAGATAGAAGTGAATCCAGGATTCAATTCGGTTCCGAACATCGCGATCAATAGCGACATCCCCGCTTGGAAGAATAACCAACCCCAAGTGCTTGACCTTACGACCGATAGTGGTCAGTTTGCTCTTTGCGGGGTTAAGGCTGAATCCGTCGCCGATCTCAACAGCAAGACAGTCCTCGATGATGGTGCCCGCATCCGAGAGATCCGCGCGGTCCTGTGATGACACCATGATATCGTCGGCGTAGCGCGTATAGATCCATCCCCGCTCGTGACTAATCTGTGCTAATCGCTGATCGAATGAGAGTAGGCAGGCGTTGCTCAGAATAGGCGAGGTGGAAAAGCCGATAGGCAGTTTGTCATCGACAGTTAGGAGCTTGAGGATATGCTCCAGATGATTCGTCAGGTCGGCAACTGGCGTCTGGTTTTCCACCAAGACTTCGCGAATCAGCGGACTCGTAATGCTGTCGAAAAACCGCTCCAGATCTGTCTGGAAGAACGCCCTGCTCTTCGCGTGCGGTTCAACGGCTTGTATGAGGGTCGCGCCTCTGCGGTACGCAAAAGAAACCGAAGCATCGACAGGTAGATGATCTAGAAGAACCCGGCTCAGGAAGGCGTGGAAGTCTTTAAGAGTGCTGGACGGCTTATAGATGGTGCGGCTCTTCCAGCGGACCTGGCTGTAGTTATTCTCGGACTGAAGGGTCAAAAACTGTTCAAAGAGATATTTGCCGTGAAACATGGCGTCGAACAGCTTAAGGAGCGGCTGTGGGGTCATGGGTCGCGGCCTATCACTTCATGGAATGAAGGGAAGCGTAGCCCATCACGTGCCAAGACTGCACATACGAAATGCCCGGTCGGGCGTGAGCCTGCGACCGGGCATACGTAAGTGAATGAAACGCCCTAGGGACCAGACATTAGACCGGAGCTACTCCTGGTCGCTGGTATAAGAAAATCCTAGCATGGACTTTCCGCGCCATTCAAGGCCCTGCTTCAGGCCGTCCAAGCGATGGCGCCCCGTCACAGAGGGACGCACCGTGGCACGAGGGAAGATGCTACCGCGACGATTGTTCGGATTGCCGGGGCTTGGGGGGAGTGCTGGCGCCGCTCGTAGGGCTGCCCTACGAAATGGCAAAGTGGGCGAGAATGTCGATCGGTCGGAACTGGGAGCGTGAGCTGTCAGACGTGACCCCTCACTCCCAGCTGCGACTGACGCGGTGGACGGCCGTAAGCACCACTACTATCACGGCCCAGAGTGGCCTACATAGGCGTCGTGCAGCAATGCAGCGCTTGGAGTAGGAAAATCACGAGGCTTGAGAATTCGTCGACGCGCAGAAGAAATCAGCCGAAGTCTGAAGCTTAGCTCGCTTCTAGCAAGTGCACGCAATTCGTGCGCCGCCGAACTTCAGGTTAAGCATCTCAAATATTGGCGTTCGCGCCAAACCTTGAGTTAAGGCACCGGACGACAAGTGGCGAGGGAGAAGATGGTGCGCCTGGAGGGATTCGAACCCCCGACCAATGGCTTCGGAAGCCACTACTCTATCCGGCTGAGCTACAGGCGCTGATGCTGCGGTCGGGCATTGTAGCGGGAATCCCCCGGGCGGCCTAGCCTCAGTGTCAGGCCCTGGCCGCCAGGGGCTCAGCGCCGGCCGCCGTGGCGCGAAGGCTTTCCCTGTAACGCCGGCTGCACGGCAGGACCGTGCCGTCGGCCATGTGCAGGCGGGCTTCGCCCGCGTCCAGCGGCTCGATCGAGGTGACCTGAGCCAGTTGCACCACGTAGCTCCGATGCGCGCGGACGAAGACCGTCGGGTCGAGCTTGGCTTCCAGGGCGGCGAGCGTCGTCCGCAGTGGGTAATCACGCCCGCGGACCCGCAGGTTCACATAATTGCCCGAGGCCTGCGCCCACTCGACGTCCGCTGTGGCTACCAGAAAATCCCGGCCCAGCTTGCGGACAAGAAAGCGCTCGGGACGGTCGACGGGCTCTACGGGCGGCCCTTCATCCGGAATGTCGAGCAGACTGGCCTCGCCTTTGACGTGTCGGCCGAACCACTCAACCATGTGGCCGACGGCGACGATCGTAAAGAACGTGCGGATGTCCTTCAGATATTCGTAGACGAACTGCAGGCCCAGCGACCCGGGATCGTAGTGGGCGCCGCCAAGGGTGTAGCCGAGCAGCCGGAGCAGGTCCATGCCGACGACGTGACCCACGCACCAGGCGAGACTGCCGGCGAAGTACAGCGGGAGATAGCGCCGCCACGTATCCGCATGCAGCGGCCAGCGGTCGCACGCCCGCAGGAGGAAGGGCAGCATGAGCAACGAGACGAGGACGCTGCTGAATTCGTTGACGGCGATCTGCCAGGTGGCGACGTGGATGTCGTAACGGTCCGCATCGATCCGCGCGGTCATCGTGTTGCCGATCGCGGCCGCACCGAAGACCGTGCCCCAGAAGACGATCATGAAGAGGCGACGACGGCGGTGAGCCTGGTCGAGTTCTTTGCCGGGAGGTGTGGGGGTGGCTTCCATCCGCCGGATGATAGCCGTGTCGCGGGTTGGAATCGCCCGCGGGGCGCGCTCCTACGTAAAGAAGAAGGGCCCCTTGCGGGGCCCTTCGGTGCATCACTTGGTCTTGTAAAGCTCGCCCAGCCAGTCGGGCTTGCTCTTGTCGCGTTCCAGGTGCGGGTACATCAGGCCGCCGTGGTAGTCGATCTTGATGGTCTTGTAGTCATCGAAGTTCTTGACCAGCAGCTCGATCGGCGCCTTGTCGGTCTTCGCGGTGGTGACGGCTTCCTTCAGCGCGTCGCCATCGAATTCCTTGTTGTTGACCGCGACGATGTGCATGCCCGGCGAGAGGCCGGCATTGAAGGCCGGGCCGTCCCAGCGCACGTCGGAGATATCGCCCTTGGACGACACGGCGAAGCCGGCCGAATAGGTGAGATCGACGTAGTGACGACGGCCTTCGAACGCCTTGACCGCTTCCGACGGCTTGTCGTTGTAGACGAGCTTCCAGCCGCCGCGCTCGATGCCTTCCAGGTCGCCCTTGTGACCGTCGATGCGGTCGTGCAGGTAAGTCGCCCAGTCGTACGGCGAAATGCCGTTGAGCGTCGAGACCACGTCTTCGAAGGTATACGGATTGACCTTCCAGTCGCCGTCCTTCATGCCGAAGAACGCCTTGGCGAAATCGTCGAGGCTACGCTTGTTTTTGGTCAGTTCGCGCAGCTTGGTGTCGACGTCGAGCCAGACCATCTGGCCGCCCGAATAATAGTCTTCACTCATCTGGTAGTTGCGATACGACAGCGGACGACGCTGCGCGATCGTCGGATCGTTGGTCGTGTCACCGATGGTGCGCCAGGACAGACCCGGGCGACCCTTGTCGTACGTAGCGGCGACGAGTGCGAGCACGTCACGCGCCTGATCCTGCGAAACGAGGCCCGAGCGTGCGGCGACGACGTTGCCCCAGAACTGCGTCTGGCCTTCATACACCCAGAGCAGGCTGTCGCCCATCGGCACGTTGAAGCTCGGCGTGGCGAGGTCGGCACCGCGACGGTACTTGCCGTCCCACGAGTGGTTGTATTCGTGCGAGAGCAGGTCGCGTCCCAGCCAGCTCTTGTCCCACTCCGTGAAGTAGTTGGGCTGTGCGCTGTTTTCGGACGAACGGTGGTGCTCCAGACCGATGCCGCCGAGCTTGTCGGTCAGCGCCAGCAGGAAGTCGTAATGGTTGTAGTGACGCGCACCGTAGAGCTTGTCCATCTGCTGGACGAGCTTGCGGTGGATCTCGAGCGCTTCGGGCTTGATCTCGAGCGCCTTCGCGTTGTCGGCCACGATGTTCAGGTGCACCGGCGACTTACCGTTCGGGTCGAGGTCGACGCGCTTGAAATAGCGACCGGCAAAGATCGGCGAATCGACGAGGTCGTCGTAGTTGATCTCCTTGAAGGTCACCGTGTCGCCATTCTTGCTGGCCTGCTCGAGGGCGGTGCCGAACTGGAAACCGGCCGGCAGCTTCACGGACGCTTCGACGTTGACGCGATCGGCGCGGTAGCCGGCCGGATACAGGGAGACCTGGTTCCACTGCACGTTGACGATGTCGGGGGTCATGACGATCCGACCCTGACGCGTGTCCTGCGGGGTCAGCGTCTGAAACTCGACGTCGACCGACGAGGCGCCGGCGGGCACGTCAATGTGGAAGGCGTAGACGTTGTACTCGTCACGCTTCCACTCGAGGCGCTTGCCGCCGGCGGTCACGATGAGACCGGCGAACTGGTCGATCGGGCCGGTCGGCGAATGGTGGCCCGGGATCCACTCGGGGAACAGCAGGGTCAGCGGACCGGCCTGCGCGGGAATGGATTCCTTGACGCGGAAAATGCGGTGATCGGTATCGGTAGCGTCGACGGCGAGCTTGACGGTACCGGCGAACGCGACGTCCTTCGGCGGCGGAACATCGTCCGCGCGGACGGCGGTGGCGCCTGCGCTGGCCAGGGCGGCCAGAAGCGCGGAGGCAAGGATGGTGGATTTCACTGGAATTCTCCCGTGGAGCGTGTGGATCGCCCGGCCATCCCTGCGAGCGGGTCGGCGCGGTCCCCTGCGGTCCGCGCAAGCCTTCGATGCTAAACGTCATGGTCCGGAGCGCCCTATGCCAGAGGTCACGGTCACGGCACTCCGGAATTTCGTAAAATGCCGCGCCCGCCCATGCGGGACCGTACGGCGCCGGAGCCGACGGACATCATCAGGAACAGGGAACACCATGCATAAGGTCATGCGCACGGCGGTCGTTACCGCTCTTCTCGCGATCGCTCCGATCGCCGCCCAGGCCGACGGCTAGGCCTTTATCACTGCCTCGGCTGGCAAGTCGCACTACAACGGGGATACCGGGGAAAGCGGCACGTATTCCTATTACGGCATCGACGCGGCCGAGCATGTCGACAAAAAAGACACCGCTTTCGGCGTCACCGGCGGCTACCGCTGGATGATCGACGACGTGTTCTCGATCGGACCCGAAGCCGGCTTCGTCGACCTGGGCAAGTTGTCGGACCGGGTGGATGCGACCTCGCCAGGCCGATGGACGGAGACCGACCGCTCCGAGATCAAGAACAAGGCCGCGCTACTGGGCATCAATGCCAAGTGGATGCTCGGCCACTCATGGTCGCTGGGCCTGCGCACAGGCTTCCTTCACATGTGGTCGCGCCTGCGCAGCGATGTCGACGGCGTCGATCTCTACTATTCGCCGGGCAGCCGCGACCACTATTCGTACAAGAACTCGTCGCACGACAACGGTTTCTACGGTGCGTTGAACGTCGGCTATGACTTCACCCGCAACTTCGGCGTCACGCTGGGTTACGAGCACTACCACGGCGACTACAAGAGCGATGCGGGCAGCATCAGCCAGAAGATCGGCGTGTGGGCGGCGGGGGCTGAGTTCCGGTTCTGAGAAGTAGGTAGTCTCAGGTGCAAAAAAACGGCCGCATAATGCGGCCGTTTTTTTGGCTAGAAATAAATAGCACCCAGTGCTACCCTAAGCCATGGACGAATGGACGCAAGGGCCAGCGGGTGTTCAAGACCGCGTGGTTCGCCAGGATGGCGAAAAAACACCTGATCAGCGACTCGGAGCTACGAAACGCGGCGCTCGAAGTCATGCGCGGCCAAGCCGATGACCCGCAACATGCACAGGTCTATCGTGGTCGCGAAAGGACGGCGGTACTGGATCTTTGCCTATCTGTTCGCGAAAAAGGATCGGGCAAATATCGACGACTCGGAACTCGCCGCGTTCAGGAAGCTTGCGGCACTTTACAGTCGAAAGGTAGAGCAAGACATCGACAAGGAAGTGGCGATCTCGGAACTCATTGAGGTACGTAATGAACGCTAATCGTAAGCATAAGAGCGACGCATTCGAGGCGATTCACAGCGCCGTGTCCGGAATGCGCAGAGCTGGGACCATCGACAAGGCAACCATGCGGGACTTCGATGATCTCTGCATCGCTACACCCCCAATGATCGACTCGTTGCAGATCAAGCAGCTTCGCGAGCGGAATCATGTGAGCCAGCCGGTATTCGCGCGCTACTTGAATACGAGTGAGAGCACGGTTGAGAAGTGGGAATCCGGGGCCAAGAAGCCTAGCGGCATGGCGCTGAAGCTTCTTGCGGTTGTCGCCAAGCATGGACTCCAGGTGCTGGCCTGATACCTCAGGTCCGCGCCGGAATCTTCAATCCGCGCTCCACGCCAGGCCGCGACGTGCCACGTTCCAGCCACCCGATGACGTTCTGGAAGTCATCGAAGCCCACCAAGTCACGGGCACCATAGAACGTCACCAGATTATTGACCCAGCCCAGCGTGGCGATATCCGCGATGGTGTACTCATCGCCGACGATCCAGTCCTTACCGTCGAGCTGCCGGTCGAGCACTGCGAGCAGTCGTTTGCTTTCCGCGACGTAGCGCTCCAGCGGACGTTTATCTTCGTATTCGCGGCCGGCGAACTTATGGAAGAAGCCGACCTGGCCGAACATCGGGCCGATGGCCGCCATCTGGAAAAAGACCCACTGGATCGTTTCCCAGCGCTTCGCTTCGTCCTTCGGCAGGAAGCGGCCGGTCTTCTCCGCGAGATAAAGGAGGATGGCGCCTGATTCGAACAGGCCGAGTGGCTTTCCGCCTGGACCGTCCGGGTCGATCATCGCAGGGATCTTGCCATTCGGATTCAGCGACTCGAACTCTGGCAGCTTGCTCTCGTTCTTGCCGATATCCACGAGGTGGACCTCGTAAGGAATGCCCAGTTCTTCGAGCATGATCGATACCTTGACGCCATTAGGCGTGGGCAGCGAGTAGAGCTGAATACGATCGGGATGCGCGGCGGACCAGCGCGAGGTGATCGGAAAGGCGGAGAGGTCGGACATGAGGCATACCTTCGGGCCATAAAGCACCGAAGGTAGGCCGTCGGCGCGTTCGATTCAATGGCCGCAGAGTTGCGCGGACCGAGCCACGGACTCTTGCTATTCGGTGGCGTGACGATTGCCACCCTGCTTGTCATTGGAGTAAGCCTGCTTATCTGGCCTCCTGAACACCTCGGCATCTGAAGCAGCTTCGCCGAGGCCCATGGCGAGGGTCGGCCGTGACTGCCGCACGTTGTAGCCATACCTCGACACGTAAACCCGCACCAAGCCGAGCGCTGCGTAAGTCCCTGGCGCGAAGCGGCGCCACGACGGGCATTGGCAATGCATGCCCTGTCGGCAAGTCCCAAGGCGCGGCGCCGCTGGGATCGGCACAACGGCGGCGCCCTTCCTAGAATGCCGCCCCACGTCCGCAACGGGACGTACCGTCACCACCCACCAGAAGGGAATCTCCCATGCAAAAGATCTTGCATGCGACGCTCGCTGCCGTCGCACTCGCTTCGCTGTCCTTACCGGCTGCCGCATCGACCGGCACCTTCCTGAAGTTAGGCGCAGGCGAAGCGCGCTATGGCACGGGCGAGAAGCGCTTCGACGGAAAGAAGCACATGTCATACGACGTCGTCGGCGGTTATCGCTGGCAGATCGCCAATACGTTCGCGCTGGGCGTCGAGACGGGCTATGTCGACCTCGGCGGCAGCACCCACCGCGTGGCGGATCCGGCGGCGAAACAGGACACCCGCAACAGCCGCCGTCCGATCCCCGGTAAACCGCAGAACAAGCCGAAGCGCCCCGTTCCCACCTACTGGGAGAAATCGACCCTCAGTGCGCGCGCCTTCGTTCTCGGCGTCAACGCCCGCCGGCAGGTCGGCGAACAATGGTCGCTGACCACGCGTAGCGGCATCGCTCGTACGCACACGGCGCTGGAGGTGCACACGCGTCGGAGAAGCGCCGCCGTCTCCACCTCGGGGATCACCCCTTATCTCGGCGCGGGCATCGGCTTTGCCGTCACGCCGAATACCGATCTCTCACTCGACGTTTCGCGCTATGCGCTCGCAGGAACCCGCGTGCGGGCGGGCGGCACCCGCATGCACGTTCATACGATTCACGCCGGTCTGGAAATGCGTTTCTGAGACCCTGGCTGCGCCGGACCGCCCCCTGGCGCCGACGCGACCGACCGGACGTTCTTTCGAAAAGGCCGTCTAAACCCCTATACATCCCCGTAACTTTTCTATATAACCGATAGCAAGTGCTGCGACGCAGCACGTGAAGTCTTCTGAAGGGAAGCGACGCGCGGATGCGCGTTTACGCGGCTCGTCCCGCTCTGACAACGCGCGTTGTCAGCGTCGGAGACGTGCGCCAGGGTTTGCCTTTATCAGCCATTACGGGTGCCGCGCCGCGGCCACCCGTGCATGTCCGTGCGTCCAAACAGATCCAGGGAGACGTTTCTTCATGCTTAGCCGTAACAAGCCCTTGAACAAGACCGCGCTGGCTATCGCCCTCGCTATCGTCGCGAGTCCCGCCGCCTTCGCCCAGTCCACTACCGGTGGCATCTTCGGCCAGGCGCCTGTCGCTGCCGGCGAGACGGTCGTCATCACCAGTGACACCGGTATCACCCGCGAAATCGCCGTGGATGAGCGCGGCCGTTACTCGGCCGGCCAGCTGCCGCTGGGCACGTATACGGTATCCCTGCGCGCCAATGGTCAGACCGTCGACACGCGCCAGAACGTCGTTCTGAAGGTCGGCGCCGGTACCGAAGTGTCGTTCGCTCCGGCCGAGGCACAGACCACTGACATGTCCGGCGTCTCGGTCTCCGCGTCCGCGCTGCCCAAGATCGACGTATCGACGATCGATTCGCGCACCGTCGTCACCTCGGAACAGCTGGCACGCCTGCCGCTGGGCCGTAACTCGGAAGCCATCGCGCTGCTCGCGCCCGGCGTGGTGCAGAACGGCGGCAGCTTCAAGGGTCCGACCGGCAATTCACTGGTGAGCTTCGGTGGCTCGGCCGCGAGTGAGAATGCCTATTACGTCAACGGCTTTTCGACCACCGACCCCCTGCGTGGCTTCGGCGGCCTGTCGTTGCCGTATGGCGCGATCGAGCAGCAGGAGGTCTACACCGGCGGATACAGCGCCCAGTACGGCCGATCCGACGGCGGCGTCATCAACGTGGTCGGCAAGCGCGGCACCAATGAATGGCACTTCGGCACGCAGGTGCTGTGGGAGCCGAGCTTCGCGCGCGCCAACCAGCGCAACCGCTACTACGAAAGCGGCCTGCCCGCCTCGCCCCGAGCCGGCAATCTGTACTCGCCCGATAGCGAGAACGGCGGTGACAGCACCACGGTCAGCGCCTATGCCGGCGGCCCACTGATCAAGGACAAGCTGTTTATCTTCGTTGCCGGCGAGTATCAGCGCCAGGAAGGCAATACCGTCAACCCGGTGAGCGGTTACACGAGTACCAAGCCCTACGTCGATTACCGATACAACTCGCCGCGCTGGTACAGCAAGATCGACTGGAACATCACGGACAACAACATCCTCGAGTTGACCGGCGCGTCGGACAAGTATCAGACCTCGGGCAGCATCTACAACTACGACTACGTCAACCGCGTGCGGCAGGATCGCATCGGCCAGGACGACGATATCAAGACCGGCGGCAACCTGTGGACGGCCAAATACACCGGCTACATTACCGATGACCTGACCGTCAGCGCGCTGTACGGCAAGCTGCATACCACCGACTACGATGCGCCCGGCGGCTACAACTCGAGCCTCACGTACGTCGATGGCCTGGTCAACCAGAACCCGGCGCTCAACGGCGGATCGTCGCGCGGCAACAGCCAGACCGTATCCAGCCTCAGTCCGTCGGGCCGCGGTAACCGCACCACCAATACGCGCATCGACATCACCTACAAGATCGGCGATCACACGATCACCGCCGGTATCGACAACCAGACCGCGGTGGCCATCGACCAGGGCTCGGTGACGTCGGGTCCCGGCGGATACTCGTGGACGTATGGCCAGTCCGATCCGAACACGCCGATTTCCACGGGCCTCGGTGTGCCGGCGACGGCCGGCTTCCCCAACGGTGCCGGCGGTTACTACGTCATCCAGAACATCAACAGCAGTCTCGCCACCGTTCGCTCGACGCAGCGCGCGCAGTACATCGAGGACAAGTGGCAGGTGAACGATCGCTGGCTGCTCTCGTTCGGTATCCGTAACGATCAGTTCGAGAACTTCAACGCGGATGGCGACGCCTTCATCACCCAGCACAAACCGCAGTGGGCGCCCCGCCTGGGAGCCAGCTGGGACGTCTTCGGTGACGCGACCTTCAAGGTGTATGCCAACGCGGGGCGTTACTACCTCGGCCTGCCGCTGAATCCGGCGCTCAATGCCGCCGGCGGTGCGCTGACGACGTCGCAGTACTTCACCTATGGCGGCATCGCGGCCGACGGGACGCCGACCGGCCTTACGGCGATCTCGCCGCCGGTCGCCGCCAACAACACGTTCGGTCAGCTGCCCGATCCGAAGACGGTGACGACACAGGGCCTCAAGTCCGAGTATCAGGACGAGTTCATCCTCGGCTTCACGAAGACGCTGGGTACCGACTGGGTCTACGGCGCCAAGGCCACGCAGCGCATCCTGCGTAACGCCATCGACGACTACTGCGACATCGACCTCGTGCTGGCCAAGGCACAGTCGCTGGGCTACGACGTGACCGACCAGAGCAATCCGGTCAGCTGCTGGCTGTTCAACCCCGGTAAGTCCAACACCTTCAATCTGGTGGATACCTCGGGCAATTACGTGAAGGTGCCACTGTCCAACGAGGAGTTCGGCTTCGATCGCCTGAAGCGCCGTTACTACTCGCTGGAGACCTTCCTCGAACATCCGTTCGCCGACGGCTGGTATGGCAAGGTCAGCTATACGTATTCGCGCAGCTACGGCAACACGGAAGGCCAGCTTCGCTCGGACCTGTACCGCGAATCGCGCGGCACCGGCCAGACCGCGGTGTCGACCACGCAGGACTGGGACAACTCGTACATCATGGTCAACACCAACGGTGTGCAGAACAACGATCACAAGCACCAGCTGAAGTTCTTCGGCTACTACCAGTTCAGCCCCGAATGGCTGGTCAGCGGCAACCTCAGCATGATCTCCGGTGCGCCCAAGCCCTGCCTCGGCTACTTCGGCGCGGATCGTACCGACCCGGCGGGCTACGGCAACAGCTACCACTTCTGCAACGGCGAGCCCTCCCCGCCCGGCAGCCACGGCCGCCTGCCGTGGGTGCGCCAGGTGGATCTCGGCGTGACCTATCGTCCCGCCTTCGCCGATGCGAAGCTGGCCTTCAACGCCAATGTGTTCAACGTGCTCAACGAGCAGCGGACGATCGGTATCTACCCGAACGGCGAGCAAAGCCCGAACCTGGCGAACCCGCTGTACGGGACGCCGACGGCGGTGCAGCAGCCGCGTTATTTCCGCCTGAGCGTGAATTACGACTACTGAGCCCTGACCCGAAGGACCTGTCTCCGGGGTAGTGCCGCGAGGCACAACATGGGGTTGCCGTTGACGAGAAAGCCGGCCAGGCGCAGCCCGGTCGGCTTTCTTGCGTTTAGGCCGCCCGCGTCATAAAGGTCGACTGCGTCACATTCGTGAATGTGACCTTCATCACACTTAGGGCCGCTTTCGGCTAGTCTTGCCGAAAACGTGCCTCGCCTGGATTGCCCGCAAAGCGCATCCGCAAGTTGTGAGTAGCCCACGAAGCGAACGTTTCAGTGCGTTTTACCAGCCAACCGGTCAAAACAAGGAAGCCTCTGAGATGTCCGGAAATTCGATGAAACGCGCCCTCATCGGGCACCTGCCTGCCATCGCGCCGGTCGACCACCTCGTTCACCTCTTCGGCTTCGTGATGCAGCACCGGCGCCTGCCGCGTCGACGACACCCCTTGTTCAACGACGTCATCCATCGCATCAAGGCCTCCACCGAGATCGTGGACCCGTTGCGCGTCTACGTGACCGACAAGGAATTCGTGAAGACCTTCGTCCGCGACCGCGTCGGCGACCAGCACAACGTGCCGACGCATACCGTGTTCCGCCGGGTGGACGACGTCGACATCGATCTTATCCCCGACCGCTGCGTGATCAAACCCACGCATGCGAGCGGGCAGATCATCACGCGCAAGCATGGTGAGCCGGTCGATATGCCGCGCATCCGCAGCTGGTTCGCGCTGAATTATTACCGGACCTCACGGGAGCGAAACTACAGGAACCTGCAGCCGAAGGTGATCGTCGAGCCGTTGATATTCAACGACGCGGAAATCACCGACTACAAGGTGTTCTGCTTCCAGGGGCGGCCGCGGCTGATTCAGGTCGACTACGGAAGGCAATCGCGGCATGTGCGCAAGTTCTACGACCTGGACTGGCGCGAGCAGGGTTTCGGGCTGGTGTACGAGCGTGGGTCGATCGACTTCGAGCGGCCGGCGAATCTCGACAGGATGCTGCAGGTGGCAACGCGGCTGAGCCAGGGATTCTCGCTGGTGCGCGTGGATATGTATTCGGACGGCGAGTCGGTTTTGATTGGCGAGATGACCAATTGCCCGAGCGGCGCGATGGGCGTGTTCAGTCCGCCGGATGGCGAGCGCCTGGCGTCGGCGATGATCTTTGGCGATCTCACCGACGAGATGCTGCACACGCAGGTGGCTTGAGTTCCGTTGGGCGCACGCTATTTGTGATATTGGCGCACGACGGTGCGTAGTCCTTCTCCCAGTCCCACGTAAGCGCTTGCTGAGAAGCACGGGCGGGGGCGCGTAACCACTTGCGCTGGCGATTGAATTCTCGCCCTGAGGCTGTCCGATGGCCCCGCTGTCGATGCCGTCATCCCCCATCCTCGTGATGGCGCACTCCGCCTAGACTGCCGTCGCCTCCACGGCCCGTCGGCGCACCGCCCGGCGGAATGCTGCACGCTTCCCAAGGATGCCTCATGCAAAAGGTCTTGCTCGTCACCACAGCCGCCCTGGCTCTGACAGCCGTTTCCTTCACCGCCGCCGCCAACCCGGCCGGTGCTTTCCTCCGTGCCGACATCGGCAAAGCTCGCTACGCCGTACCGAGCAAGCTCTATGACGGCAAGTCCGCACGCGCCTATGAACTCGGTGGCGGTTATCGCTGGGGCATGGGTGAACACGTCGCCCTCGGTGCCGAACTTGGCTACGCGGACCTGGGCAAGGTGAAGTACCGCGCCACGGGCACACACCGGTACGGCAGCCGGACGTATCCGCTGAGCACGCGAAGCGAGATCGGATCGCGTGCCGTACTCATCGGCGCCAACCTGAAATGGGAGCTGCCGCAGAGCTTCTCCGTCACCGGCCGCGCCGGTATCGCCCGCATGCGAACGCAGCACTGGAGCCACACGCAGGCTGGCCCGGGTTCGGACTATTACCGTGGGACGCTCAAGGGCGGCAGCCGTTATCTCGGGCTTGGTGTGGGGTATGCGGTGACGTCGCATCTCGACGTTGGCATCGATGTGACGCGTTACACCTCACAGATCTCCGGGATTGCTTCCAGGCATCGGACGCTGTCGACGCGCGTGCTCGGCATGGCGATCGAAGCGCACCTGTAATGGCACGGCCACCGTGCGGAGCCTCGCTCGCGCACGGTGGCTCGCTACCGGATCAACCCGGACAGGCACGCCCCCGGTGACGACTCAAGCTTGCACACCCCCGGTCGCCTGGACCGTCGATACATGCATGCTAAGGCTATCTAAGCGGAAGTACAGAGTCGAACGTGCCCCACAAGCAAAGGGAACTCATGGCATGCAGCCGAGACGAGACTCGGATCTTTTCGCGAGAGGTACTCGCCCGCGCTGATACGCGAAGCTGCAGCTCGCTCCTTAACTTCGAACAATATCGCGGGCCCAATCGCCCAATTAGTTCCTGGAAGGCCTTCCCGCTCGTGACCGAAGAGAGACCAAGTAAGTATGCCTCGAAATGCATCTACAGCTTCACGCAGACGTTTCGTAACAGATGCGTCTTCCAGCGCAAATCTGAAGGCTACAAACGGACACCACATGACGGTCTTCGGCTCATCGCTTCCTCGAGCATTGCCAGATCCAAGTCCGTGCTGTTGATACCTCCGCCAAGCCAACGGATTCAGCCCAAATATCAAATCTAGAAGCTCAATCTCCGAAGAAACCAAAGCATCTATGTTCATTGAAGGTGTCGACTCCCCGTTAATTAGTTCCAACCATAACCCGAGGCGGCCGGATCGTTCTGCTGCCTGAATTCGGCAGGCGTCAGGCCACCGAGACTGTCGTGAGGGATCTCACCGTTGTAATCGGCAAGCCAAGTCTCGGCCTGCTCGCGTACCTCGCTCAGGTTTCGGAAGACATGCATGTCCAGAACGCCACGCCGGAAGCTGCCGTTGAAGCGCTCGATAAAGCCGTTCTGCATCGGCCTTCCGGGTTCGATAAAGTCGGGTTTGATGCCGTTGCGTTCTGCCCACTCCGCGAGTGCGAGGGCGACGAATTCCGGGCCATTGTCCAGGCGAAGCTTCGAC